>DATAZN010000437.1:0-39014 GCA_036272035.1 Mycobacterium sp. | reverse complement strand
GGTGACGCCGTATTTCTCGGTCAGCTTTCCGGCCAGAGTGTTGAGCAGGTCTTCGCGCCGCGCGGTGATGATCAGGCTGTGGCCGCGCGCTGCCAATTCGGTGGCCAGTGCTGCGCCGATGTTCTGCGAAGCGCCAGTGACAACGGCACGAGCGTCGGGGCTGGGGGCGGGTACCGGCATGCGCCAATGGTAGACAGACCAACGATGGCTGATTCCGGCAGTAACGATTCGCCCAGATCCGAGCGAACCCACGCGCTGGCGTGGGCACTGTGGGACACCGGTTCGGCGGGCGTGAGCGCCGTCGTGGTGACGTTCGTGTTCTCGGTGTATCTGACCGGCACCGTCGGCAGGGGTTTGCCCGGTGATGTGCCGCCGGCCAGCTGGCTGGGTCGCGCGCTGGCGATCGCCGGATTGACGATCGCCGTGCTGGCGCCGGTGATCGGTGTGTGGGTCGAAGATGCACGGCGGCGGCGCATCGCCCTGACCGTGCTGACCGGAATGGTGGTGGCGCTGGTGAGCGCCATGAGCCTGATTCGTGATCGCCCGCAGTACCTGTGGCCCGGATTGGCGTTGCTTGCTATCGCCGCGGCGTGCGGCGACCTGGCCAGCGTGCCGTACAACGCGATGCTGCGGCAGATTTCGACGCCGCAGAACTCCGGCCGGATCTCGGGCTTCGGTTTGGCGGCGGCATTCGTTGGCAGCGTTGGGTTGTTGCTGACCATCTACTTCGGCTGCATCGTCGGTAAGGGCGATACCCGCGGGTTTCTGCACCTGCCCGTCAACGACGGCACCAACGTCCGAGTGGCGATGCTGCTGGCGGCCGGCTGGTTCGTGGTGTTCGCGCTGCCGTTGCTGCTGACAGCGCATCGGCTGCCTTCGCCGACCGAAGTTTTCAGCCCCGTGCGCGGTGTGTTCGGCAGCTATCGCAAGCTGTGGCAGGACCTGGTCACCGAGTGGCACCGCGACCGGAACCTGGTGTATTACCTGATCGCCAGTGCGGTCTTCCGCGATGGGCTGGCCGGCGTCTTCACCTTCGGCGGCGTGCTCGGCGTCAACGCGTACGGGATCTCGCCGGCCGATGTGCTGATCTTCGGGGTGGCCGCCAGCGTGGTTGCCGCGGTAGGGGCCGTCTTCGGCGGTTTTTTGGACGACCGGGTCGGGTCCAAGCCCGTCATCATCGGATCACTGGCCAGCATCATCGCGGCTGGGCTGGCCATGATGGCGTTGTCGGGGCCTCGCGCGTTCTGGATCACCGGGCTGCTGCTGTGTCTGTTCATCGGCCCGGCGCAGGCATCGGCGCGGACCCTGCTGCTGAGGATGTCCAGCGCCGGAAAAGAAGGCGTGGCCTTCGGTCTCTACACGATGACCGGGCGCGCGGTGTCGTTCGTGGCGCCGTGGCTGTTTTCGGTGTTCGTCGACGTTTTTGGGGCCGTCCGCGCCGGTATGGGCGGCCTGTGCCTGGTGATGGTGGTTGGGCTGCTGATCTTGCTGATTGTGCGTGCCCCGCACCGGATTCTGGCGACCGACGTTGACTGAGCCGGACTAGCCCGACCCGTTGCAGATCGTCAGCCCAACGCCGCTGCGCTGGTTGATCTCGACTCCGTCCACGGTCACCGAGCACGTGACGTCGTGTCCGATATTCACGATGGTGACGTTCGGCGTCTTGCTGCCGGTCTCAGGCAGGCTGACTTCTTTGGTCCACGGCAACCCGACGTTGAACTCGGTCTGCATCATCCCATCGTTGTCGACGTAGGTGATGCTGATGGCGCGGCCGTCGCCGCTGACGTTGTAGACCACGGACTGCATCGCGCTGGCATCAGCCGGCTGGCTGGGCTCAGTGGTGGCCGGTTCGGGTGCGCTCGCCGACGGTGATGGCGATGCTTTCGGCGCAGGGTGCTGCGAACTGGGCGTCTCGGGCAATGCGGGTACCGCCGTTTGCCTTCTGGCCGTGCCGTTGGCGATCACCAGGGCGATGACCAATGCGGTAACCAGAACCACTGCCGCTGCCGCGGCGATCCAGAGCCAGCGTGGCGCTTTCGGTCGCCCGGGCTCGGGTTCCGGCGGTGACTGATCCGGCGGAGGCTGACCCTGCAGCCAGTATTGATGCAGCTTGTCGGTGGGGTGGGTGGAGTTCGGGTCGGGCGGCGAGCCGTAGTTAGGGGGCGGATAGAACGACTGACCGCTGTAAGCCGGGTCGGTGTACGACGGGTAAGGCTGACGCAGTCGTTGCGTTTGTTCAGTCCGCTCTTGGGTTGAACGGGTGTGATCGGGATGACGTCGATCGCTCATGCCCACCTCATTTCTGCAGGGTACCTGCAGCACAACCGTCGGCGCTGAAATCTCCGGTGAACAGTGGTAATGCTCGTCATTCCGGCGCGGCGCCAACGGTCAGGGCGGCGACGGTCATCTCCCGCATCACCGCACGTGACCGCGCCGCGCGCGCAGCCTTGCCGTCGGCCCGCTTCAGGCTGTGCGGAGTCGAGTTCAGCAAACCGAACGCGGCGTGCGCCATCAGCCTGGCGTCGGTTTCGGCAAGTCCGGGCTCGAGTTCGCGAAGCACGCCCACCCACACCTCGACGTATTGGCGCTGGGCGCGACGCACCTGGCGTTCGGCGGCGGCCGGCAGATAGGCGAGGTCGCGATCCTGAATCCGGATGAGATCGGGCTCACCCAGCGCGAAGTCGAGGTGAAAGTCGATCAAGCCGTTCAGTGCCGCGGCAGCATCGGTCTGACGGGATCGGACCCCGCGGGCGCCGTCGAGTAGGCGAGTGCTGATGCCCACCAGCAGCTCAACGAGTAGCGACTCCTTGTTAGGAAAATGCCGATAGATCGCCGGGCCGCTGACCCCCGCTGCAGCGCCGATGTCTTCAAGCCGCACCGCCAGAAATCCGCGCTCGGCGAACAGCCGCTCCGCGGCGGCCAGCAGTTGCAGGCGCCGGTCCGATTTGCGTCGGCTGCGGGGGTTCGGCGCCGGGGTGTCGTCGTTACGCCCGACCGGAGCGGACGCTGCCATCCCGCCTCCCTAGACACTTCGGTTAATCACCACTAACATAGCACGAGTTAGTGACCATTAACCGAAACTGGCGTGCAACCAATGACCTCTCCGGCGGAAAACCGCGACGCGCACACCGCGCTTGTCGCAAAGTTGCGCGACAAGCTGGCCACGGCGGCGCTGGGTGGTTCGGAACGCTCCCGGGCCCGCCATGTCGACCGAGGCAAACTGCTGCCCCGGGATCGCGTCGACGGACTGCTTGACCCCGGGAGCCCGTTGCTCGAAGTCGCCCCGCTCGCGGCCGACGGGATGTACGACGACGAATGCCCGGGGGCCGGCATCATCACCGCCATCGGCAGGATCTCGGGCCGCGAATGCATGATCGTGGCCAACGATGCGACGGTCAAAGGCGGCACGTACTACCCGATCACCGTCAAAAAGCATCTGCGTGCTCAGGAGATCGCGAGCCAGAACCGGCTGCCCTGTATCTATCTGGTCGACTCGGGCGGCGCCTTCCTGCCCCGCCAAGACGAGGTCTTCCCCGACCGCGATCACTTCGGCCGGATCTTCTACAACCAGGCCAATCTCAGCGCGCAGGGCATCCCGCAGATCGCAGCGGTGTTGGGATCGTGCACGGCCGGCGGCGCCTACGTTCCTGCCATGAGCGACGAGGCAGTGATCGTTCGCAACCAGGGCACCATCTTTCTCGGCGGCCCGCCGCTGGTGAAGGCGGCCACCGGGGAAGTCGTATCGGCCGAGGATCTCGGTGGCGGAGAACTGCATTCGAAGATCTCCGGTGTCACTGATCATCTCGCCCACGACGACCGCGACGCACTGCGCATCCTCCGGCGCATCGTCTCGACGCTGGGGCCGCGCGAGCCGCGGATCTGGGATGTGTCGCCCACGGTTGATCCGATTGCCGATCAATCTGAGCTCTACGACGTGGTCCCCGTCGACCCCCGGATTCCCTACGACGTGCACAACGTCATCACCCGACTCGTCGACGGTGGCGAATTCGTCGAGTTCAAAGCCGAATACGGCAGCACCCTGGTCACCGGATTCGCCCACATCCACGGCCACCCGGTCGGCATCGTCGCCAACAACGGGGTGCTGTTCTCCGAATCCGCCGTCAAGGGTGCGCATTTCATTGAGCTCTGTGACAAGCGGATGGTGCCGCTGCTGTTCTTGCAGAATATCTCCGGGTTCATGGTGGGCCGCGAGTACGAGGCTGGCGGCATCGCCAAACACGGGGCCAAAATGGTGACCGCGGTAGCCTGCGCGCGGGTGCCCAAGCTCACGGTCGTCATCGGCGGGTCCTATGGCGCCGGCAATTATTCGATGTGCGGACGGGCGTATTCGCCGCGCTTCCTGTGGATGTGGCCCAACGCCCGGATTTCGGTCATGGGTGGCGAGCAAGCCGCGTCGGTGCTGGCAACGGTGCGCGGGGAGCTGACCGCCGAGGAGGAGGAAGCGTTGAAGGCGCCGATTCGTGCGCAGTACGAACACCAGGGCAACCCGTATTATTCGACTGCGCGGCTCTGGGATGACGGCGTCATCGATCCTGCTGACACCAGAACCGTTGTCGGTCTCGCTCTCTCGGTGACATCCACCGCGCCGGTCGACCCGGTGTCATACGGCGTCTTCCGGATGTAGAGAGACATGGATATGAGAGAACTGCGTACGGTTCTGGTAGCCAACCGGGGCGAGATCGCCGTCCGGGTGATTCGCACACTCAGGGCGATGGGCATCCGGTCGGTCGCGGTGTACAGCGATGCCGACGCTAATGCGCTCCACGTCGCGTCGGCGGACGTCGCGGTCGCGATCGGCCCGGCGCCCGCACGGGACAGTTACCTCAACATCGCCGCTATCGTCGACGCTGCTGTGCGCACCGGAGCTCAGGCTGTTCACCCTGGCTACGGGTTCCTCTCGGAGAACGCCGATTTCGCGGCCGCTCTGGCTGCGGCGGGAGTGACGTTCATCGGGCCGCCAGTGGGCGCCATCCAGACCATGGGCGACAAGATCGCGGCTAAGGGCACCGTGTCAGCCTTCGGTGTGCCGGTGGTTCCCGGGATCGCGCGGCCCGGCCTGAGCGACCAGGAACTGATCGAGGCCGCCGACGAGATCGGCTACCCGGTCCTCGTCAAACCGTCCGCCGGTGGCGGTGGCAAAGGCATGCGCATGGTCGAGCAATCGGCTGACCTGCCCACCGCACTGGTCAGTGCCCGTCGGGAATCGGCCGCCGCCTTCGGCGACGATACGCTGTTCCTGGAGCAATTTGTGCTGCGCCCCAGGCACATCGAAGTTCAGATACTGGCCGACACCTACGGCAACGTCCTGCACTTCGGCGAGCGGGAGTGCAGCCTGCAGCGCCGCCATCAGAAGGTCATCGAAGAGGCGCCGTCACCGCTACTGGACGCCGAAACTCGGGCCCGAATCGGCGCTGCCGCATGCGATACCGCCCGCAGCGTCGACTACACCGGCGCGGGCACGGTGGAGTTCATCGTCTCGGCCGACCGGCCCGACGAGTTCTTCTTCATGGAGATGAACACCCGGCTACAGGTCGAGCACCCGGTCACCGAGCTGGTCACCGGATGGGATCTGGCCGAGTGGCAGGTCCGGATCGCGGCGGGGGAGAAGCTGACCGTGAGTCAGGCCGATATTGCCTTGCAGGGCCACGCTATTGAAGCGCGGATCTATGCCGAGGATCCGGCGCACGGCTTCCTGCCTACCGGTGGCGATGTGCTGGCAGTGGTGGAACCCGATGCGGCGGGCGTGCGGATTGACTCGGGCCTGTCGGCGGGAATGGTCGTCGGCAGCGACTACGACCCGATGCTGGCCAAAGTCATTGCGCACGGCCCGGATCGGGCCGCCGCGCTGCGAACCCTGGATCGGGCTTTGGCCGACACCGCGGTGCTCGGCGTGGTCACCAACATCGAGTTCGCCCGGTTTCTGCTGGCCGATCCCGATGTCGTCGCCGGCCAGCTTGACACCGGGCTATTGGACCGTCGCGCCGGCGATTTCGTCGCTGCGCCGCCCGCCGACGGCCAGTTCATCGCCGCGGCGGCTTTCCGCTGGCTGCGATCCTTTCCGGGACCGGATGCCGACCTGTGGGAGCTGCCGACCGGGTGGCGGGTCGGGCGTCGAGCGCCGGTCAGCATCCGGCTGCGGGCCGGGGAACGCACCGACCACGTTCACATCGCCGGTGTGCCGGACGCTGCCGAAGTCCGCATCGAAGACGGCGAAACCCGTTCGCTGCAAGCCGCTCTGACCGGCGACCAGCTGGTCGTTACTCTCGGCGGGCTGCGCGCCAGGTACATGGTCGCGGCGGCGGACAACAAGATCTGGCTGGCCGGCGATGGCGTCTTCGCGGTGCTTGAGGAGGTGCGCGAAGCGCCGGTGCGCGAGGACGAAGAGCACAGCGGCGACGCCGAATTGACCAGCCCCATGCCCGGCGCGGTTGTCGCGGTCAGCGTCAGCGACGGCGCTGAGGTCGAGGCGGGCGCGGTTGTCGTCACAGTCGAAGCGATGAAGATGGAGCACGCGATGACGGCACCCGTCGAGGGTGTGGTCGAGCTCCT
Source organism: Mycobacterium sp. (assembly GCA_036272035.1). Lineage (GTDB taxonomy): Bacteria > Actinomycetota > Actinomycetes > Mycobacteriales > Mycobacteriaceae > Mycobacterium. The sequence goes on along the minus strand of DATAZN010000437.1, from coordinate 32,444 downwards.
CGTCGCAGTGGGCGACCAAGTCAAGGTGGGTCAGCCACTGGCCCGGATTACCGTGAATACCAATGCATTAGCAGAGGCAGAGGATGGCGCTCATGAGTGATTTCTTGTCGACGGGGACACTCCCGGACGAATACCAGCAGTTGGCCAAGACCGTCCGAGACTTCGCCCAGAGCGTCGTCGCGCCGGTGGCCGCACGGCACGACGCCGAACACTCCTTCCCCTACGAAGTCGTCGCCGGCATGGCCGACATGGGTCTGTTCGGTCTGCCGTTCCCCGAGGAGTGGGGCGGCATGGGCGGTGACTACTTCGCCCTGTGCCTGGCACTGGAGGAGTTGGGCAAGGTCGACCAGAGTGTGGCGATCACGCTGGAGGCGGGCGTGTCGCTGGGCGCCATGCCCATCTACCGGTTCGGCACCGATGAGCAGAAGCGGGAATGGTTGCCGCAGTTGGCCAGTGGTCGTGCCCTGGGCGCGTTCGGTCTGACCGAACCGGGCGGCGGCACCGACGCCGGCGCGACCAAGACCACCGCGCAAGTCGACGACGGCCAGTGGGTGATCAACGGCTCGAAGCAGTTCATCACCAACTCCGGCACCGACATCACCAAGCTGGTCACCGTCACGGCCGTGACCGGCGAGCGCGACGGTAAGAAGGAGATCTCGTCGATCCTGGTTCCGGTGCCGGCGCCGGGATTCACCGCGGAACCGGCCTACGACAAGGTCGGCTGGAACGCCTCCGACACCCATCCGCTGAGCTTCGACGACGTGCGGGTACCCGAAGAGAATCTGCTCGGTGAACGCGGCCGCGGCTACGCCAACTTCCTGCGGATCCTCGACGAGGGCCGCATCGCGATCGCCGCGCTGTCCACCGGCGCCGCGCAGGGATGCGTCGACGAGAGCGTCAAGTACGCGCGGGAGCGCGAGGCATTCGGGCAGGCGATCGGCCGGTACCAGTCCATCGCGTTCACCATTGCACGCATGGAAGCCCGCGCCCACACCGCCCGCACCGCCTACTACGACGCCGCGGCGCTGATGCTGGCCGGTAAGCCGTTCAAGAAGCAAGCGGCGATCGCCAAACTGGTCGCCAGCGAGGCGGCCATGGACAACGCCCGAGACGCCACCCAGATTCACGGCGGCTACGGGTTTATGAATGAATTCACGGTGGCCCGGCATTACCGGGACAGCAAGATTCTCGAGATCGGTGAGGGGACCACTGAAGTGCAGCTGATGCTGATCGCCCGCGAGGTGGGCTTGTGAAGTCGAGTGAGCGGAACGAGCGGCAGCGAGTGACCGGAACGAGACGAACGGTGAGCTTGTGACGAATGGTGAGCAGCCGCTACGCGAGGTCGTTCAGCGTGGGCTGTGGTTCGAAGAATTCGAAACCGGCGTGCGATACCTGCATCGTCCGGGGCGAACCATCACCGAAGCCGACAACGTGTTGTTCACGACGTTGACGATGAACACTCAGGCGCTGCACCTGGATGCCGCGTTCTCCGATGCGCTGCCGCCGTTTAACCAGCGGCTGGTGAACTCGATGTTCACCTTGTCGACCCTGGTCGGGTTGTCGGTTGCGCAGCTGACTCAGGGCACCATCGTCGGCAACCTCGGCTTCTCCGAAATCGCTTTCCCCAAACCGCTTTTCCACGGTGACACGTTGTACGCCGAGACCGTCATCGTCGAGAAGCGGGCATCGAAGAGCCGCCCCGGCGAGGGCATCGTGACGTTCGCGCACACTGGCCGCAACCAGCACGGCGACGTGGTCGCCACCGCGAACCGCAAGACCATGGTGCGGATGCAGCCACCCGAGGCCGCTGGCGGGCGGGCCTGATGGGCCTGCAGAATCCAGGACCGGCGTGGCTGTTCTGCCCAGCGGACCGCCCTGAGCGTTACCAAAAGGCTGCAGCCGCAGCCGATGTCGTGATTCTTGACCTCGAGGACGGTTGTACGGCCGCTGCTCGGCCCGTCGCGCGGCAAGCACTGCGTGACGTGCAGTTGGACCCGGCCCGCACCGTGGTGCGCGTCAACCAGTTCGGCACCGCCGATCAGAAGCTTGATCTCGAGGCGCTGAAGAACACCCCGTACGACACCGTGATGCTGCCGAAATGCGAAGCGGTCGAAGAGATCAGCGCGCTGGCGCCACTGGACGTAATCGTGCTCGTCGAATCCCCGAAAGGCGCCCTGATCGTGACGGACACCGTCCAAGTGGACAACGCCGTCGCGGTGATGTGGGGTGCCGAGGATCTGTTCGCGGTGCTCGGTGGGACCGCCAACCGCTACCCGGACGGGACATACCGCGAGGTGGCCCGCCATGTCCGTTCGCAGTCGCTGTTGGCGGCGAAGGCCTACGGCCGCCTCGCGCTGGACTCGGTCTACGTCGACATCAAAGACCTCGACGGACTACGCGCCGAGGTCGACGACGCGGTGGCGGTCGGCTTTGAGGCGAAGGTCGCCATCCATCCCAGTCAGGTGCCGGTGATTCGGGCCGGGTACACGCCGTCAGCCGAGCAGGTTCAGTGGGCGCGAGGCGTTCTCGCCGCAGCGGTTGATGAACGCGGTGTGTTCGCATTCGAGGGCAAAATGGTTGACGCGCCTGTGCTGCGGCGGGCCGAGCGAATCGTGCATTTGGCGGGATACGCCGCCTCGTAGCAGATGCCGGTTCGGGCGTTACTTGCGTTGGGCCGCGGCCAATCGGGCGGCGAACTCCGGTGACTGAATCGAGGTGGCCTGCGGCCCGAGTTCGGTGTCTTTGGCCAGCTCGTGCAGTTCGACGTCGAGCGATCCGGGACTGGCCGTAGCGCACATGGTGGCTTTGGTCGCCAGCACGACGTCGCGCGGAGCGGCCGCCGGACCGGCCGCCAGTTCCAACGCGGCGGCGACCGGATCGTCGGCGACACTGAGCGCCAAGCCATGTCGCACAGCGGATTCGGCGTCGAAGCGCACGCCGAACAGCAAGGCCGCGCGGGCCACCTGCGGTCCGACTGCGCGCTGCAGCATCCACGTCGCGCCGCCACCGGGGTGAATCCCCAACTTCTGAAAACGGGTGTCGAACAACGCGTTTGGCCCGGCGATGCGCACATCGGCGGCCAGCGCCAAGTTCAGGCCCGCGCCGACCGCAGGGCCGTTGACTGCAGCGATCGTAGGCAGCGCGCACTTGCCGACGGCCATGAATCCGTCGTAGAGCCGAAGCAATCCCTCTTCTGCGGCACTGCCCAGCGCGCTGAGATCCGCGCCGGCGCAGAACGCCTTACCGGCGCCGGTGACGACAACGGCGTGCGCACCGCGGTCGGCCTCGGCCCGTTCCACTGCGGCGCGTAGCTGTTTCGACATCTCACCGGTCACGGCGTTGCGTCGTTCGGGATCGTTGACGGTGATCAGCGCGACGCGGTTGTCGATGCTGAACAGCACCAGGTCGGATTGGGCCATCGGGCACCTCCGCAGCTTCGTCGGCGACGGCGCGTAGCGCACCATCCGAGAACAGGTGCCACACGTATCGCATCGGCCACAGTGGCACCTGCACTATGTACCCCCGGCAGGATTCGAACCTGCGACCACAAGATTAGAAGTCATGTGCTCTATCCAGCTGAGCTACGGGGGCCAAAGACTCCAAGCCCAGGTCAGTGTAGCTAACCGGCGGAATGGGCAGTCAAGGTCCGCAACGCCGCAGCAAATGTCGTTGGCATTAATGGTGATTGAGCTAGTGTGAGGCCCGCCACACACGTACGCTACCGAGCGGCCCGGCTGTTCGCGGGCGGCGTGTGCTCAATGACGAGGAGTGGCATGACCGTAGCCGTAGATGTCCGAGCGCGATACTCGCTGGCGCGCGCAGAAGTGCTGCGCCAGGGGTTGCAGCTTGCGGCCGCGCCGATCGGTGCGTACCGCACCGGCTCACTGCTGCTTCGCGGCTCGCCAACGGTCGCCGGCTTCTTGGCGGGATGGCTGTCTGCCGAATTTCCTCCGCACGTCGTCACTGGGCACGCGCTGTCCGGTGTGGCCCCGCTGTCGATCGGCCGGGTCGCGACGAGTTGGGCGGCTCAGCGCGCAGATCGCATCCTCACTGCGGCGCTGCAGGATTCCTTCGGTGCGCAGTACCGCGACTCGGTCTGTCATCCCATCAACGACCGGCCCGAGCGCCGCGGCGGGATGCTGCACGCCGCCGCCGGCCACCGTCGTTATGCGGCGAAAACGTCCGACATCGCGTACGGCCCGGACACCCGCGACAACTTGCTGGACATCTGGCGCCATCGGGACATCAAGGTTGGCGACCGGGCACCGGTGCTGCTGCAGATCCCGGGCGGTGCGTGGACCGTCAACGGTAGGCGACCGCAGGGCTATCCGCTGATGGGCCGGATGGCCGAACTCGGCTGGGTCTGCGTCTCGATCGACTACAGCAAGAGCCCTCGCAAATCGTGGCCGGCGCACATCATCGACGTCAAGCGCGCGCTGGCCTGGGTTCGCGAGAATATCGCCGACTACGGCGGCGATCCCGACTTCATCACGGTCACCGGCGGCTCGGCGGGCGGCCATTTGGCCTCGCTGATCGCGCTCACCGCCAACGACCCGCGACTGCAGCCCGGCTTTGAGGATGTGGACACCACTGTTCAAGCCGCGGCGCCCTTTTACGGCGTGTACGACCTCACCGATGCCGGGAAAATGCACGAGATGATGATGCCGTTCCTCGAGCTATTCGTCATGAAAGAGCGCTACGCCGACAAGCCCGAACTCTTTGAATTGGCGTCGCCGATTTCGCACGTCCACCGTGATGCGCCGCCATTTTTCGTCCTGCACGGCGAGAGCGATTCGGTGATCCCGACTGTGCAGGCACGGGCCTTCTGCGGCGCACTTCGCGACGCCGGAGCTCACACCGTGGGCTACGCCGAGCTGCCCAATGCTCACCATGCTTTCGACTTGTTCGCCACAGTCCGATCCCGACTGGCAGCCGACGCCGTCGCCGACTTTTTGGGTGTTGTCTACGGACAGCATTTGCGATCGCGATCAAAGGCTGCACGCAAGCACGCTTCATCGACCGCCTGAGTCGGCCCCGCGCACAACCAGTTGCTCATTTCGAATTCGGCAGCAGGTCAGGGCGTTTCGCAGGATGCCCTGAGCGCGTTTGAGCTCGCGTTATGATCCGGACAATCGGCTACCGTCACTGCGCTTACCGGACTACGTTGGAGTTGCCCGCTGCGTCCTGACGAGGGGTCGCGGGGTCTGTCTGAAACAGGAGGCTTGAGTGGCGATGGCGGCGTTGGCCGGATGGGGGAGCTGCGGTGGCTGAGCAGGTCGATGCGGCCGGAATGCCCACGGCGCTGGGGCCGGTCGACTACCTATTGCATCGCGGAGAGGCGAACCCCCGTACCCGCTCGGGGATCATGGCCCTGGAAATCCTGGACACCACGCCGGATTGGGACCGGTTCCGGACCCGTTTCGAGAACGCGTCCCGACGGGCATTACGGCTGCGGCAGAAAGTGGTCGTGCCGACGTTGCCGACAGCCGCGCCGCGCTGGGTGGTCGATCCCGACTTCAACTTGGACTATCACGTGCGCAGGCTGCGTGTCCCCGAACCCGGCACGCTACGACAGGTGTTCGACCTTGCCGAGCTGATGCTGCAATCGCCGCTGGACATCGCCCGACCGCTGTGGACGGCCACTCTGATCGAGGGTCTGCCCGACGGCAAAGCCGCCACGCTGCTGCACCTGTCCCACGCGGTGACCGACGGTGTCGGCAGCGTGGAGATGTTCGCCCACATCTACGACCTCGAACGTAATCCGGCGCCTCACCCGACGCCGACCCAACCCATACCGCAGGATCTGACGGCCAACGATTTGATGCGCGAAGGGCTCAACAACCTGGCCACGAACGTGGTCTACGGGGCCGGCGGTGCGCTGTGGGGAGCGGCGTCGATGGTCGGGCGAGCGGTAGCCAATCCCGGCCGGGCGGTGTCGGGTGTGTTCAACTACGTCCGATCGGGCGCACGGGTGGTCAGCCGGGCCGCTGAGCCCTCTCCGCTGCTTCGTCGACGCAGCTTGGCCACCCGCAGCGAGGCCATCGACATCCCGCTGTCCGACCTGCACCGGGCTGCGAAAGCCGGCGGCGGTTCGATCAATGACGCCTATCTGGCCGGTTTGTCCGGTGCACTGGGGCGCTACCACGCGGCACTCGGCGTACCGATCTCCACGTTGCCGATGGCGGTGCCGGTCAGCCTGCGGGCCGAGTCCGACGCGGCGGGCGGCAACCGGTTCACCGGTGTGAACCTGGCGGCCCCGATCGGTACCGCGGATCCGGTTGCTCGCATGCAGAAGATCCGCTTACAGATGACCCAGCGCCGCGACGAGCCCGCGATGGACATCATCGGTTCGATCGCACCGGTATTGAGCGTGTTACCGGGACCGCTGCTGGAGTCGATGACGGCCTCGGTCGTCGGCTCCGACGTCCAGGCCAGTAACGTTCCGGTCTATCCCGGCGATACGTTTCTCGTCGGCGCAAAGATCTTGCGGCAGTACGGTATTGGTCCGTTGCCCGGTGTGGCGATGATGGTCGTGCTGATCTCCAGGGGCGGTCACTGCACCATCACCACGCGCTACGATCGCGCCGCCATCCGTGATGAGGCGTTGTTTGCCCAGTGTCTGCTGGAGGGTTTCAACGAAATCCTCGCGCTGGCAGGTGATCCCGCGCCGCGGGCGGTGCCTGCCACGTTCGACGCCGACACCTCAGGTGCGTCGAAGCGATCGGTGGTGGGTTCATGACGCGGGAGGATCGCGAGTCGAAGAAACCGGCGCGTGATCTTCGGTTGCCCGGCTCGGTCGCCGAAATCATGGCCAGCCCGCCCGGGCCCGAGATCGGCGCATTCTTCGACCTGGACGGGACCCTGGTGGCCGGTTTCACGGCGGTCATTCTCACCCAGGAGCGGTTGCGGCGCCGCGACATGGGCGTCGGCGAACTGGTCAGCATGGTCACCGCCGGGCTGAATCATCAATTCGGGCGTATCGAATTTGAAGAGTTGATCGGCAAGGCCTCGGCAGCGCTCCGTGGTCGGATACTGAGCGATTTGGATGAGATCGGCGAGCGGCTGTTCGTCCAGCGAATCGAGTCGCGGATCTACCCGGAGATGCGTGAATTGGTGCGCGCTCACCTGACTCGCGGGCACACCGTGGTGCTCAGTTCGTCGGCGCTGACCATCCAGGTCGCCCCGGTAGCCAAGTTCCTCGGCATCGTCAACACGCTCACCAACAAATTCGAAACCAACGGCGACGGAATTCTGACCGGAGGTGTGGTCAAGCCGATTCTGTGGGGACCGGGCAAGGCCGCCGCGGTGCAGAAGTTCGCCGGCGAGAACGGGATTGACCTCAAGGACAGCTATTTCTACGCCGACGGTGACGAAGACGTCGCGCTGATGTATCTGGTAGGCAATCCGCGGCCGACCAACCCGGAAGGCAAGATGGCGGCCGTCGCCAAGCGGCGCGGCTGGCCGGTTCTGCGGTTCACCAGTCGCAGCGGCGGCGGCATTACCGCGCAACTGCGCACCCTGGCCGGGGTCGGCTCGGTGGTTCCCGTCGCCGCCGGCGCGCTGGGGATCGGCCTGCTGACCAGAAGCAGGCGCCGCGGTGTCAACTTCTTCACGGCGACCTGGTCGCAGCTGTTATTGACTGCCAGCGGTGTGGAACTCAACATTTTGGGCGAGGAGAATCTGACCGCCGAGCGACCCGCGGTGTTCATCTTCAACCACCGCAACCAGGTCGACCCGGTTATCGTCGGCGCGCTGATCCGCGACAACTGGGTAGCCGTCGGCAAGAAGGAACTCGAGAGCGATCCGATCATGGGCACGCTCGGCAAGGTTCTGGACTCGGTCTTCATCGACCGGGATAACCCGACCGCTGCGGTGGAGTCGCTGCACCAGGTCGAGGAGCGGGCCCGGCAAGGGCTGTCCATCATGATCGCGCCGGAGGGAACCAGGCTGGACACCACCAGCGTCGGGCCGTTCAAGAAGGGGCCGTTCCGGATGGCGATGGCGGTGGGAATACCGGTCGTGCCGATCGTGATTCGCAACGCCGAGATCATCGCCGCACGTAACTCCACGACGATGAACCCGGGAACGGTGGATGTTGCGGTGTTTCCGCCGATCTCGGTAAGCGACTGGACAGTTGAGACGCTGTCGGATCGGATCGCCGAGGTGCGCCAACTTTACCTGGACACGTTGGTCGACTGGCCGGTCGACGAGCTGCCCGACCATGACGTGTACCGCAAAAAGGCGGGGCCGCGAAGGGTGCCGCGCAAGACCGCAAAAGCTGCGCCCGCGAAAGCTGTAGCAAAGAAAGCCACGCCCGCGAAAGCTGCGGCGAAGAAGACGGCGAAGGCGGCCCCGCCCAAGGCGGCGCCACGCAAAGCGACCAAGGCCCAACCGAGTACGCCTCGGCCGAAGGGGCGATCGTGACCACCCCGGCTGCCGGCGAGGGTTCGTTCAGCACCAGCGACGACACCTTGGTGTTGGCGTCGGCGTCGTCGCCGATGGAATCGGAATTGCTTGCCACGTGGCTGGATCAGCAACGTGCCCGCCATCCGGAGACCAAGCTCGAGGTGCTGCCGCTGCCCGATCGGGATGCATCACCCGGCGCGCTGGCCCAACTCGTCGAGCAACTCGAGTTAGACGAGGACCGGTCGATTGTGCCGGTGCGAGTCTTCTGGATGCCGGGTGCCGACGCGTCGGCATGGAATCGGGTGGCGGCGTTGATCCCGGGCCGAAATCCCTACCAGCCCAGCGAGCGTCAGCAACGCCACATTCTGCGTTCCGATCGTTCACGGGCCCAGGTGGTGGCTGGCGAATCGGCCAAGGTGTCCGAACTTCGTCAGCAGTGGCGCGACATCACTGTCGGCGACAACCCCCGTGACTTCGCGCATTTCGTCACCCGTAGGGCGCTGCTGGCAATGGAACGCGCCGAATACCGAATCCTTGGACCGCAATACAAGTCGCCGCGGCTGGTGCGGCCGGAGATTCTGGCGTCTGCGCGATTTCGCGCCGGCCTGGAGAAGATCCCGGGTGCCACCGTCGAGCGAGCCGGAGAAATGCTCGACGAGCTCGCCACCGGATGGAGCCGAGTTTCCGTCGACCTGGTCTCCGTCCTGGGCAGGTTGTTCAGCCGGGGATTCGACCGGGAAATCGACTACGACGAGTATCAGGTGGCGGCACTGCGGACCGCGCTGGAAGCTCATCCAGCGGTATTGCTGTTCTCACACCGGTCCTACATCGACGGCGCGGTGATGCCGGTGGCAATGCAAGAAAATCGGCTGCCGCCGGTCCATGTGTTCGCCGGCATCAACTTGGCATTCGGGGTAATGGGACCGCTGATGCGCCGCGCCGGGACCATCTTCATCCGTCGCAATATCGGCAACGATCCGCTGTATAAATACGTGCTCCGGGAGTACGTCGGCTATGTGGTGGAGAAGCGTTTCAACCTGAGCTGGTCCATCGAGGGCACCCGTTCGCGAACCGGGAAGATGCTGCCGCCCAAGCTCGGACTGATGAGTTACGTGGCCGATGCCTATCTAGATGGTCGCAGTGATGACATTCTGCTGCAAGGCGTTTCGATCAGCTTCGACCAGCTGCACGAAACAGCTGAGTACGCGGCCTACGCCCGCGGCGGGGAAAAGCGGGCAGAGGGCTTGAGTTGGATGTACAACTTCATCAAGGCCCAGGGTGAACGTAACTACGGCAAGATCTACGTCCGCTTCCCCGAAGCCGTCTCGATGCGAGAGTATCTCGGTCCGTCACACGGCTCGATCGCCGAGGATGAAGCCGCCAAACGGCTTGCCCTGCAGAAGATGTCGTTCGAAGTCGCCTGGCGGATCCTGCAATCCACCCCGGTGAATGCCACCGGCCTGGTGTCGGCGCTGCTGCTGACTACGCATGGGGTGGCGTTGACGCTGGGGCAACTGCACCACACCCTGCAGGATTCGCTGGACTATCTCGAACGCAAGCAAACCCCGATGTCCACCAGTGCGCTGCGGTTGCGTACATCCGAAGGCGTTCGCGCTGCGGTGGATTCGTTGTCCAATGGCCACCCAGTCACCCGGATCGACAGTGGCCGCGAACCGGTGTGGCGCATCGCCCCGGAAAACGAGCACACCGCAGCGTTCTACCGCAACTCGGTGATCCACGCATTTCTGGAGACCGTCATCGTCGAACTGGCGCTCGCGCATGCCGGACACGCCGACGGTGATCGGCTGGAGGCGTTCTGGAATCAGGCGCTGCGACTGCGCGACCTGTTGAAGTTCGACTTCTACTTCGCCGATTCGGCGTCATTCCGGCAAAACATCGCCGAAGAGATGGCATGGCACGAGGATTGGGAAGCGCACGTCGCCGGGGGTGCCGCCGAGATCAACGCGATGTTGTACGCGAAGCGGCCGCTGATGTCGGATGCGATGTTGCGGGTGTTCTTCGAGGCTTACGAGATCGTGGCCGACGTGCTGCGCGATGCTCCGGCGGATATCGGCGAGAAGGAGCTGACCCAGTTGGCGCTCGGCGTCGGCAAGCAGTACGTCGCGCAAGGTCGGGTGCGCAGCAGCGAGCCGGTGTCCACGTTGTTGTTCGCCACTGCGCGCCAAGTCGTCGCCGATCAGGATCTGCTCAAGCCCGGCCCCGATCTGGCCGAGCGCCGAGTCGCGTTTCGCCGTGAATTACAGGCCATCCTTCAGGATTTCGACCACGTCGCGCAGATCGCGCGCAGCCAGTTCGTCGCTCGCGAGGTCGAGGCACGCGGTGCAGATCGCCCGTAGGAGGCCCGACCGTACGCTTTGTCTATGACGGATGCTCCGGCCGCTAGCCGCCGCGCGGTGGCGTGGCCGCTGCTCGTCGGGGTGGCCACGTTGGCCGGCTGCACCGCGGCGAGCATCGGTGTGCTGTCGCTGGCGGCCGCGCTGACCGCCACCGGGTTACCCGATCCTGGTCCGGTGACCACGGTTGGCCTGCCGTTCGTGCGGGCCGCCGGTGAGGTCGCCGCCGTCGTGGCCGTCGGATCGTTCCTGTTCGCGGCCTTTTTGGTGCCTCCGCAGGGTAATGGTGTCCTCGATGTCGACGGCTATCGCGCGTTGCGGGTGGGCACGGTGGCCGCTGGAGCATGGGCGGTGTGCGCCGCCCTGCTGGTGCCGCTGACCATTTCCGACGTCTCCGGTCAGCCGATCACGGCCCACCTGAATCCGGCGACGCTGTGGTCGTTGGCCAGCCTGATCAACATCTCGACGGCGTGGCGCTGGACCGCGCTGCTGGCGGCCGTGCTGACGGTGGGCAGCCTGCCGGTGCTGCGCTGGTCATGGACGCCGCTGCTGTTGGTCGGGTCACTGGCCACCCTGCTACCGCTCGGACTGACCGGTCACTCGTCGGCCGGCGGTTCGCACGACCTGGCCACCAACAGCCTGCTGATTCACCTGTTCGCGGGCAGCCTGTGGGCCGGTGGCCTGCTGGCGTTGCTCGTCCACGTTTTCCGCGGCGGACAGCACGCCGACCTTGCTTCGCGGCGATTCTCGGTGATCGCGTTGTGGTGTTTTGTCGCGATGGCGGTCAGCGGGGTCGTCAACGCGCTGGTGCGGATCTTGCCGTCGGACCTGCTCACCACCACCTACGGACGGCTGGTGGTCGCGAAGTTTGTCGCGCTGTGTCTGCTCGGCCTCGCCGGTTGGCGGCAGCGACGCACCGGGGTCGTTGCGCTGCAAGCAGATCCGGGGTCGCGCGCCGGCCTGCTTCGGCTGGCGCTGATCGAGGCGGTGCTTTTCGGCCTGACGTTCGGTGTCGCCGTCGGCCTCGGTCGCACGCCTCCGCCGCCACTACCGATCGGCGTGCCCTCGATTTCCGACGTGAAAATCGGCTACGACTTCTCCGGGCCGCCGACTCTGGCCCGGGTGCTCTTCGATTGGCGATTCGACCTGATCTTCGGCACGGCGGCCATCGTGTTCGCCGCGCTGTACCTGGCGGGAGTGCGCCGGCTGCGGCGCCGCGGTGATGCATGGCCGATGGGCCGGACCGTGGCCTGGCTGCTGGGCTGCACGGCGCTGCTGTTCGTCAGCTCATCGGGTGTGGGCCGGTACATGCCGGCGATGTTCAGCATGCACATGGCCGCGCACATGCTGCTGTCGATGCTGGTCCCGATCTTGCTGGTGTTGGGCGGGCCGGTCGGCCTGGCGTTGCGGGCACTGCCGGCAGCCGGCGGCGGAGACCCGCCCGGGATGCGGGAGTGGCTGCTCGCCGCCCTGCACAGCCGGATCTCGAGGTTCCTGACCAACCCGGTGGTCGCGACCGCCCTGTTCGTCGCCGGGTTCTACGGGCTGTATCTGGGCGGACTGTTCGATGCCGCGGTCGGTAGCCACATCGGGCACGTCGTGATGAACGTGCACTTCTTGGCCAGCGGCTACCTGTTCTACTGGGTGGTCATCGGGGTCGACCCGACGCCGAGGCCGATCCCGCCGCTGGCGAAGGTAGCGGTGGTCTTCGCGTCGCTGCCGCTGCACGCCTTCTTCGCAGTAATCCTGATGAGCATGCCGAAGGTGCTCGGCGAAAGCTTTTACCACTCGCTGCACCTGAGCTGGCACACCGACCTGTTGGGCGATCAGCGGCTCGGGGGTGGAATGGCTTGGGCCGCAGGGGAAATCCCACTAGTCGTCGTCATGATCGCGTTGCTGGTGCAGTGGTCACGCAGCGACCAGCGAACCGCGCGGCGATTGGATCGCGCGGCCGACCGCGACGACGACGCCGAGTTGGCGGCCTACAACGCGATGCTGGCCGAGCTGGCGCGGCGCGACACGTCAGGCCAACGCTAAGCGGCCACCGTCACGCCGGTCGCAGCGAAGGTCTGGCCACACGATTTGCCCGCCTCTGAAGCGACAACTGCTCGGCACGGACGGTTCGTCGGTCGGAGGCGGACAGGACGCCCATCCCTGTTGCCAGGGGCCGATGTGGCGGATGCGACTTCTTTGTCCACACCCAACGCTTTCTCCACAACACCAACCGTCTTCGCCCGGAATCGGATCGAGTTGTCGGCGGTCCCGAGCTGAATGGCCTGCAGCACCGGTTGCGGTGCCATACAGGAAAGGTGGACAAGAAATGTTCGAAACACCGCTGACCGTGGTCGGAAACGTCGTCAACGATCCGAAGCGCCGCAGGGTCGGTGACCAGGAAGTGCTGAAGTTCCGGGTTGCCAGCAATTCGCGGCGCCGGTCCGCAGAAGGCGCTTGGGAGCCCGGTAACTCGCTGTTCGTCACGGTCAACTGCTGGGGTCGGTTGGTCTCCGGCGTGGGCGCGTCATTGGGCAAGGGCTCGCCGGTGATCGTCTCCGGGCAGGTCTACACCAGCGAATACGAGGACCGCGACGGTGTCCGGCGGTCGACACTCGAGATGCGCGCCACCGCCGTCGGCCCGGATCTGTCTCGCTGCATCGCGCGGGTCGAGAAGACGGTTTCCTCCGGGTCGGCGACCGGGGCGACCGATGCGGAGGAGGAGAAGGAAGCGGACAGCGCCGAGACCGCACCCGATGCCGAGGCCGCGTAGCCGCTGTCGGCTTAGCTGCATCGATGTGGCGGGTGCCCGTCCGGTGACGATGCTCGCCGCGCAGCGGCGTGGGGAGGAGCCGGACAAGGTGCCTAGGATGGGGCGCGAGTAATCTCTCGCAAACCAGAAAGGCAACACCGCCACATGGCTGAGTTCATCTACACGATGAAGAAGGTCCGCAAGGCGCACGGCGACAAAGTCATCCTCGACGACGTCACCCTGAGCTTCTATCCGGGCGCCAAGATCGGTGTCGTCGGCCCCAACGGGGCAGGTAAGTCGAGCGTCTTGCGGATCATGGCGGGGCTGGACAAGGCCAACAACGGTGAAGCCTTTCTGGCCACCGATGCGACGGTCGGCATCCTGCTGCAGGAACCTCCGCTGAACGAGGAGAAGACCGTTCGCGGCAACGTCGAGGAGGGCCTCGGCGACATCAAAGTCAAACTCGACCGTTTCAACGAAGTCGCCGAACTGATGGCCACCGACTACTCCGATGAGCTGATGGAGGAGATGGGCCGACTGCAAGAAGAGCTCGATCATGCCGACGCGTGGGATCTCGACTCGCAGCTCGAGCAGGCGATGGACGCCCTGCGCTGCCCGCCGCCCGACGAGTCGGTGACGCATCTGTCCGGCGGGGAGCGGCGGCGGGTGGCGCTGTGCAAGTTGCTGCTGTCCAAGCCGGACCTGCTGCTCCTCGACGAGCCGACCAACCACCTCGACGCCGAGAGTGTGCAGTGGCTCGAACAGCACCTGGCCGCATACGAGGGCGCGGTTCTGGCGGTCACCCACGACCGGTACTTCCTGGACAACGTGGCCCAGTGGATCCTGGAGCTCGACCGCGGCCGCGCCTATCCCTACGAGGGCAACTACTCCACCTACCTGGAGAAGAAGGCCGAGCGGATCTCGGTGCAGGGCCGCAAAGACGTCAAGCTGCAGAAGCGGCTGACCGAGGAGCTGGCCTGGGTGCGGTCCGGCGCCAAAGCCCGCCAGGCCAAGAGCAAGGCCCGCCTGCAGCGCTACGAGGAGATGGCGGCCGAGGCGGAGAAGACCCGCAAGCTCGACTTCGAGGAGATCCAGATCCCGACCGGCCCGCGGCTGGGCAACCTGGTTGTCGAGGTCGAGCACCTCGACAAGGGCTTCGAGGGGCGCACGCTGATCAAAGACCTGTCGTTCACGTTGCCTCGCAACGGCATCGTCGGCGTCATCGGTCCCAACGGTGTCGGCAAGACGACGCTGTTCAAGACCATCGTCGGCCTCGAACAGCCGGACAGCGGCATCGTCAAGGTCGGCGAAACCGTGAAGCTCAGCTACGTCGACCAGTCGCGGGGCGGCATCGACCCGAAGAAGACGGTCTGGCAGACCGTCTCCGACGGGCTGGACTACATCCAGGTCGGACAGAACGAGATCCCGTCGCGGGCCTACGTCTCGGCGTTCGGTTTCAAGGGCCCCGACCAGCAGAAGCCGGCCGGGGTGTTGTCCGGTGGTGAACGCAACAGGCTCAACCTGGCGCTCACCCTCAAAGAAGGCGGAAACCTGATCCTGCTGGACGAGCCGACCAACGACCTCGACGTCGAGACGCTGGGCTCGCTGGAGAACGCGCTGGAGAAGTTCCCCGGCTGCGCGGTGGTGATCTCCCACGATCGCTGGTTCCTCGACCGGACCTGCACCCACATCCTGTCGTGGGAAGGCGACGACGACAACGAGGCCAAGTGGTTCTGGTTCGAAGGCAACTTCGGCGCGTACGAGGAGAACAAGATCGAGCGGCTCGGAGCCGAAGCGGCGCGTCCGCACCGAGTGACTCACCGAAGGCTCACTCGCGACTAGTGTCAGGGCGTGCCAGCGTTGGTATGCGTGCTGAGGAGCGGTCGGCATGACGGTTGATGCTCTGGACTGGGCGAAGTTCACTGACAGCCACGACATTCCCGAGTGGATATCGAAGGCTTACGCCGACGGCTACCTAGGCCCGCACGACGAGGCCGAAGCCGACTCCGGGTCTGCGCCGGAGTCGCTGTCGGCTCCCGCGGTCACGCCGGCGTTGTTGAGCGCGCACTATCGGCTTGGTTCCCATCGGCCCGCGGGGGAGAGCCGCGTCGCGGTCTACCCGCACGACGACCCGAGCGGATTCGGTCCCGCACTGCAGGTGGTCACCGACGACGGCGCGATGCTGATGGATTCGGTCACCGTGCTGCTGCATCGGCTCGGGGTGGCCTACGTGGCGATCATGAACCCGGGTTTCCATGTGCGCCGGGACGGCGCCGGAGATCTGCTTGCCGTTGGGCCGAAGGATTCCAGTGGTGACGGGATCGACGAGACCTGGATCCACGTCCAGCTCGTGCCATCGGTGGACCGTAACGCCTTAGATGAAGCCGAGCGTCTGCTGCCGGGGGTGCTCGCCGACTTACGCAGAGTCGCAGCGGATTCGACGGCGATGATCGCCGTGCTGAGCGAGCTGGCCCACGATGTCGAAACCAACGCGAACGGTCACTACCCGGGGGCCGACAACGGCGACGTCGCCACCCTGTTGCGCTGGTTGGCCGATGGGCATTTCACGCTGCTGGGATACCAATGCTGCCCGGTGCACGACGGACGGGTGTCGGGGGATACGGCGACTGCCAGCCTCGGTGTGCTGCGTCGTCGCAAGGGTTCGCGTCCGCGCCTGACCGAGGACCACGAACTGTTGGCCTTGGCGCAGACAGATGTTGCCAGCTACTTGCGCTTCGGCGCTTACCCGTATGTCTTCGCCGTCCGGGAAGACGCGGACGGCAGTGTCTTCGAGCATCGCCTCATCGGCCTGTTCACCGTTGCCGCGATGAACGCCGATGTCCTGCAAATTCCGATCATCTCGCGCAGGGTCCACGAGGTGCTCACCCTGGCGGACCTCGACCCCGGCCACCCCGGGCAGTTGCTGCTTGACGTGCTCCAGACCGTGCCGCGTTCAGAGCTTTTCGCGCGCAGCCCCGAGCAGCTGCTGGCGATGGCCAAGTCGGTGGTCGACCTCGGATCGGGGCGACGCGCACTGCTGTTCTTGCGTGCTGATCGCCTCGAGTACTTCGTGTCGTGCCTGGTCTACCTGCCACGCGACCGCTATACGACGGCGGTGCGTTTGCAGATCGAAGACATCCTGGTCCGGGAATTCGGCGGCACCAGCCTCGAATTCACCGCTCGTGTCACTGAATCGCCCTGGGCGTTATTGCATTTCATGGTCCGGTTGCGTGCGGACACCGCCACGCAGATCGATACCTCCGACGCCAACCGGGTGCGGCTTCAGGCGCTGCTGACCGAAGCCGCGCGCACCTGGTCTGACCGGTTGCTCGGCGAGGCGGCTGCGGCCGGAGTGGAGCCCATCGAGGCTGAACACTACGCGAGCGCGTTCGCCGAGCCGTACAAAGAGGCGGTCACCCCTGCCGATGCGATCAACGACATCGCCATCTTCGAGGAGCTGACCGACGATTCGGTCAAGCTGGTGATGTCTGATCACGATTACGACGAAACCGTTCGGCTGACATGGTATTTGGGCGGGCGGACGGCATCACTGAGCCAGTTGCTGCCGATGCTGCAGTCCATGGGTGTGGTGGTGCTCGAGGAGCGTCCGTTCACGGTGAACCGCCCGGACGGGCTGCCGGTGTGGATCTACCAGTTCAAGATCGCGCCGCAGCCCACTGTCCCGCTGGCGCAGCCGGGTCCGGAGCGAGAGGTGACCGCTCAGCGTTTCGCCGATGCGGTGACCGCGATTTGGGAAGGCCGTGCCGAGATCGATCGGTTCAACGAGTTGGTGATGCGCGCCGACCTGACCTGGCAGCAGGTTGTCCTGTTGCGCAGCTACGCAAAATATCTGCGGCAGGCCGGTTTTCCGTACAGCCAGTCCCACATCGAATCGGTGGTCAACGAAAACCCTGACACCGCACGATCACTGGTCACATTGTTCGAGGCGCTGTTCGATCCCGATCCATCGGGCTCGCCGAAGCGCCGTGACGCGCAGGCTGCCGCGGCGGCGGTCGCCTCGGACATCGACGCGTTGGTGAGTATGGACACCGACCGCATCCTGCGCGCATTCGCCGAGCTGATTCAGGCTACGCTGCGCACCAATTACTTTGTGATACAAGAGGGATCGGCCCGCAGCCAGAATGTGCTGTCGCTGAAACTGGATGCGCAGCTGATCGAAGAGCTTCCGCTGCCGCGCCCGAAGTTCGAGATCTTCGTGTACTCGCCCCGCGTCGAAGGTGTGCACCTGCGATTCGGTTACGTGGCGCGTGGTGGCCTGCGGTGGTCGGACCGTCGGGATGACTTCCGCACCGAGATCCTGGGTCTGGTCAAGGCGCAGGCCGTCAAGAACGCGGTCATCGTGCCGGTTGGGGCCAAGGGCGGTTTCGTCGTCAAACAGCCGCCGCTGCCCACCGGTGATCCCGCTGCCGATCGCGACGCCAACCGCACCGAAGGCGTCGACTGCTACAAGCTGTTCATCTCCGGACTGCTCGACATCACCGACAACGTCGACCACACCACCCGTGAGGTCACTGCCCCCCCTGGAGTGGTGCGGCGCGACGGCGACGACGCCTACCTGGTGGTGGCCGCCGACAAAGGCACCGCAACGTTTTCCGACATCGCCAACGATGTCGCCGAGTCCTACGGCTTCTGGCTGGGCGACGCGTTCGCCTCCGGCGGATCCGTTGGCTACGACCACAAAGCGATGGGCATCACCGCCAAAGGTACGTGGGAAGCGGTCAAGCGGCACTTCCGCGAGATGGGCGTCGACACCCAGACCGAGGACTTCACCGTGGTCGGCGTCGGCGACATGAGCGGTGACGTGTTCGGCAACGGCATGCTGCTGTCCACCCACATTCGCCTGCTGGCTGCCTTCGACCACCGCCACATCTTCTTAGACCCCGACCCCGATCCGGCCGCCTCATGGCAGGAACGACGACGGATGTTCGACCTGGCGCGCTCCAGCTGGGATGACTACGACACATCGCTGATCAGCGAGGGCGGTGGAGTGTACAGCCGCGAGCACAAGTCCATCCCGATCAGCGATCAGGTCCGTGCCGTGCTGGGCATCGAAGACGACGTTACCGAGA
This sequence comes from Mycobacterium sp., assembly GCA_036272035.1. Taxonomy (GTDB): domain Bacteria; phylum Actinomycetota; class Actinomycetes; order Mycobacteriales; family Mycobacteriaceae; genus Mycobacterium. Next base: position 13,851 of record DATAZN010000437.1, on the reverse strand, counting down.
TGGCGCCACCGAATCTGGTGCGCGCCATTCTGCGGGCCCCGGTGGATCTGTTGTTCAACGGAGGCATCGGCACCTACATCAAGGCCGAGGCCGAATCCGATGCCGACGTGGGTGACCGGGCCAACGATGCGCTACGCGTTAACGCGAACCAGGTGCAAGCGAAAGTCGTTGGCGAGGGTGGCAATCTCGGTGTGACGGCACGTGGCCGGGTCGAGTTCGATCTGTGTGGTGGGCGGATCAACACCGATGCGATGGACAACTCGGCGGGTGTGGACTGCTCAGACCACGAGGTCAACATCAAGATCTTGGTCGACGCGCAGGTGACCGCGGGCAAGATCGATCCGGGTGAACGCACCCAGCTACTCGAGTCGATGACCGACGAGGTCGCCGCATTGGTGCTCGCCGACAATGCGGACCAGAACGACTTGATCGGCACCAGTCGTGCCAACGCCCCGAGCCTGCTACCGGTACACGCCGACCAGATCAAATATCTCGCTGCCGAGCACGGGCTCAACCGCGAACTCGAAGCGCTGCCCTCGGAGAAGGAGATCGCGCGCCGGCTCGAGGTCGGCATCGGGCTCACCTCGCCGGAACTCGCGACACTGATGGCACACGTCAAGCTGACGCTCAAGGACGAACTGCTGGAAACCGATCTGCCGGATCAAGAGGTGTTCGCCAGCAAGTTGCCGCGGTATTTCCCGTCGCAGCTGCGGGAGCGGTGCGGCCCGGCGATCCGCTCGCATCAGCTACGGCGGGAGATCGTGACCACCATGCTGGTCAATGATCTGGTCGACACCGCCGGCATCAGCTACGACTACCGGATCACCCATGACACCGGGGTGGGTCCGGTGGATGCGGTACGCACCTACGCCGCGACCGACGCCATTTTCGGGATCGAACAACTGTGGCACAGCATTCGCACGGCTGGGCTGCCGATCGCGGTGTCCGATGATATGACGCTGGATACCCGTCGGCTGATCGACCGCGCCGGACGCTGGTTGCTCAACTACCGGCCCCAACCCTTGGCGGTGGGCGCCGAAATCAACCGATTCGCAAGCAAAGTGGCAGCGCTGACGCCGCGGATGTCGGAGTGGCTGCGCGGTGACGACAAGGCGATCGTGGAGAAGGAAGCCGCGGAATTCGTCAGACAGGGCGCGTCAGCGGATCTCGGCTACATGGTGGCCGCCGGGCTATACCGGTACAGCCTGCTCGACATCATCGACGTCGCCGACATCGAGGACCGCGAACCGGCCGAAGTGGCCGACACCTACTTCGCCCTGATGGACCGGCTCGGTACCGACGGTCTGCTCACCGCGATATCCGAGCTTCCGCGCGCCGATCGGTGGCACTCGTTGGCGCGCCTGGCAATTCGTGACGACATCTACTCGTCGCTGCGGTCGTTGTGTTTCGAGGTGCTCGCCGTCGGTGAGCCAGACGAAACCGGCGAAGAAAAGATCGCCGAGTGGGAGCACACCAGCGCATCGCGTGTCGAGCGGGCCCGGCGGACGCTGAGCGAAATCCATGAAAGCGGCCAGAAGGATTTGGCCACACTATCGGTGGCGGCGCGCCAAATTCGCTCGATGACGCGCACCAGCGGTCGAGGAGCAGCAGGTTGACCCCGGGATTCGTGGCGGCCGTTCCGGTCCGTTGGTCGGACATCGACATGTACCAGCATGTCAACCATGCGACCATGGTCACGATCATGGAGGAGGCCCGCGTCCCGTTCCTGTCGCCGGCTTTCGCTCCGGATATCCTCACCGTCGGTCTGCTGATCGCTGACGTGCGCGTGACGTACAAAGGTCAGCTGCGGCTGGCCGATACTCCATTACAGGTCACCATGTGGGTAAAGCGTTTGCGAGCAGTCGATTTCACGCTCGGCTACGAAGTGCGGTCGGTTAACGCCGATCCGGAGTCGAAGCCTGCAGTGATCGGCGAGTCGCAACTGGCCGCGTTCAACATCGACGAGCAGCGGCTGGTGCGTCTGGCGCCGCATCACCGGGAATACCTTCAGCGGTGGCTGAGGTAGCCGAGCGGGGCGTGTGGCTGGGGCCGGAATCCGTCGGCGCCCAGCGCGCCGATTTGGCCGCGTTCGCCGAGCGGGCGGCGCGACTCGACGCAGCAACGGTCGTCCGGTTGCGGACACGTTCGCCCGGGCAATTCACTGCCTGGGCGTCGACCGGCTTGGACGTGCTGGCCAGCAGGGTGGTGGCCGGAATCGTTCGCCCCGACGACTTGTCGGTTGGCGCTGACGAATTGGTGCGTGGACTGGCCGCCGTCGACAGCGCGGGTTACGTCAATCCGGGCTTTCCGATGGATTCGGCGTGGCGGGGAGCACTGCCACCGGACTCGGGCTTCGCTCACCTCGACGATGTGCCGGCCCGCCTGATGCTTGATTTGGCTCAGCGCGGCGGGCAATTGGCCAAGGAGCACAGCAGCGCGCAGGGTCCGCCAGTCTCGCTGCTGGACCAGGAGGTGATCCAGGTCAGCTCGGCCGGAGGTAGCGTTGGTGTCCCGATGCGATGTGTATTCGCTCTGACGGCAATGGGTTTCCTGCCGCAGTCATCCGAGGCTGTCGATGCCGACGAGATCGTGCGGGTTCGTGTGCTGCCCGCGTGGTTGCGCATCGATGCGCGATTCGGTTCGGTGTACCGGCGCCGAGGCGATCCGGTGCTGGTGCTGCGCTGAACTATCTCACGGCGGATAGCGCAACCAGAGCGGCAGGACGTCGTGGAGATGGTCCATGAATTTCTTCAGGCCCACTCGATATTCGACGTAGCCGAACCGGTCGACCGCTCGCTCGGGAAACGCAATCCCGATACCGAACAATCCGGGAGCCAGAATGCCGTTGTCGGGGTTGTAGTCCAGCTGACCCCATTGCCTGGTCTCAGGCAGCGTTCTGCGCTCGAGACCGACGGTATACACCGCGCTATCGCATTCCGCGAGCTTTTCCTCGAACCCCGGACCATCGACCAGACACCGCTCAAGACGGTCCGGAAGCACACCGTCGACGTTCTCTCGCGCCCAGACGGCCGCTTGCCCTTTGAGGCCGGAGTCATCGAACAGGATCCAATCATCAAGATAGACAGCATATTTGAGCGGGCTACGATAAAAGTTGATCACTTTCGCAACCGGGTGACGCAGCAGATGCGGCAACACGATCATCGACGAGTGTGAAGATCCGAACACCGCCACCGTGGTGTCGTCCAACGGCTCCGCGGCGAGCTTCTCGGGGTCGAGAGCGACCTCTAACGGGATCTCGTTCAGCTGAGGGTAATTGAGCTTCTTGGGTGCCGCCCCGATGGCCAGGATCACATTTGTGGACGTCAGTTCCTGTTGTTCTGTTTCGATACGCCACTGTCGTCGTTCCAGAAAGAGGGCAGTTGCTGTGTCTTCCAGCGTCACCACCTTCTCGCGCAGGTGCTCGGTGACCCACTGCAGAGGGTCGGCGACCAGGGCGAGGGCGCAGGTTTCTTCGGGGTCTATTTCCGTCAGTGGCATCGAGGGTGCTGCGGAGAACTGAAATGCGTTAGCGCCGTTCAGATAACTCAGGAAGAAGCCAACCTGAGTGTTGCTGGAAACCGATCGCCACTTCGCGCCGATATCGCCTGCCGCGAAGGCGGGATCGATCCAGGCGATGTCCTTACCGGCTATACCGTGATCGAGCAGCTTTCCCACGGCTGCGATGCCCGCAGGACCGGCGCCGATGACTGTCCACACGTAAGTCATGGGTCATGTATAGAGATTGGCGGCGCGATGCGCTACCGGTGAGGGTCCGATGACGAGGCCAGCCACGCTGCGGCGTTGGCCGGCAACTTGCCGTCAACCGCCGGTGCGCTGGCCAGCAGAACTTCGCCGTCCGGCAGCGGCAGCGGCCGTTTGCCGGTGTTGAGCACGCAGCGCAGTCCGCCGCCGTCGCGGGCGAACGCCAAGGCGTCGGGAGCTATATCCAGCCAATCGATACCCTCGCCGGCGAATTCCGCTCGGCTACGGCGCATTTCGAGCGCATGCTGGAAGAACGACAATGTCGAGTCGGCGTCCGCTAGCTGCTTCTCCACGGTCAGTGCGGCCCACTCCGGCGGCATCGGCAACCAAGTGTCCGACGATGCCGAGAAACCGAACGGGGGAGTATCGCCGCGCCAGGGAATCGGGATGCGGCATCCGTCGCGGCCGCGGACGGTATGGCCCGAGCGTTCCCACGTCGGATCCCGCAGCGCTTCGTCGGGCAACTCGACATTGGCCAGGCCCAGTTCCTGGCCGTTGTAGAGGAACACCGCACCGGGCAGGGCGAGCGTCACCAGCGCCATCGCGCGCGCCCGATCCAGTCCGACCGCGCCACCGCCATAGCGACTGGGTGCCCGTACGACATCGTGATTTTCCAACGTCCATGTGGGAGTGGCATTTTCGATCGCGGCGGCGGCCAGGGTGTTCTCGATCGAATGGCGGATCTTGGTGATGTCGAATTCGGCTCGCACCATGCGGAAATTGAAACCTAGGTGCAACTCGTCGACGCGCAAATACTCGGCCCAGCTGGCATTGTCGAAAACCCAGACCTCGCCGATGGTCACCGCCTCGGGATAGTCGTCCATCACGCGGCGGATATTGCGGTGAATCGCATGCACATTGGGATGGTTGAACCGTGGGTCTCCGTCGCTGAGCATCCGCGGCCGCATCTCGACATCGGAGTCCGGAAGACCTGGTGGTTTGGCCATTCCGTGTGCGACGTCGATGCGGAAGCCGTCGACGCCGCGCTCCAGCCAGAACCGCAACGTCTTCTCGAGATCGTCGAAGACCTCCGGGTTGTCCCAGTTGAGGTCCGGCTGCTCGACGTCGAAAAGATGCAGGTACCACTGGCCCGGATTACCGTCCGGCTCGTCGACGCGGGTCCAGGACGGTCCGCCGAAAACGGACTGCCAGTTGTTCGGCGGCTCCGCGCCACCGGGCCCGCGGCCGTCCCGGAAGATGTAGCGGTTGCGTGCCGCGCTGTCCGGTGCGGCGGCCAGCGCCTCCTGGAACCAGGGATGCTCCGAGCTGGTGTGGTTGGGCACCAAATCCATCGTGATCTTGATGCCGCGCTCATGCGCCGACGCGATCAGTCCTTCGAAAGCCCCTAAGTCGCCGAACAGCGGGTCGATGTCGCGCGGATCAGACACGTCATAGCCGTGGTCGGCCATCGGGGACACCATGATCGGGCTGAACCAGATCGAGTCGATGCCCAGTCGTTCCAGATAGTCCAATTGTGCCGCCACGCCATTGATGTCACCGACGCCGTCGCCGTCGCTGTCGGCGAATGACCGCGGATACACCTGGTAGAACACGGCGTCCGTCCACCATGGGCGCTGTGGATGTGAGGTCATCAGAACTCCGAGTTGACGAGGGAGTGCGCGGCCATTTCCAGGTAGTCGAGCAACGCCTTGCGGTGCACGTCGTCGAGGGTCGCAGAGTCGACGGATGCGACCGCGGTATGCATGCAGCGCAACCAGGCGTCGCGCTCGAACGGGCCGATCTGGAACGGCGCGTGCCGCATCCGCAACCGGGGATGGCCGCGCTGATCGGAGTATGTCCGCGGGCCGCCCCAGTACTGCTCGAGGAACATTCGGAGCCGGACCTCGGCGCCCGCGAGGTCATCTTCGGGGTACAGACGCCGCAGAATTTCGTCCTCGGCGACCAGCTCGTAAAAGCGCGACACGATCGCATGGAACGTATCTGCGCCGCCGACAGCGTCGTAGAAGGTCTGTTGTGGTTGCTCCATCGCCTCCATTGTGGGCCATGCCCCGAAGTGGCCGCTGAGCGACATATGAACCTTGGCCGCGGGCGTGGCTACCGGCTGTTCACCGGATTGACCAGCGGCCACCGGGCAATTTGGCGTGCGCTGGATCGCGAATCGTGGTGGACTGTCTTGCGGAGGACGTATGGCGCAGCGCAAACGCCGCCACCACAGTTCGGGTGCCGCGGCAGGCCTCACCGGGCCCGCGACCGGTTCAACCCTGCACAGCGTCCAAACCGTCGACACGCATCCGCCCGTCGCTCATGACGGCGGATCGATCTGGAATCGCCGGCGGGTGTTGTTGCTGAACTCCACTTACGAGCCGTTGACCGCGTTGCCTGTCCGGCGGGCGATCATCATGCTGATCTGCGGCAAGGCCGATGTCGTGCATGACGACCCGACCGGTCCGGTCGTCCACTCGACGTCCAGGTCGATCGCCGTGCCCTCGGTGATCCGGTTGAAGACGTTCGTCCGGGTGCCCTATCGGGCCCGTGTTCCGATGACGCGCGCGGCACTCATGCATCGCGACCGCTTCTGCTGCGCGTACTGCGGGGCCAAGGCCGACACCGTGGACCATGTGGTGCCACGCAGCCGCGGCGGCGATCACTCGTGGGAGAACTGCGTCGCGTGCTGCTCGACCTGCAACCACCGCAAGGGTGACAAGTCGCTGGCCGAGCTGGGCTGGTCGCTGCGTTGGGCGCCGACGCCGCCCAAGGGTCAGCACTGGCGGCTGCTGTCGACGGTCAAAGAGCTCGACCCGTCATGGGCCCGATACCTCGGCGAAGGCGCGGCCTAGCCGCCGCGGATGGCACAACCGCGCTCACCGAATCAACTCTCAGTCCATGGCTTCAGGCGACGGGGAACCAGTTTCCGATGATGTGGGCGAATTCGATGTAGAGCGGGACGCCGATGGTGACGTTGTAGGAGAAGGTCAAACCTAGCGAGGCGGCCAGCGGCAACGTTGGGCTCGCTTCGGGGATTGCCAGGCGCTGCACAGCGGGTACTGCGATGTAGGACGCTGAGCCGCAGAGCACGGCGAATAGTACGTAGGTTCCAGGCTCGAAGTTGGTGTGGGTGAGGTAGGCGTAGGTGTGGGCAACGATGATTCCCAGCGGCGCGAAAAGATTGGGTGCCAGTAGGCCGAAGAAGATGAACCCGCGGCCGGCGGATTTGAGGTCACGTAATTTGCGTGCGGCCGTCATCCCCATTTCGAGGAGAAACAGGCAGAGCGCGCCTTGGAAGGCCGAGATGAAGAAGACGTCGTCATCGTGGGTGACTTTGTGTCCTTGCAGCCCACTGATGAAGCCGATGGTAATGCCGCCGAACAGTAGAAGCAGCCCGGGGTTGAGGAAGACTTCCCGCAACAGCTGAACAGAGAACAAGGGCGGTTTTTTCCCGGCTTCTTCGACGGCCTCGGGTTCGTGCCGTTGACGATTGGACAGCGAGAAATCTAATTCCCGGGCGATTCCGCTATCATTTTCGGCGTCCAGTTGCTGTCCGGGGCGTGGCTGGGCGGCCGCGCCGGGGGCGAACTTCGCCGGTGCCGCCGGCGCACGATAGCCAGGTTCGCCGGGCATGTTGCCCTCTGCGTCCATTCCCTTATGCCGCAGCCGCGCCACCAGATACAGCGCCACCAGACAGCCCGGGACCTCCATCACGGCCAGCATCACCGGCATGTAGGCGTCGAACGCCAGCCCGACACTGATGAGAATCGCCACGCCGGTGGCAAACGTTCCGGCCGAGTCGGATCCGTAGTATCCCGCGACGGTGCCCTTATCGACCTGTCGGAGCGCGGTCAACCGACTCAACAGCAGATAGGCCAACACTCCGATCACGAAGTTCAGGACGAAGCCGACAACCATGAACCCGATGATCTGGCCGACGCTTGACGCCTTGATCGCGGCGAGTTCTTCACCGCCGTGCCAGCCGATGGCCAACAGCAGATACATCGTCAGGCCTTGATAGATCACATAGGGAAACTCGAAGTCCACCTTGAGGAGTGGGAGCAGAAACCCGAAGTAGAAGAACAGCAGCAGCGGTTTGAACAGATTGTGCTCAAAGTTTTGCAAGAATTCATGTAGCATTGGCCTCAGCCTCATTTCCGTTATCGTCGACTGTGCTGAATACGTTGTGGGGCAACGTATTCAGCACGCCGTCAACGGGGGGACTCCGTTTTGGGGTCGGGTGTACAGACGAGAGGTTCACCTTCGTCTTGGTCACGCAGCGGCTTGAGATCGACAGTCATGGGCAGCGGTGAACTGGATAGTTGTGGCGCCCTGGTGATGTCGGCTCGGCACCTGAAACGATGTATTAGCGAATCCAGTTTGGCTGGCGTACGGATCGGCGTCTTCGGCGATCGTGGCAACTGGCCTGGGCCAATCGTTGCCGCAGCCGATCAGGTCTACGTACCCCTGGCGCGCCAGGGTCGGTTCAGTCGGCGATGAACATAGCCGCCCACGTCGCGGTTGCGCTGTAGCACAGCAAGATCCCGTGCCGACCGACAGTATTGGCTTGTCAGATCCAGAGTCGTTGTGACCGGATCGGTTGCGTCTCGATGAAGCTGACGCGTCGCGGGGCGATGCGACATATGTACTGAGAGTGGGTCGTAGTCGAACTCGCGCACTATCTGCTGCCTATCTAGGACCACTGCAACCGCCGGTGTCGGACCACAGGACATGGTGCTAGTACAACATCTGAGCAGAAAGTACGCGATTCGCCTGGGAGATCGGCCGCCAGCTGCTGAAAATTCGCTGGGAGAAATGCTTGTGTGCCACATTCTCGCGCCATAACGGGAGTTTGAATCCAACTGCACCCGTCGGTCGCCGGTGGGATACGGTTTGCGTCGTGAGCACGATGGAAATTCATGCGCTGTTTCTGGGCGTCCCGTTGTTGCTGGTGATCCTGCTCGCGGCGATGATCTGGTCGCATAAGGGTCCGCACCCGGCGACCTACAAGATGTCGGAGCCCTGGACGCATCCCCCGATCCTGTGGGCCGCGACCGACGAGGTCGTCGGCCATGGCCACGGCGGTCATGGTGCATCCGAGTTCAGCGTGGGAGGTGGCGCAAGTGGCAAGTGGTGAGGTTGCAACCGTGAGGCATGCCGAGCTGCCCCACGGCTCGGCAATCACGACCAGTGGACGGATCTCGGGTGTCACCGAACCCGGTGAGGTCTCGGTGCACTACCCGTTTCCCATCAACGATCTGGTCACCCTCGACGACGCACTGACCTACGGGTCGCGGGCCGCCGGTGCGCGGTTCGCCGTCTACATCGGCGACCTGGGCATCGACACCGGAGCGCGGGCGCGCGAAATCCTCGCCAAAGTGCCGACACCCAACGACGCGGTACTGGTCGCCGTCTCACCGGATCAGCACGCGATCGAGGTGGTGTACGGCTCGGGTGTCCGTGGCCGCGGAGCCGAATCGGCTGCGCCGCTTGGGGTGGCCGCCGCGGCGTCGGCTTTTCAGGACGGCAAGCTCATCGACGGACTCGTCAGCGCGGTCCGCGTGACCAGCGCCGGCATCTCGCCGGCGTAGCGGGCTACGGCCCGGTCAGGTCACCGCTCCGCCGTCGAACTGACGCGCACGCAGCGACCGCTCGATTCCCGCGCGGCCCTCGAGCACCAGACGGCGCAGTGCTGCGGGCAGCTCCGGATCGGCGAGAAACGCGTCGGCGGCGGCGATGCCGTCGTCGCTGATGTCCCACGAGGGGTACAGGCCGATCACTACCGTCTGCGCCACCTCACTGGACCGGCGTTCCCAGATGCCGCGGATCGCGGCGAAGTAACGCACGCCGAACGGCTTGAGCAGCTCAGCCTGGCCGGGTTTGACGAAACCGGCGATCATCGATCGCGCGGTTATGTTGGCCAGTGCATCGTCTTCGGTGACCGTCTTCCACGCCGATTCCTTGACCGCCGCAAGCGGTCGCGCCGCCGAGGCCTGCGCGCCGAAGCGCTTACCTGCCGCGGTCGGGTCGCGCTGGACCTCGGCGTCGATGAACGGCGTTGCCGGGCCGTCGGCGTCGATCTCGCCCGCGGCGGCCAGCGCCGTCACGATCCGCCAACGCAGATCGGTGTCGATCGACAGCCCGTCCAGACCCAACTCGGCGGGGTCGTGATCGAGGAGATCGGCCAGCACCACCACGTGCCGGGTCGACAACACCGATGTGCACAGCGCGTTGACGAAAGCCAGCTGATGATCCGATCCCGCCGCCGCGGCGCGGGCCAACTCGAGTAGCCGGTCGGCAAAAGCCGGCCAGCCTTCCGACTGCGCCCACTCCGGGTTGGCGTAAGAACTCAGCGCGGTCTGGGCCTGCAGCAGCAGCCGTTGCGCAACCCCGACCTCGGTTTCGGCCTGAATGCCGCCAGAGACCAGCGACACGAAATCACGGGCCCGCAGCTCGGCGTCGCGAGTCATCTCCCAGGCGGCCGACCACACCAATGTTCGGGGTAGTGGTTCGGCGATATCGGCAATGCGGTCCAGCGCCGTCCGCAACGACTCGGGATCCAGCCGCAGCGAGCAGTAGGTCAGATCATCGTCGTTGACCAGAAGCAGCTTGCCGTGCGAAACACCAACCAGCGCAGGCACTTCTGTGCTTGCGCCGCTGATGTCGAGTTCTTCGCGATGCGCCCGCACCAGCTTGCCGCTGCCGTCGTCGTCATAGACGCCGATGGCCAGGCGATGGACCCGCGTCTCGCCCGCGCCGGGCGCGGCGCCACTTTGCGTTACCGCGAACCGGGTGAAGCGACCGTCGGCGTCGGCGTCGAAGTCCGCGCGAAGTGTGTTCAGCCCGGTCGTCTTCAACCATTGCCGGCCCCAGTCGGACAGGTCGCGGCCCGAGGCCTTCTCCAGCGCTGCGAGCAGGTCGTCGAATGTGGCGTTGTCGAACGCGTGGGCGCGAAAGTAGTCGCGCAACCCGGACAGGAAGTGTTCCAGGCCGACGTAGGCCACCAGTTGCTTGAGCACACTGGCGCCCTTGGCGTAGGTGATGCCATCGAAGTTCACCTCGACGGCGGCCAGGTCGGGAATGTCAGCGGCGACCGGATGCGTCGAGGGCAACTGGTCTTGCCGGTAGGCCCAGGACTTCTCGGAATTGGCGAAGGTGGTCCACGCCTCGGTGAATTCGGTGGCTTCGCTCTGACACAGCACGGAGGCGAAGGTGGCGAAAGATTCGTTGAGCCACAAGTCATCCCACCACCGCATGGTGACCAGGTCGCCGAACCACATGTGCGCCATTTCGTGCAGCACCGTCTCGGCGCGCCGCTCATACGATGCCCGGGTGACCTTGCTGCGAAAGACGTAGTCCTCCAGGAACGTCACCGCACCGGCGTTCTCCATCGCCCCCGCGTTGAACTCGGGCACGAACAACTGGTCATACTTGCCGAACGCGTACGGCACGCCAAAGTTCTTGTGGTAGAAGCCAAAACCCTGCTTGGTCTGAGTGAACAATCGCTCGGCGTCCATGAACTCCGCCAGCGTGGCGCGGCAGAAGATGCCCAACGCGATCTCACCGTTCTCGTCGCTGTAGACGTCGTCCCAGCGCGCATACGGGCCCGCGATCAGTGCCGCCAGGTAGGTGCTCATCCGCGGGGTGGTCGCGAAGGTGTGCACACCGTCCTCGACGCTCAACGTGGCGCCGTTGGATACCACCTCCCAGTGCTGCGGCGCGGTCACTGTCACGTCGAACGTGGCTTTGAGGTCGGGTTGGTCGAAGCACGCGAACATCCGCTTGGCGTCGGCGGTTTCGAACTGCGAGTACAAATACACCTCGCCATCGACCGGGTCGACGAATCGGTGCAGGCCCTCGCCGGTGTTCGAGTAGTGGCAGTCGGCGTCCACCACCACCACGTTGTGTTCGGCCAGGCCGCTCAGCGCGATACCGGTCGACTCGTCGTAACCGGACACGTCGAGTTCGCGGCCGTTGAGGGTCGCGCTGCGGACGCTGCCGGCGGCGATGTCGATGACGGTATCGGCGCCGGCCAGGGCGTCGAACGTCACGGCCGTGACGGAGCGGAAAGTGCGCTCGCCTGGTTTACCGTCGCCATCGGTGAGGTCCAAGTCGATTCGGTAGTTGTCGACGGTGACCAGCGCGGCGCGCTCGACGGCCTGGTCACGGGTGAGGTTAGGGAGTGCCACATGTCCAACTTAGGCAATCAACACCGGCGGCGGGAATTGGACTGCCGCGGCTAGGGTTGTGCTTGTCGCCTAAGAGACCGTCCAGGAGAGGATCCCGCATGTCCGAGAAGTCAGTCGCCGATTTCTGGTTCGACCCGCTGTGCCCGTGGGCGTGGATCACCTCTCGCTGGATCCTGGAAGTGGAAAAGGTCCGCGACATCGAGGTGAACTTCCGTGTGATGAGCCTCGCGGTGCTCAACGAGAATCGCGAGAACCTGCCCGCGGAGTACAAGGAGCGGTTGTCCAAGGCCTTCGGGCCGGTGCGGGTGGCGATCGCCGCAGAGCAGGCCCACGGCAGCGAGGTTCTCGCGCCGCTGTACGCCGCTATGGGCACCCGGATTCACAACGAGGGCAATAAGGACCTCGATGACGTCATCAAGCAGTCGCTGAAGGAGCTGGATCTGCCGGCCGAACTGGCCGACGCCGCCACCACCGACGCCTACGACGACGCGCTGCGTAAGAGCCACCACGCCGGGATGGACGCGGTTGGCGAAGACGTTGGCACCCCAACCATTCACATCAACGGGACGGCGTTCTTCGGGCCGGTGTTGTCGAGGATTCCGCGCGGCGAAGAGGCGGGCAAACTCTGGGACGCTTCGGTGACTTTCGCGGCCTACCCGCACTTCTGGGAGCTGAAGCGGACCCGTACTGAGGCCCCCGAATTCGACTAGAGCCGGTCGGCGGTGCAGGATCACGGTCATGCGTGTCTACCTCGGCTCCGACCACGCCGGCTACGAACTCAAACAGCAGATCATCGAGCACCTGAAATCGTCCGGCCACGAGCCGATCGATTGCGGCGCCTTCACTTATGACGCCGAGGACGACTACCCGGCGTTCTGTATCGCGGCAGCCTTGAAGACGGTGGCCGACCCGGACAGCCTGGGCATCGTGTTGGGCGGATCGGGCAACGGCGAACAGATCGCCGCCAACAAGGTTCCCGGAGCGCGATGTGCGCTCGGGTGGAGCGTGGAGACGGCGTCACTGGCCCGTCAGCACAACAATGCTCAGCTGATCGGCATCGGTGGCCGTATGCACACGGTGCCCGAAGCGCTGGCCATCGTCGACGCGTTCTTGACCACCCCGTGGTCGAAAGCTGAACGGCACCAACGGCGTATCGATATTCTCGACGAATACGAGCGCACCCACCAGGCGCCGCCGGTCCCCGGCGCTAATAGCAAGTAGGCAGCGTGCCCGAAGGGCATACCCTGCATCGACTGGCCCGGCTCCATCAGCGCCGCTACGCGGGTGCTCCGGTAAGGGTGTCCAGTCCGCAAGGCAGGTTCGCGGCGGCATCGGTCGACGGGCAGGAACTGCGACAGGCCACCGCGTGGGGGAAGCACCTGTTTCATCACTACGTTGGCGGGACGACGGTGCATGTGCACCTCGGGCTGTATGGCAAGTTCACCGAGTGGCCACGATCGGGCGATGAAGCGATGCCCGACCCGGTCGGCGCGGTGCGGATGCGAATGATCGGCGCCGAGTACGGCACCGACCTCCGCGGGCCGACGGTGTGTGAAGTCATCGACGAAGCGCAGGTCGCCGATGTGGTCGCCCGACTCGGCCCCGATCCGCTGCGTCGGGACGCCGATCCGGCGTGGCCGTGGGCGCGGATTAGCAAGTCGCGCAGGCCAATCGGCGCGCTGTTGATGGACCAGACGATCATCGCCGGCGTCGGCAACGTCTACCGCGCCGAGCTGCTTTTCCGTCATGGCATCGACCCGTATCGGTCCGGTCGGGCGATCGGTGAAGCGGAGTTCGCCGCGGCCTGGACCGATCTCGTGGGGCTGATGAAAGTCGGGTTGCGTCGCGGCAAGATCATCACGGTGCGGCCTGAGCATGACCACGGCGCACCGTCATACGGCCCGGGTCGGCCACGCACTTACGTCTACCGCCGCGCCGGCGAGGCGTGCCGAGT
>DATAZN010000436.1:0-2596 GCA_036272035.1 Mycobacterium sp. | reverse complement strand
GCGAGTCACCACCCGAGCCCGAGTCGCCGGAGGCGGTGATCCGCCCGGGACTGCGGCGGCTGCTGCGCGGTCTCGACGACACGATGCCGGTCACCGTGCATGACGGCCGCCTGGACCTGCTGGGCCGCAACGCGGCCGCTGACGAACTCCTCGGACCGCTCTCGGCCACGGGCCGATACGGGCGCAACATCGTCTACCAGGCCTTCACCGCCACGATGCTTCCGGACCTGCTCGGCGAAGACGGCGCCGAACTGTTCACCCGCGTCGCCGCAGCGGAATTCCGCACGGCACTGAGCCGATACCCGGGCGATGACTACCTCCGTTCCCTGTTCGTCGAGCTGACGGCGAGCAGCGCGAGCTTTCGCGACCACTGGGAACGAGGCGAGGTCGGCGCCTGGCGGTCGGCGGTGAAGCTCATGCGCCACCCCACCCGGGGCTGGCTGGGCTTCGACATCGAGATGCTCCACGACCCCGACAGGGATCACTGGGTCATGCTCTACACGCCGCGCAGAACGGAATGATCGCCGAGCATCCGGTTTCCTCAGCCCCTTCGCGCGGTCGAAGTTTGATCGTCTTGCGGCGCTGGGAGCTCTCGCCAAGATGGGCTAGGAACGGACGCCAGGCACCACCGGTGCCGCCACGGCGCAGAAGGGTCAGCAGGTCCCCACAGTTCACTCCGTCACGGGCGTCGAACTCGTAGAACGTGGCCACGGCCGAGAGCTTGCGGTTGAGTATCGTCGCGCAGCAGTGGGCTTCGACCGAGGGCAGCACCGCCACCGATCCGCGACGGCCCGTCGGCGGGAGCCGTAGCCAACCGACGAAACGACCGAACTGCTTCAGCGACACCCTGGTCCACTCCAGGCCGTGGCGCTCCAGGAACCAGAAAAAGTCCCTCAGGTCGAACGCGTAGGACCGCACCGTGCCCGGTGAACGCTCCACAACCGTCAAGTGCGCCAGGTGAACCGTGCCGGGTTCGTTGCCGGCTTCACGTTGGGGGCGCCCCAGGTTGGGTTGCCAGCGATTGAGCGTAGTAGAGGGCTTCGAACTCCTCGGGAGGCATGTAGTCGATGAGGCTGTGCAGTCGGCTGTTGTTGTACTAGTCGATCCACTCCATGGTCGAGTACTCGATGTCGTTGAGTGTCTTGGCTGGGCTGGTTAGAAATGGCGTGTTCTTTCCTATCGCCTCCGTTTTGAACAGTCCGATCGTTGATTCCGCGAGCGCGTTGTCGTAGGCGTCGCCGACGCTGCCGATCGAGGCCGCGATGCCCTCCAGGAGCAACGTCTCGGCGAACGCGATAGAGGTATATTGCGAACCGGCGTCGCTATGATGGATCAATCCTTCCTGGACGTGGTGTCCGGAGTGGTCACGCCGCCATAGGGACATTTTCAAGGCAGTGGTTACCAAAGCAGTGGTTTTCGTGGTCGCGGCGTGCCAGCCCACGATCGCCCTGGAGAAACAATCAATGACGAAGGCGACGTAGACGAACCCGGCCCAGGTTCTGCAGTACGTGAAGTCGGTAACCCATTTCCGGTTGGGCGCCTGCGCTGTGAAGTCACGATCGAGCAGATCAGGCGGGCGTGAGCCAGCTTGGCCAGCGGGGATCGTGGTGCGATGGTTCCCTCCTCTGACCACGCCAGACAGACCTTCGTCGCGCATCAGTCGGTCGACGGTGCATGTCGCGACCTGGTGTCCTTGCCGGCGCAGATGGGCGGTCATCTTGCGCCGGCCATACATGCTCTCCGGACCATCGGTGGTGGCGCGCAACGCATCGGTGAGATAGGCATAGGTGACAACTCGGTCCGACGGTGGGGCGGATTTCAGTTCCGATACGTGCGTGGGGCAATCTGAAGGCCTTGGGCAAACAAGACCCGACAGATCGACTCGACCCGATAACCGTGTGCACGCATCTGTTCGACGAACTGGAGAATCAACGGCGGCGAGGGTCGAGCTCCCGCGCGAAGAAAATTGAGGCCGCCCTAAGAATTTCGTTCGCCTATTTGAGGTCACGTACTTCGCGTTCCAACTCCTTGATACGTTGCCGCTCGGCCGATGTCACCCCAGGAGCCTGCTGCGCGTCGACCTGTGCCTGCAACGTCCAATTCCGTAGAGACTCCGGACCCACACCGACCTTCGGCCCAATCGCCTGACAGGCGGCGTACACCGACCGGTACTCATCCAGCCGCTCGAGCACCATCTTCACCGCGCGAGCACGCTGCTCGGCCGGGTAAGGCTTCGACATGATCCACATCCTCCTCAAGGAAGGAAGCGGCCGCGGACCCGGCACGGTTCAACCAGCGACCGGAGCCAATGCTGACGTTGCGTTTGTGGCGCCCGCTGGCCCACGACGCGATGGAAGTCTGGTCGTGGTTCCTGGTCGAAAAGGACGCACCCGAGGAATTCAAGCAGGCCTCCTACGACACCTATGTCCGGACATTCGGAGTGTCCGGTGTGCTCGAGCAGGATGACGCCGAGATCTGGCGACTGATCACCCGAGGCACTCAAGGTGAGTTGTGCGGCGGGCAGGACCTGAACTTCGAGATGGGCCTGGGCGTCATCGGCGAGCAGCCCAACTGGCCCGGACCAGGCCGCGCACTA
>DATAZN010000435.1:0-17269 GCA_036272035.1 Mycobacterium sp. | reverse complement strand
GTGAGGTGGCTCGACGTGGCGATCACGGTGAGGCCATAACGCGCATGCGCGCCGCCGTGGACCACCTCTTCGGCGACGAACGGCCACTCATATATAGCGTTGCCGCCACGGGTGTTTTGGTGCAGACGCTGCTAGACCGTGCGACCGACGACGATGTGGACGAAGCAAAGGCTGCAATCGACCGCCTGGCACGCACACCAACGGAAGGCGTTGTGGTGCGGGATATCTGGCTGCTACAGATGCATGCTTCGCTGGCACGGGCTCGCGGCGACACCGCCGCCTATACGAAGTCCCGGGATCGCTACCGCGACAAGGCGAAATCGCTTGAGTTCGAGGGTCATATCGACTGGGCCGAAGCCATGCCATGACGACAACGGGATTGGTCTGTGGGTCGTGTGGGATTGAGCTTCCCGAAAATGCGAAGTTTTGTTTGGAGTGCGGTACGTCGGTGTGGATGGCCACGAAAACTGCGGAGTACAAGCAGGTTACGGTCCTGTTCGCCGACGTGGTGCATTCGATGGATATCGCGGCGGCCGTCGGCGCGGAGCGGTTGCGCGAGATCATGACCGACCTGGTCGAGTGTTCAGCGGCGGTGGTGCGGCGTTACGGCGGCACGGTGGACAAGTTCACCGGCGACGGCATCATGGCGGTCTTCGGAGCGCCGGTTGCGTTGGAAGACCACGCGCTGCGCGCGTGCCTGGCGGCGCTGGGCATTCAGGAGGAGGTCAGCCCCCTTGCGGCAGGGGTTGAACGCCGCGATGGTGTCGACCTGCGCGTGCGGATAGGACTGAACTCCGGGGAGGTGATCGCCGGTGAGATCGGTTCTG
The DNA here is from genome assembly GCA_036272035.1 of Mycobacterium sp. GTDB lineage: Bacteria > Actinomycetota > Actinomycetes > Mycobacteriales > Mycobacteriaceae > Mycobacterium. Next base: position 16,442 of record DATAZN010000435.1, on the reverse strand, counting down.
CCGCTTTGGGTTATACAGCCATCGGTGAACAGGTGGGGATGGCACAGCGGATGGAGTCGGTCGCCCCGGCCGGCGCGGTGATGCTCAGCGACTCCACCGCGCGGCTGGTCGAGGGCGCCGCGGTGCTGGGCGAGCCGCAGCTGGTGCGCATCAAAGGTGCTGAGGACGCAGTGCCGGCGCGGCGGCTGCTGAGCGTCGCCGCCGGAGGGACCGGTGTCTCGGTTTCGACGTTGGTGGGCCGGGAGTGGGAATTGTCCACGTTGAGCGCGATGCTGGACCGCTCGATGGCCGGCCGTGGATGTGTGATTGGGGTGGTCGGCCCTCCCGGTATCGGCAAGACCCGGCTGACCGCTGAAGCCATCGCGTTCGCGAAAGGCCTGGGTGTCGAAGTGTTTTCCACCTTCTGCGAATCACACGCCACCGACATCCCGTTTCGTGCGGTGGCGCGGCTGCTGCGAGTGACCGCCCGGCTAAGCGGTCTGGACGATCAGACCGCGCGGGCACAGCTGCGGGAGCAGTTTCCGGATGCCGATCCGCAGGACCTGTTGCTGCTTGATGACTTGGTGGGCATCGCCGATCCCGATGTGGAGTTGCCTAGGATCGACCCGGACGCGCGACGACGGCGGTTGACCGCGCTGATCAACTCCAGCCAGCTGGCCCGCAACGAACCGGCGGTCTTCGTCGTGGAGGATGCGCACTGGATCGACCAGGGCAGCGAATCCATGCTCGCCGACTTTCTCGCGGTGATCCCCCAGACCCCCTCGCTGATGCTGATCACCTACCGCCCCGAATACCACGGAGCCCTGGCGAATGCCGCGGGCGCGCAGACCATCGCCCTGGCACCGCTGACCGATGCGGAGACCTCAACCCTGGTCGCGGAACTGCTGGGGCCTGACCCATCGGTTGGCCAGATCGGCGAGCTGATCGCCGGGCGCGCGGCCGGCAACCCGTTCTTCGTCGAGGAGATCATCCGCGACCTCGCCGAACGCGGCGTGCTCGTCGGCGAGAGCGGCGGCTACGCCTGCCACGTCGACGTGGCCGAGGTCAGCGTGCCGGCCACGCTGCAGGCGACCATCGCCGCCCGCATCGACCGGCTCGGCCCCGCGGCCAAACACACACTTGCCGCCGGGGCGGTCATCGGCTCCCGCTTCAACCGCGAACTGCTCGCCAGCCTGGAAGTCGATCCGGTCGTCGACGAGCTGATCAACGCCGATCTGATCGACCAGGTGCGGTTTACCCCGCGCGCGGAGTATGCGTTCCGGCATCCCCTGATCCGCACGGTGGCCTACGAATCACAACTGAAATCCGATCGCGCCCGGTTGCACCGGCGGCTGGCGACCGCGATCGAAACCCAAGACCCGACAGCAGCCGACCAGAACGCCGCGCTTATCGCCGAACATTTCGAGGCCGCCGGCGATCTGCACGCCGCATTCGGCTGGCACATGCGTGCCGCCACATGGGCAACAAACCGCGACATCAACTCGGCGCGACTTAGCTGGGAGCGAGCCACGAAGATCGCCGACGCCCTGCCCGCCGACGACCCGCACCGGGCGGCCATGCGCATCGCCCCTCGCACCATGGTGTGCGGGATCGCCTTTCGAGTGCACGAACATGTGGATGGCGACCGGTTCGAAGAATTACGCGAGCTGTGCAGTGCCGCCGGGGACAAAGCCTCCCTGGCCATCGCCATGGCAGGGCTGGTGATGGATCACGCGTTTCAGGGCCGCGTACGTGAGGCGTCGCAACTGGCCTCTGAAGCCTGGGCCCTCATCGAATCGGTCGGCGATCCGACCCTGACCGTGGGGCTTTCCTTCCAACTGATCTACGCCGAGATGGAAAGCGGTGAGTGGCCTGCCGCGCTGCGGTCGTCACAAAGGGTCATCGACCTGGCCGACGGTAATCCGTCGAAAGGCAACTTCATTTTCGGGTCTCCGTTAGCGGCCGCCTTTGCGACGCGTGCTTTGGCCGGGTATTTCCTGGGTCGTGGAGGATGGCGAGACGACCAGCGGCACGGCCTTGCGATGGCCCGCGGCGCCGACCCGATGGCATATGCCACGGTGTTCGGCTGGGTCTACAACCCAGGGATAGCCGCTGGCGTGCTGAGGCCCGATGATCGCGCTATCGGCGAGATCGAGGACGCCCTTCGGATTGCCGAACGATCCGGTGATGACTTGGCGGTGGCTCTCGCCCGGGTGACGCTGGGTGATGCGCTGGTGCACCGTCCATCTGCTGCGGATCGTGACCGCGGGGAGAAGCTGCTTGTCGAGGTGCGTGACGTGTTCCTGCAGGGAAGGCACAACTTGAGCGAATTGCCGATCGTCGATGTGTACCTGGCGCGTGAGAGGGCTAGGCGTGGGAGTTTTGATGAAGCCGTACCGCGCATGCGCGCCGCCGTCGAGGATCTGGTCCGTGCCGGTCAACTGCTGGCGTGGGGCATTATTGCGACGGGCCCTCTGGTGGAGACACTGCTCGACCGCGGGACCGATGCTGACGTGGCCGAAGCGCAGGCCGTGATCGAGCGGTTAGCCGCGGCGCCGACCGATGAGAGTCTGGCGTTGCGCGACATCTGGTTGCTGCGACTCCGCGCCCTGCTGGCACGGGCTCGCGGCGATGCTTCGGCTTACGCCGACTTTCGGGATCGCTACCGCGATATGGCGAAAACGCTTGAGTTCGAGGGTCATATCGACTGGGCCGACGCCATGCCATGACAGCGACGGGATTTGGGTCAGCCGACCTGGATCGAGAACTGGGCGATTCCCCAGTCGCCAGGTTGCGCTGAACGGTAACCGCCGCGGCGCAGCGCATCGGTAACGGCGGTCATCGGCTCGAAGCACACAACCTTCTCGCCGGGCGGCGCGAAAATCTGCGCCGCCGAATAGCCCTCTTCGAAGTGGACCTCGATACGGCGGTCGCCGCCGGTAACCGCGAACACCGCGCCGTCGGCAACCTGGTCGTAGCCATCGTCAAAAGTCTTGTCGCCCAACGGTTCGCTGAGAGCTGGCTGGACGACCGCCTCGCCGGTGGGCAGCCCCTGCCCGTCGAGCGTCAGGTACCGCATCGCCGGCGTCTCGATGATCCACCGATCGCGCGGCACGTCCGGCAACTGAAGATATGGATGGAAACCGAAACACAGGGGCACGGCCTGCTCACCGGTCGGGGTCACCGAGGTACGCAACCGCAAGGTCCGCTGCGACAGCGAGACGGTCAGCGCGAGCCGATGCGGAAACGGAAAGCTGGCCAGCAGGTCCTCGTCGCTGAAGTCCACTTCGCCGGTGAGTTCGTGGCCTGACTCATGCGTCACCCGCCAGTGCGGATAGGCGGCCAGCACACCGTGGATCGGCAACCCGTTGGGGTCGGTCCGCACCCCGTGTTCACCGGCGGTCAGCGTGACCGTCGTACTCTCCGCCGTATAGCTGTTGGCGCCCAGGCGATTTGCCCACGGATACAACAGCGGGATGCCCATTGTTTTACCGTTGGCCACATAGGCGTCCAGCCCGCGGCGCTGGCCGAGCAGTTCGGTACCCGAGTCGGTCAGCGAAATGCCGATCATCCCGGCCTCCGGCACGAACTGGGCCTCTACCGACGACGACGGGTCGCTCAGCGTGACGATATGCACCCGATGAGACTAACCGGACAACGGGTCGTGCTGAATACGCTCCGGCGGCGCACCTTTGGCGATCAGCGCGTCTTTGGTGGCGCGGACCATCTCCGGTCCGCCGCAGATCAGGATCTGCCGGTCTCCCCAGTTGCCGTATTTGGTGACGATGTCCATCAGCTTGCCGGTCTGGCGCAGATGCAGCCCGCGCGGCGGCGTGACGTCGGGATAGTCGGCGGCCCAGGCGGGGTCGCCGCCCCGTTCGGAGACTGGTGTCACCGACAGCCAGGGATTGTGTGAGGCGATCTGCCACAAGGTCGGCAGGTCGTAGAGCTCGCACGGGTAGCGGGCGCCGAAGAACATGTGCACGCGCGGGTTCACCCCCCAGCGGGTGAGGTCCATGACGATCGAGCGCAGCGGTGCGAGCCCGGTGCTGCCGGCCACCATCAGCACGTCGCCGCGGCCGCGGTCGACGTGCAGGGCCCCGTGCGGGCTGGACAGCCGCCACCGGTCCCCGGTCTGGGTCTCGTTGACGATGGCATTGCTGACCAGGCCGCCGGATACCGTGCGGACGTGAAACTCGATGGCTCCGGTCTCATCTGGCGGGATGGCCGGTGTCAGATAGCGCCACCGCCGCGGACACTGCGGTACGGCGACGTTGACGTACTGGCCCGCGTGGTAGGGCATCGGGCGGCCCAGTTGCAACCGGAGGACGGCGAGGTCGCGGGATACCCGAAGATGTTCGACCACCGTGCCGTCCCACCACGCCGGCCCTTGTTCGGCGTCGGCGGCGCCGCTCATCACCCCGGTGATCAGGTTCACCGACTGCAGAGCCGCGGCGTCGACGGCGTCGGTCCACGCCTCGGCCAGCTCGTCGCGCAGCGTCGCATACAGCGACTGACCCAGCGTCTCGTAGTGCTCGGGGAGCACCCCGTACTTACGGTGGTCGCGTCCCAGCTGCGCCAGAAACGCCACCGGATCTTCGGCACGCTGAGCGACCAGTTCGCCGTAAATCCACTTCAAGGCTTGCGCGAAGGCGGCCCGCTGCACGCCCATGTCGGGCGGAAACAGGTCGCGCGGCGACGCATCGGAGGCAAACCAGCGGGTGTAGAAGCGGCCGATCAGCCCGTTGTTGTCGTCCGGGTCGAGGGCGGCGTGTAGCACCGCCAGCGCATCCCGGTCGTTGAGGCTCACGGGCGCCGATTTTATGCCTGCTTCAGCGGCCCTCAGAGCAGCGCGTTAACGCCGTGGTAGAGCACCAGTCCGCCGATCAGGACCAGGACACCAGCGAGCATCGCGGCGTTGTTTCGCTCCATCCACTCTTTGAGCCGCGCCATCGGATCGTCCATCCGGTGACCGGCGGCCACGTAAGCGAGGACGGGGATCGCGACCGTGGATGCGGCGACGGCGATGTAGATGGCACCAGTGATCAACTCGCCGGCGTTACCGAGATTGCCGCTGCCGATGGCCAAGCCGGCCAATGCGCACATGGTCAGCACCTCGACCCTCACCACCACCAAAGCCAACCCGGTGGCCAGAGCCCGCGCGGGCGTGAGGGTTTCGAAAGACCGCATCCACTTCGGTGACTCGGTGTGTCCTTCGCGGGTCAGCCAGCGATAGATGCCGAACGCGATCAGCGCCAGCCCGAGCACCACGCGTGTCCAGGATGCCCAGACCGGCGGCTTGTTGTGCAGGCCACTGAGCGCGTCGGAGGACGCGACGAACACGCCGGTCAACGCAACCAGGCCCAGCAACCAGCCGCCGAGAAAGGCGAGGCCGGTCGGTCGCGGTCGCCGCGTCTGCAGCACCAGCACCGCCGGGATGACGGACAGCGGCGAGATCGATACGACGAGCGCCAGCGGAATCAGAGTGGTCAGTACCGAGACCCAACTTGCCGTCACGCGCTGAATCTTCGCACTGACCGCCGCCGCGCGCTGCGGGACCGCCGACGGTTGGCCTAGTGTTTGGGGCGCAGCGTCCACGCCGGCACCCAGTGCGTGACGTTCTTGCGCTTTGAGCCGTAGGCGATCGGGTAGGTCACCAACCCCCACCAGTCGCCCTGCTCGCAAATGCCCCAGCAGGTGAGCCGGCCCTCGACGACCTTGTGCAACTGCAGGCCGCTGGGCTGAAAGCGGCCCGACCGGTGAGGCTCGCGGGGAAAGAGCACGGTCAGATCGATCAGCACACTGATCGGCGGGCGCACGACGCGGAACGGGTTGCGGGCCGGCTGGCCGTTGTATCCGATTGACGCGAGGTCTCCCACTGATCGATCATACGTTCGAATAATTCTGCCGGCGGGTGATCCGATCAGGGCAAACCCCGGGCGGGATTCGCCGGCCCGCAGCTGGCAGGCCGCCTTCCAGTCTTGCCCGGCCTAGCCGCCGCACCGGTTGCCCGAAAAATAGTTAGAGTTGAGCGGAACAGACTCAACCTTGACGGCGTTGAACATCGCGACAAGCATTTTTGCCGGGCCCCTTTAGGGCCCTCTCTGACTCTGAACGGAGGTGTCGTGGACTCTTTCAACCCGACAACCAAGACGCAGGCGGTGCTGACATCGGCTCTGCAGGCAGCGACTGCCGCCGGCAACCCCGAAATCAGGCCCGCTCACCTGCTACTAGCCCTGCTCACGCAGAACGACGGGATCGCCGCGCCGCTGCTGGAGGCTGTCGGCGTCGAGCCCGCCACTGTCCGCGCCGAAGCGCAACGCATCCTGGACCGGCTGCCGCAGGCCAGCGGCGCCAACTCGCAACCGCAGCTGTCGCGTGAATCGCTGGCTGCCATCACCACGGCGCAGCAGTTGGCCACCGAGATGGACGACGAGTACGTCTCCACCGAACATCTGATGGTCGGACTGGCCACCGGCGACTCCGAGGTCGCCAAACTGCTGACCGGACACGGCGCATCGCCGCAGGCGTTGCGCGACGCATTCGTCAAGGTTCGCGGCAGCGCCCGCGTCACCAGTCCCGACCCCGAGGCGACCTACCAGGCATTGGAGAAGTACTCCACCGACCTGACCGTCCGCGCCCGCGAAGGCAAACTCGACCCAGTTATCGGTCGGGACAACGAGATTCGACGCGTCGTCCAGGTGCTGAGCCGTCGCACCAAAAACAACCCGGTGCTGATCGGCGAGCCCGGTGTCGGTAAGACCGCCATCGTGGAAGGTCTGGCCCAGCGCATCGTCGCCGGCGACGTACCCGAAAGCCTGCGCGACAAGACCGTCGTCTCCCTGGACCTGGGTTCGATGGTGGCCGGCGCCAAGTACCGTGGCGAATTCGAGGAACGGCTCAAGGCCGTCCTAGACGACATCAAGAACTCGGCCGGCCAAATCATCACCTTCATCGATGAGCTGCACACCATCGTCGGAGCCGGCGCGACCGGCGAGTCGGCGATGGATGCCGGCAACATGATCAAGCCGATGCTGGCCCGCGGTGAGCTGCGTCTGGTCGGCGCCACGACGCTCGACGAGTACCGCAAGTACATCGAGAAGGACGCCGCGCTGGAGCGGCGCTTCCAGCAGGTGTTCGTCGGCGAACCGTCGGCCGAGGACACCGTCGGCATCTTGCGCGGCCTGAAAGACCGCTACGAGGTGCACCACGGTGTGCGCATCACCGACTCCGCGCTGGTGGCCGCGGCCACGCTGTCCGATCGCTACATCACCGCCCGCTTTTTGCCGGACAAGGCCATCGACCTGGTCGACGAGGCGGCCAGCCGATTGAGGATGGAGATCGACTCGCGGCCCGTCGAGATCGACGAGGTCGAACGGCTGGTGCGTCGACTCGAGATCGAAGAGATGGCGCTGGCCAAAGAAGAGGATGCGGCGTCCAAGGACCGGCTGGAAAAGCTGCGCTCCGAACTCGCCGACTACCGCGAGAAGCTGTCCGAGCTGACTACCCGGTGGCAGAACGAGAAGAACGCCATCGACGTCGTCCGTGAACTAAAGGAACAGCTGGACACGCTGCGCGGCGAATCCGAGCGTGCCGAGCGTGACGGCGATCTGGCCAAAGCCGCCGAGCTGCGCTACGGACGCATCCCCGAAGTCGAGAAGAAGCTCGACGCCACGGTGCCGCAGGCGGCAGCTCGCGAGAACGTGATGCTCAAGGAAGAGGTCGGCCCCGACGACATTGCCGATGTGGTGGAGGCGTGGACGGGCATCCCGGCCGGGCGGCTGCTGGAAGGCGAGACCGCCAAGCTGCTGCGGATGGAAGACGAGCTGGGCAGGCGCGTCGTCGGGCAACGCAAGGCCGTTGCCGCGGTTTCCGACGCGGTCCGCCGCACCCGGGCCGGGGTCGCCGACCCCAACCGGCCGACCGGTTCGTTCCTATTCCTCGGGCCCACCGGTGTCGGTAAGACCGAACTGGCCAAGGCGCTGGCCGACTTTCTGTTCGACGACGAGCGGGCGATGGTCCGCATCGACATGAGCGAGTACGGCGAGAAGCACTCGGTGGCCCGCCTGGTCGGTGCGCCTCCCGGCTACATCGGCTACGACCAGGGTGGTCAGCTGACTGAGGCGGTTCGCCGCCGGCCGTACACCGTGGTGTTGTTCGACGAGGTGGAAAAGGCCCACCCGGACGTGTTCGACGTGTTGCTGCAGGTGCTCGATGAGGGCCGGCTCACCGACGGGCAGGGCCGCACGGTCGACTTCCGTAACACGATCCTGATCCTGACCTCCAACCTCGGGTCGGGCGGCACAGAGGAGCAGGTGATGGCCGCGGTGCGCTCGGCGTTCAAGCCGGAGTTCATCAACCGCCTCGACGATGTGCTGATCTTCGATGGGCTCAACCCCGACGAATTGGTGCGGATCGTCGACATCCAGCTCGAGCAACTGGCCAAGCGGTTGGCGCAACGACGGCTGCAGCTGGAGGTGTCGCTGCCGGCCAAGGAGTGGCTGTCGCAGCGTGGTTTCGACCCGGTCTACGGCGCCCGTCCGCTGCGGCGGCTGGTGCAGCAGGCCATCGGTGACCAACTGGCCAAGATGCTGCTGGCCGGTGACGTGCACGACGGCGACGTGGTGTCGGTCAACGTCAGCGCCGACGGCGACTCGCTGATCCTGGGCTGATGCGGGTCGCCACGGGCTGACCCTTGGTACCGCTTCGGTGTGGATGCCTGCGCCGAAGCGGTAGCAAACTTTAATTCTGTTGTGACCTGCTCGCATTCCCGGTTAGGGGGTCATAGCGGTTAGGCTACGTGGCGATGGTTCCCCTCTGGTTCACGCTCTCCGCGCTGTGCTTCGTCGGCGCGGCGGTGTTGCTATACGTCGACATCGACCGCCGCCGCGGTCGGGGCCGGCGTCGTAAGTCGTGGGCACGGTCGCACGGATTCGACTACGAGCAGGAATCTACCGAGATCCTCAAGCGCTGGAAGCGCGGTGTGATGTCGACCGTGGGCAGCAACATTCCGGCCCGCAACGTCGTGTTGGGCCAGATCCGCGGCGAGGCGGTCTTCATCTTCGACCTCGAGGAAGTCGCCACCGTGATCGCCCTGCACCGCAAGGTGGGCACCAACGTAGTCGTCGACGTGCGGCTCAAAGGCCTCAAAGAGCCTCGCGAGAACGACATTTGGCTGCTGGGGGCGATCGGCCCGCGGATGGTGTACTCCACCAACCTGGACGCCGCCCGTCGCGCCTGCGATCGCCGCATGGTCACCTTCGCGCACACCGCACCCGACTGCGCCGAGGTCATGTGGAACGAGCAGAACTGGACGCTGGTCAGCATGCCGATCGGCAGCACTCGTGCCCAATGGGACGAGGGTTTGCGCACGGTGCGCCAATTCAACGACCTGCTGCGGGTGTTGCCGCCGGTGCCGCAGGCGGCAGGATCTGCCGGGACGCAGCAGTCGGCGACCCGCCGCAAGTCGGCCCCCAGCCGGCCGCTGGCTCCCGCCGGGCGAGCCGACGTGCCGCAGCGGCAGACAGAGTCCTTCACCCGTGAGGCCGGGTCGGCGTCGCACGCCGCAAGCCCGCCGCCTGCTGCTCGTCAAGAGCCGATTCGTCGTCCTCCTACGAGCCGAAACGGCCACCAGGCTTCACATCACCAGCGCTGAGTCCGAGTCGCATACGCGCTCAGTACACTAACGCCGTGCCTCGTCGCGTCGCCCTGATCACCGGGCCCACATCCGGTATCGGCGAAGGTTTCGCGCGACGCTATGCCGCTGACGGCTACGATCTGGTGCTGGTGTCTCGCGACGCAGACCGTCTCAAGGCGCTGGCCGCCGAGCTGTCCAACGAGGGCGGGCGGAAGGTCGAGGTGCTCCCCGCCGATCTCAGCCACGCCGCCGAACGCGACAAGGTCGCCGAGCGGCTGACCGCCGGCGTCGAGGTGCTGGTGAACAACGCCGGTTTCGGTACGTCCGGCGAATTCTGGACCGCGAAGCCCGCGAAGCTGCAGTCACAGCTGGACGTCAACGTCACGTCGGTGATGCAGCTGACCCGGGCGGCGTTGCCGGCGATGATCGACGCCGGTGCGGGCACCGTGATCAACGTCGCCAGCGTTGCCGGGCTGTTGTCCGGCCGGGGCTCGACCTATTCGGCCTCCAAGGCCTGGGTGGTGTCGTTCACCGAAGGGCTGGCCGTTGGGTTGCGAGGCACCGGCATCGGAATGCACGTGGTGTGTCCGGGCTACGTGCACACCGAATTTCACGGCCGGGCCGGCATCGACATGACATCGCTGCCGTCGTTCATGTGGCTCGAGGTCGACGATGTAGTCCGGGAAACCCTCGCCGACGCCGCCGGCGGCAAGGTGGTCATCATCCCCGGCGTGCAGTACAAGGCGATCACCACCGCGAGCCGGATGGTGCCGCGAACACTGGCGCGCGCCGCCACGAGTGTCTTCGGTCGGGGCCGTGGCCGCACCTGAGCTCGCCGAGTTAGCCGACCTGGTACGCCAATTGGCGGTGGTGCACGGCCGCGTCACATTGTCGTCGGGCAAGGAAGCCGACTACTACGTCGACCTGCGTCGAGCCACGTTGCATCACCGGGCCGGGCCCCTGATCGGCCGGCTGGTCCGCGAACTCACCGCCGATTGGGACTACGCCGCGGTCGGTGGACTGACGCTGGGCGCCGACCCGGTCGCCACCGCCGTCATGCACGCACCGGGTCGCCCAATCGACGCGTTCGTCGTCCGGAAATCCGTGAAAGCCCATGGCATGCAACGACTTATCGAAGGGCCAGACATCTCCGGCCAGCGGGTCCTGGTAGTTGAGGACACCAGCACGACCGGCGGGTCGGCGCTGACCGCGGTGCGCGCGGTACTGGAGGCCGGGGCGCAGGTGGTCGGCGTGGCGACGGTGGTCGACCGTGCCACGGGGGCGGCTGAAGCCATTGGAGCCGAAGGCTTTCCGTACCGCAGCGTACTGGGGCTGGCGGACCTCGGGCTGCAGTAGTCACCGTGCGCACTCTCATCGCGATAGTGGCGACGCTGACCCTGGCGTGTGCGTGTTCGAATCCGTCAGCACGCCAACAGGTCTACGGCGCGGAAACTGCGCACATCGGCGAGTCACTGGCGGTGCTGGGCTGGAACACGTCGATATCGAATCTGCGCTGGCAAGACGACTACGTGCTCGTCGACGTCGATGCGGCCCCGTCCGACGCGGCCAAACCCCACGCCGACCCCCGCGATATCCGCTTCGGCCTCTACGGCGCATTGGCGCATCCCATGGAAGCCACCGGCATCGGCAGCTGTGACGGTGTGAAAAACCTTGTCATCCAATCGCTTTCCACACCCGGCGGCACGCGGCTGACCGGCACGGTATGTCTGGGCCCGATGAAGGACCGTGCCGCCGTCCGCGGCGTCTACCTCTACTCGCCACGCGACCGGATCGCCGACACCGCCGCGGCCTACCCGGCGGCGTTCCCGGTCGGGGTAATGCCGACCAAGGAGAGTGACACCGGCCTGGTGGTCAAATCCACCAGTGTGGCCGCGTGGCGGGCCGACGGCACTCAGCTGACTCAGGCCTCGCTGGGTGACCCGGCCGCGTTCAACGGCAGCGGTTACATGCTGCTCGGATTGGAGGCCCACACCATCGCGGCCAAATATCGCGACGATTCCGCCGGCCGCGGCGGGCCGATGATGCTGCTCGCCGCCCCGACCCTGCCGGCCCCGGGCCTGAACGCCGCCTGCGCGGCCTACGGGGCGTCGGTGCTGGTCCTGCCGGAGGCGTCGCTGGACGCCGTGCACGTCAACGCCTCACTGTGCACGCAGGGCGACCTCAACGACGCGCTGCTGTACGCGACCGTCGCGATCGTCGGCACCCACGCCGCGGTCTGGACAGTCAAATGAGCGAGCCCGGTCCCACCGAGTGGAGCATCCCGACATCCGGCGTCGGCCCGTGGGAGGGTCCGATTCCCGACGACCCGCGGTATGACCCGGAATTGCTGCGCGACGGCGACACCCGCAACGTCGTCGACGCGTATCGGTACTGGACGCGCGAGGCGATCGTCGCCGACATCGACACCCGAAGACATCCGTTGCATGTGGCGATCGAGAACTTCGGTCAGGACGCCAACATCGGCGGGGTCGTGCGCGCCGCCAACGCATTCGCCGTGGACACCGTGCACATCGTCGGCCGACGCCGCTGGAACCGCCGCGGCGCCATGGTCACCGACCGCTACCAGCGACTGCGCCACCACGACGGCACCGCCGATCTGCTGAGCTTCGCCGCCGAGTCGGGCCTGACGGTGGTCGCCGTCGATATCGTGCCCGGCGCGTCGCGCCTGGAGCAGACGGCGCTGCCTCGGGACTGCCTGCTGCTGTTCGGCCAGGAAGGCCCCGGCATCAGCGACGACGCCCGCGCCGGTGCGGCGCTTACCGTGTCGATCGCCCAGTTCGGCTCGACACGCAGCATCAACGTCGCGGTCGCGGCCGGGATCGCCATGCATACCTGGATCACGCAACACGGGAACATCGCGAGCGCCTGGTAGTTGGGCCGATTCGCTAATGCCTTGGCGCGACATCGAATTCGATGGGCAGCGTGGCGGGTCCCGTCAGCGCGGTCAACGGTTTCCACGGGGCCGGAGCGGTTCGCCGGGCGTGCGGCATGTGCTTTGTCATCACCGTCAGGGCTTCGGCAAGTTCGAGCCGGGCAAGGTTGGCACCCAAGCAGTAATGCATGCCGGCACCGAAGGTCTGTATTGGGTGGGCGCCGCCATCGCGAGTGATATCGAGTTGGTCGGGTTTGTCGTAGACGGCGGGATCCCGGTTGGCCGAGGCGGTGTTGGCGACGACCAGCGTGCCGGCCGGGATGATGACTCCGGCGAGTTCGACATCCTCGAGGGCGACGCGCAGGGTGCCCCAGGCGATTGGGGAGTGTCGCATGGTTTCCTCGACCGCATTGGCGGCCAACTCGGGGTGTTGGGCCAGGAGCGTCCACTGGTCGGGGTGATCACAGAGCACCTGCACCGCGGCGGCGAGCTGATTTCGAGTGGTGTCCGTGCCGGCAATCAGCAGACCCACGACCAGCATGCGCAACTCGTCGGCGTCGAGCCGATCGCCATCGTGTTCGGCGCGGATCAGCTCAGAGATCAGGTCGTCAGTCAACGCGTCACGGCGGTCAGCGACCATATCGTCGACGTAGTCGTCGACGGCCTCCCATGCCGCCAGGATGGAATCCGCCTCATCGGCGACGTTCCAGCTGAAGGCATTGAAGATGTCGTCGGTCCATTCCGAGAACAGCTCCCAGTCCGCCGCTGGTGCGCCGAGTAACGCGCAAATAATCGGGATTGGATATTGACGCGCGATGTCGGTCACCACATCGCAACGCCCGCGGATCGTCTGGCGTTCAACGAGTTCGGTGATGACATCGATAATCGTCGAGCGCAGCCGTTCGGTGGCCCGAGGCGTGAAGGCCTTCGACACCAAACGACGGAGTCGGTGGTGTTCGTCTCCGTCGAGACTGATCAGACTCGCGGTGACGCGATCCCATATCGCGCCGGACGTTATGCCTTGAGCGGCCAGGAACATTCCCTTGGGCACGCGAAATCGTGGATCGCGCAGCACCGTACGAACCAATTCGTAGCACAGGATTTCCGGACCATGCGTGCCGATGGCGATCGGTGCGCGATTCCGGGCCTGCGCGACCAGTCGGTGCGCCGCCTCTGGATCGTCCAGATGCTCGTAGGCCAAGATCGGGAGCCCCGCGTCGAAGACATTCGGGCAACTGCGGGTGGGCATCGTGTCTACTGTCATGACGACTCCTGGCTCGAAACACTTCAACTGGGCGTTTGGCGTTGCTAACCGCGACGCAATCGTCGCTCCGGTATCGCGAAGACAGGTCAGTGGACGGATACTGATCTTTCGTCTCACGGCCGGGGTACCGCTTCTAGGCTGTATGGGTGCGATTGACGTGGCCGTTGACCGGCCGTTCGAAGGAACAGCGACTCATCGAAGCCGCAATTTTCGACTCGGACCTGGCCGGGGTCGTGGTTTGCGGGCCTGCCGGCGTGGGCAAGAGCCGGATCGCGCGTGAAGCGCTAAGTTCTGCCGGGTCGCAGGGGTGTGAAGTCCGGTGGATAGTGGGCACGTCCTCGGCGCGGTCGATTCCGCTGGGAGCGCTCTCCTCATGGACAGAGTCTGCCGGTGACGACAACCTTGAATTGATCCGCAGTGCAATCGCCTCGCTGACTTCCTCGCCCCCCGGCAAGGCAGTCGTGCTGGGTGTCGATGATGTTGCCCTGCTCGATGATCTATCGACATTCGTTGTGCACCAGATCATTCAGCGCCGCGCTGCCAAGGTCGTGCTCACCATCCGCGGAGGTGAATCGATTCCTGCCGGGGTACGGGAGTTATGGGATGGCGGGCATCTTGACCGCCTCGACCTGCAACCGTTGTCCGAAGCCGAAACAACTGCGCTCATCTCGGCAACGTTGGGCGGCCCGCTGGATCCGCAAGCCGCTGAGCGATTGTGGACGTTGACCCGCGGCAATCCCTTGTATCTGCGAAACATCGTCGAGCAGGAGGTTGTCGACGAACGGCTTGCAATGCAGGACGACTATTGGCGCTGGCTCGGTGATCCGATCTTACCGCCCAGCCTCATCGAACTGATCGAAGGACGGATCGGAGGCCTGCCCAGCTCGGTCAGCGACGTGATCGACGCCCTCGCCGTTGGCGAACCCATCGAACTCGGGTCGCTCACCCGAATAACCGATCCGGCCGCGATCGAGCAGGCCGACATCCGCGGTCTCATCGCCTTCGACCAAGTAAGCGATCGGGTACAGGCAAGGTTGGCGCACCCGCTGTACGGCGAGGTCCGACGAAATCGGGTTGCCGCCACTAGGTTACGACGGCTGCGTGGCCTGGTCGCCGCCGAGCTCGCCGCGTCGGATGATCGTGACGATATGCAGGTCGTGGTCCGCCGCGCCACTCTTAGCCTCGACTCGGACCTCGAGCCTGATTCAGACCTGCTTGTTCGGGCGGCCCGCGGCGCGGTGTGGCTGTGGGAATTTCCCCTAGCCGATCGACTTACGGCGGCAGCGATCCACGCAGGCGGGGGCGCGGACGCGAAACTCATTCGCGCCTACGCCTTGTCGTGTTCAGGCCGTGGCCAGGAAGCCGATGATGTGCTCGCCGGCATCGAGGCAGACGAGTTGGCCGACGCCATGTACGGGCGAATGGCCTTCCTGCGGGCCACAAATCGGCTGTTCATTCTGGCTGACCCGGTCATGGCAAAGGAATTCATCGACGATGCATCCCGCGCCGCAGGCCCACAGGCTCGCAGCTGTATCGACGCATTTCTTACGGTGTACTGGGCGGCGATGGGCAAGCCGCAAGCCGCCATCGAGTCATCCGACAAGTTCACCTGGCAGGAGCTACCCGACCTCGTCGCCCAGCGAGTGACCGCCTGGGCCCTTGCCCTTGCGTTCGGAGAAGCGGGCCGCGCCGGCGAAGCCGCAGCCGCGGCAAAGGCCGGTTACCCAATTCCGATACGCTCGTTCGTCATCATCACCGACGCCCACCTAGGCGCCCTACTTTTAGCCGGCCATATCGCCGATGCCGCAGCGCCGGCAGAGACGATACGACAACGCCAAATCGAGTTCCAGGCATTTCAGTCTTTCCAAGTCGGCTCTCTCGCGGTGGGCAGAGCGGCCCTCGGTTCTGGGCGACTCGATGCCGCGATTTCCCTGCTGACCCAATCCATCGAAACCGTAGATGATTCCACCGACTCCAATGGGTGGGGTTATCGGTGCCGGATTCCGCTGACGACGGCGCTCGCGATGCGCGGCTCGACCGCCGAGGCAGCGGCACGGCTCGGCGCACTCGAAAAGCTGCGCCATCCCAGCTGGCGATACCTTGATTACGAGTACACGATCGCCAAGGCATGGCTGGCCGCCGGGCAGGGCGCCATCAGTGAAGCAATCGCGGTCTCGCTTGCTGCCGCCGAAACAGCCAGGTCCAATGGGCAATTCGCTCCTGAAGTGATGTGCCTGCAATCCGCTACACAGTTCGGGGAGCGTTCCTGCGGGCCTCGATTGCGGGAGCTTGCAGCGATCGTTGAAGGGCCCCGCGCCGGTGTTTCCGCCCGTTTCGCTGAAGCGTTGCATGACGACGATGGTGCCGAATTAGCGGCAGTATCAGCCGAATTCGAAGATATGGGCGATTTGATCGCTGCGGTCGATGCGGCGGCGCATGCAGCCATCGCGTACCGGCACAAGGACTTACGCGGATCGGCGTTGGGTTGCTCGGCAAGGGCCGAAGCATTGGCCGAGCAATGCGGCGCGCGCACGGCAACTCTGCGCAAGGCGGCCGAGCGATTGCCGCTGACCGACCGCGAACGAGAAATCGTGATGCTTATCGGGCAAGGGCTGTCCAACCGGGATATCGCGACACGGCTGACGTTGTCGGTTCGAACCGTCGAAAGC
>DATAZN010000434.1:0-3964 GCA_036272035.1 Mycobacterium sp. | reverse complement strand
GGCCGACGAACTCGCCGACTACTCACCGCAGGACGACCGAGAGTCCACATTGGACGAATTCGCCCGCAAGCTGAGCCGCGAGCCGTGGCAGATGGAACCAGCTAACTTGCGGGCGTTGCGGGATGTCGGCTATCCCGAGCTCGCGTTGTTGCACGCGATTTCCGTGGCGGCCCTGCAGAACGCCGAATCACGGCTGGCCATGGGTCGAGCCCTGATCGCCGGCTAACACCCTGCGTCGGGGCAGCCGTGGCGAAGCGCAGGGGGTGATTTTCGGATCGAGAGTGTGTCGGTGGCGTCGGCCACTCGAATGCCGCGCATAGGTTCCTATCGGGTGCTGTCATAAGATCAAAATCTACACATCGTGGTCGACTCCTGGGGAATTCTACCCGTCGGGCGGACAGACAAAAATCAGCCAGCACGGTGTGTTGGAGAGATTGGGGCATCGTCTGTCTGGTGGGAGGGGACATGCGTCGAAACCGTCCAGTGGAGCAGGCGGCCGATATCAGCCCGTTCGACGAAGTTGTTGCGGAGTTCGGTCGTGAGGTAACGCGGAAGCTCCGCACGAGGCAAGGATCCAGAGAAGATCACCTACGGGGACCGTTCGAGCACATGCTTTCCGTGATCGCAGACAGCCTGGGGCTGACAATCACGACAATAGGGGAGACTCGCCTCCCGGAATTGTCCATTCGGCCGGACTATGCGGTTGACGTCGCTGGCGCTCGTGTCGGATACGTCGAGCTGAAGAAGCCCGGCTACGGAGTACCGGAGACGTGGCCGAACCCTGGCAAGCGTGACCTTGGCCAATGGGAACAGTACCGGTTGTTGCCGAATGTCCTGTATTCTGACGGGCAACAGTTCGCCCGCTACAACTTCGGCAAGATCCAGGGAAACATCGCTCGGTTGGAGCCGGGACTGGACGGCGCGGGTTCCCGGCTGCACGCGGTCGGTACGGACTTCGCCCGCGTGATGACGAGTTTCCTGTTATGGGAACCTGAACAACCACGTTCGTTGGATGAGCTCGTGCGACTGATTGCCAAGCTCTGTCGACTGCTTCGCAACGATGTCGCTGCTGAGCTGATCCGGGAGAAGTCCGGCCGGCCGGATGGCCAGACGTTCACCGAGCTTGCGATGGACTGGCGTCAGGCTCTGTTCCCGAACCTCACCGACACCCAGTTCGCCGACCAGTACTCGCAGACCGTCACATTCGCGCTGCTGCTCGCCCGCGTGGAGGGGGTGAGTTTCCAGGGTAGGTCAATTGGCGAGATCGCCCGGTTGCTTGGCAAGAAACACTCTCTGATGGGTCGTGCGCTGACCGTACTCACCGACCAACCCGAAGAGGATCACAGTGTCGCGCTGACGACCACGATGAGGGTGCTCAGCGTCGTGGACTGGGCAGATTTCCCGGATAACTCGTACGCGATGCTGTATGAGGACTTCCTGGCTGAGTACGACCCGGCGCTGCGTCGAAAGAGTGGTGTCTATTACACGCCCGCCGCGCTGGTGTCATTCATGACCCGGTTCGTCGACGACATACTCCGGCTGCGGTTGGGCCGGGAACTGGGGTTCGCCGAGAAAGACGTGATCGTGGTCGATCCGGCGATGGGAACCGGCAGCTTCCTGGCCGAGGTCGTCGACACGGTGGCGGTCACGGTGGCCGCCGAGGAAGGACCAGGTGCCGTCGCGCCACGTCTTCGTGAGCTGTCCAATCGACTGATCGGTTTCGAGAACCAGGCGGCCCCCTACGCGGTGGCGGAGCTGCGCATCCACAGTCTGTTGAAGAAGGGGCATAGGGCGGAGATCCCTGTCCGGGAACGCCGTTTCCTCACCGACACGTTGGACGACCCCGATGTCCAGTTGCTGCCGCTGGGCAGGATGTATGAAGCGATCGAGCGGTCCCGTCGCGGCGCGAACCTGGTCAAACGTGAGGAACCGGTCATGGTGGTGATCGGAAATCCGCCTTATGGCGATAAAGCCAAGGGCACATCGCAGTGGATCGAGACTCCGAACTCCAGCCGGACGTCTCCCAGCCTGGCGGCGTTCCGCAAGCCGGGCAACGGTCGCCGCGAATACGTCTTGTCTAACAAGTACGTCTACATGTGGCGATGGGCGACGTGGAAGACGTTCGACGCACATCCGGCCCATCCCGACGGAGTGGTCGCGCTGGTCTGCTCGGCGGGCTTCAGCACCGCATCGGGATTCGCCGGCATGCGAGAGTATCTGCGCCGTACCGCGGACGAGGGCTGGATCATCGACCTCACCCCCGAAGGACACCAGCCGCCGATGGAGTCTCGGTTCTTCCGCGGCACTCAGCAACCCATCTGCGTCGCGATCTTCATCCGACGGGGGGAACCAGACCCTGACACACCAGCCCGTGTTCATCACGCGGCCGTCACCGGCTCGGTCGCGGACAAATCCCGAGAACTTGATCGACTTCGTGTCGATGATCATAGCTGGCGGGACTGCATGCACGGCTGGGGAGATCCGCTCCAACCCGCTGGACGGGGGGCCTGGAGTTCGATGCCTGCCACGACCGATCTCATGCCGTGGGTGGCTCCCGGGGTGAAGCCAAATCGTACGTGGGTCTATGCCCCGGAAGAAGAGACCTTGCAGCGGCGCTGGGCAACGCTCGTGCGTGCGCCAGCCGACGAGAAACCAGGCCTGCTCAAGGAGACGAGCTCGACCGGTGTTGATTCGAAGGTCGCACTCGTTCCGGGAATGGTCAAGCACAGTGGACCTATCTCGATCGAGTTGGGATCGTGCCCTGAACCTCGTCGGGTCGCCCATCGCTCGTTCGACCGGAAGTGGGTGATCCCTGATGCCAGACTGCACCACAGGCCGAGCCCGTCGTTGTGGTTGACAAACTCGGACCAGCAGATCTTCGTTGTGGAGCAGAACACGCAACCGATCGGCAACGGCCCCGGTCTCGTGTTCACGTCGTTGATTCCGGACATGGATCACTTCATGGGGCACCATGGCGGCAGGGTGCTGCCGCTTTATCGCAATTCGACCGCGACCACACCAAACGTCACGCCGGGGTTGCTGGACTTTCTGGCCGGGCAGTTCGGCCAGGCGGTCAGTGCACTGGACCTGGTGGCATATCTGGCAGCCGTCACAGCCCATTCCGGCTTCGTCCGACGTTTCGCGGCGGATCTCAGAGCACCCGGGGTCCGGATACCTCTCACCCAGCGTCCGGAGTTGTGGGCGGATGCCGTTCGGATCGGCCGGGAGGTGATCTGGCTGCACACCTACGGCGAGCGCTGCGCCGATCCGGCAGCCGGTCGCCGTTCCGGGTTTCCGAAGATGCGAACCGGGCGACCGGCGGTGCGGGTAGGTATCCCGGACTCCGAGGAGGGAATGCCCGCCCGGATGCGATACGCGAAGGGCACGCGCACGCTGCACATCGGCGAGGGCGAGATAACACCGGTGGCTCCTGAGGTCGTGGCCTACCAGGTCTCCGGTATGTCGGTGGTCGAGCACTGGTTCAACTATCGGCGGAAGAACCCTTCCGGCAACCGGAAGTGGCCCCTCGACCGCATCGTCGCCACGACCTGGACTCCGGCTATGACCACTGAGCTGCTCGAACTCCTCAGCGTGCTTGGCCGGTGTGTCGAACTCGAATCGCACCAGGAGGAACTTCTGAATCTCATCGCCGAAGGTCCGCTGATCACGATCGACGATCTGACCGCGGCGGGGGTCCTACCAATGCCGGTTGCGGCCCGCAGCATTCCGAAGCCCAGTCGAGAGAACGACCTGTTCACAGCTGAGTGAGGTCGGCACGATGGGGGTGAGCGCGTTGACCTCGCGTCTAGCCGGACGTCTTTTGCCGTCGCACAGCGAGCACTGCGATGTCGTCGTCCTTGTTCTGTCCGAACTGGACCAACAGGCGCCGGCAGATCTCCTCGGGCGACTCGGTGACCGACATGGTCAGCCGGAGACGTTCGAGGTCTTCGGTGATCGACACTCC
>DATAZN010000433.1:0-6313 GCA_036272035.1 Mycobacterium sp. | reverse complement strand
CGCCGCGGTGGGCCTGGTGACACTGTCGGACCAGTCACCGATTCTCGATATCGAATGCCGCACATACGGCGAATACGCCGGCGACATGACGATCGCCATGGATCCGCCCCGCAAGTACTGGGAGGCGGGGCCCGGCGAGGGGTCCATCGGGTTCACCGAGACCAAGATTGCCAAGGTGCTGGCCCGCGGGAACCGCCAGGTCCCCGAGGTGGCGTACGCGGTGTGTGACCGAATCGGGCTCAAGCCCAAAGACATTGGCCTGCTGGTTACCAACCAGCCCAACCGGGTGTTCCTGCGCAATTGGCGGGAGGCGCTAGAGGTGCCCGAGGAACGCCACCGCGACACCTTTGACGAGTGCGGCAACCTGTTCGGTGCCGGCATCCCGGTCAACCTGGATCGCGCCATCTCCGAGGGTCGACTCGACGCCGGCGACGTGATCATGATGGCTGCTTTCGCACACGCCGGTGACTTCGCCGGCGCGGCCGCTGTGCGCTGGGGAGGGCGTAACTGATGGCCCAACCCGCGCTCGGGACCTCGGTGACCGCCGAGATACTCTCCTCGCTACCGCAGGCGGTTGACCCACTCGCCTTGTCGCTCAACGAAAGTCCCTTTCCGCCCCTGCCTGCGGTGCGCTCGGCGTTGGCCCACAGCCTCGACGTGGCCAATCGTTATCCGGAATTCCTGCCCGGGCAGTTGCGGCGAATGATCGCTGACCGCGTGGGGGTGGACGAGGACCAGGTCGTGCTCGGGACGGGAGCATCGGGGGTGGCTATGCAGGTGTTGCACGCGGTCACCCGCCCCGGTGACCGGATTGTGATGAGCACGCCGACTTTCGACGGCTACCCGATCTTCGCGGAGATGGCCCGGCTGACCCAGGTCACGGTGCCGCTCGACAAGCACGGCTATCAGGACCTGGCGGCCATGGCCGAGGCGGCGGCCGATGCGCGCATCGTGGTGCTGTGCCGACCGCACAATCCGACCGGAACGTTGGAGCCGAGCTGGTCGGTCGAATGGTTCTTGAGCCAGATCCCCAGCGACACCGTCGTGCTGCTCGACGAGGCCTACATCGAATTCGTCTCCTCCGGGTACCGGATCGACGGGCCGGATCTAGTCCGGCGTTTCCCGAATGTTGTTGTGCTGCGGACTTTCTCCAAGGCCTATGGACTTGCCGGTTTACGGATCGGCTACGGATTCGCCGCACCCGAGTTGGCGGGCAGGCTGTGGACCATGCAGTTGCCGTTCGGCATGAGCAGCGTCAGCGTGGCTGCGGTCGCTGCGTCGTACGACGCCGAAGACCAGCTTTCGCTCCGGATTCGCCGAATCACTTCGGAGCGCAACCATTTGCGGCTGCGGCTGATGGCGATGGGTGTCTACAGCATGGACTCGCACGCCAACTTCGTCTACCTACCGATGGGGCGGCGACCCTGGAGCGAGGTCTTCACCGAGGCCGGCCTGCAGGTCCGCTGCTACCCCGATGGTGGCGCGCGGATTACCGTCGGGGACCTGCCGTCGACGCTGGCGGTGTTGTCCGCGGTGGAAAAGTCCCTCGCGTAGGGCCGAGGACGGCCGTGTCGTCACCGCTCAGGCTGCATATATCCGGCTCCTTCGCGGGCCAGAGGCCCGTGTCGTCACCGGATGTGCGGTATGAAAGGGCGTGGCTCCATCCAGTGACCCCGGCAAACCCGACAACCGCGATCCGATCGCTGTCGCGCGGGCCAACTGGGAACGCGCCGGGTGGGGCGACGTCGCCGAAGGCATGGTCGCGGTCACGTCGGTGATGCGGGCCCACCAGATCCTGCTCGCCCGCGTCGAAACCGCCTTACGCCCTTACGATCTGAGCTTCTCCCGATTCGAGTTGTTGCGTTTGCTGGCGTTCAGTCGCAGCGGGGCGTTGCCGATCACCAAGGCCTCCGACCGGCTGCAGGTGCACGTCACCAGCGTCACGCACGCTATTCGCCGCCTAGAGGCCAATAATCTGGTGCAACGAATGCCGCACCCGACCGACGGCCGGACCACGCTGGTGCAGATCACCGACCTGGGCCGCTCGACCGTCGAGGACGCTACCGTCACGCTCAACGAGCAGGTGTTCTCCGATATCGGGATATCCGACGGTGAGTCGCAGGCGCTGGTGTCGTCGATCGAGACCCTGCGGCACAGCGCCGGGGACTTCTAGTCGATCAGTGAGGGCACCGGGATCGTCGCCGTGACCGTCGTCCCGGAGCCCGGCCGCGATCGAATGTTCAGCCGGCCGCCGACCAACTCTGCGCGCTCGGCCATCGACAGCACGCCGTAGCCACCCATCTCGTCGCCACCCAGCGGATTCTCAAAGGTGTCGAAACCTATTCCGTTGTCCACGATTTCGAGTCGAGCGGTGTCGTCGCCGAGGGTGAAGCGCAGCCGGGCCACCGAAGCGTTGGCGTGCTTGACGATGTTCTGCAGGCCTTCTTGGGCGATCCGGTAGAGCGCGATCTCGATGTGCTCGGGCAACCGGACGTCGGCCAGCTCGAGCTCCGTGTCCAAGTCCGGTATCGACCGGGCGAGGCTGGCCAGCCCACCCGCCAGGCCCAGATCGTCGAGCACCGGTGGGCGCAGCCCGCTGATCGCCGCGCGGGCTTCGCCCAACGTCAAGCCGACCAATGCCCGGGCCTCAGCAAGTTGACTGGAGGCCTCGGTGGGATCGTCGCCGACGGCGCGCGCTGCCGCGTCGAGCCGGTAAGACAGCGTTATCAGACGCTGCGAGATGCCGTCGTGGATATCGCCTGCGACGCGGCGACGTTCGATTTCCTGGGCCTCGATCACCTGCTCGACGAACAGCTCGTGGGCCCGCTCCCTGGCCACCAGCTGCCGGTGCAGCCGGGCCTGATGCATGGCACCGGCGATCAGCCGGCCGATCACGCGCAGCAGCTCGACGTCGCCGTCGGTGAATTCGCGGCGAGCGACCGTGTGCACGTTGAGCACGCCGACCAGCCCGCCGGGATCGGTTTCCATCGGCATCGACACCATCGAGGTAAAGTCGCGTCCGCGCAGCGACTGGATCGGCAAGTACCGCGGGTCGGCTTCCTTGTCGTCGGTGATGACGACGGGCTTACGATGCCGGGCCACCCAGCCGGAAATGCCGGATCCCAACGGCAGGCGGATCTTTCCCACTTGGCCGTCGAACGGCGGCGTGGCGCCGGCGAGGGTGAGCGAGCGGTCGCTGTCGTCGAGCACGTGCACGAAACACACGTCGGTTCCGGTGGCCGCGGTGATCATCCGCGCCGCGGCGGCGGCCAGTGGTCCCACCCCTGGCCCGGTCGAGGCGGCCTGGATAAGTTCGCGCAGCAGCGCTAATTCCCGATCGGTGTCGACGAGATCGTGCACGGCGTTCGGGCCGCGGGCGCCGTTGTCGGGTGCGGTAGTCATTGGTAGATGCCCTCGCGCAGCGCGGTGGCCACCGCGCCGGTACGGTCGTTCACCCCGAGCTTGCGGTAGATCGCGCGCAGATGACTTTTGACCGTTTCCTCGCCGATCACCAGCTTGTTGGCGATCCCGCGGTTGGACAGCCCGTTGACAATGCACGACAGGATTTCGCTCTCACGCTGCGTCAGCCCCTGCCGGGCGCCAGGCCAGAATTCGTCCCGCTGCATGCGCGCTGCGGTGTCGGCCGCGCGCGCCGCCATCCCCGGGTCGATCACGGTGTCGCCCTGATTCGCCAATTCCAGCTGGCGCACCAACTCGTCACTGTTGATGCTTTTCAGCAGGTATCCGCTCGCGCCCACCCTCAGCGCCTGATACAGGTACTGCTCGTCGTCGTAGACCGAGAGCATCACAACTTTGCGGTCTGCGTCGTGCTCGCGCAGCGACTTGCACAGGTCCAGTCCGCTGGAGCCCTGCATGCGCACATCGCACAGCACCACGTCGGGCTGCAGGTCGTGGACGACCTCGACGGCGCGATCCGCGCCGACGGCCTGCCCGACCACCTGCACCCGGTCCTTGAACGCGGCCAGCATCGCCTTGAGTCCTTCGATGACCATCTCGTGGTCATCGACGAGGACAAGTCGTACCGGGGCCGCCATGGCACCAGAGTATGCAAGTTGGTCACGCGAATCCCCCTAATGGGGGAGGCTGGGCGGCCCCGGTTCGGGGCACCCTGTGGGCGTGCGAGCCAAGGGTCACACTCGTGAAGCCCACAGTTTTTGGTGGGACCGGGAAACACGGACGAACGCCGATGTTCTGCGCGCGGTGATCTTCGACGCCGACACCGCGCTTCCCGACGTCGAACATGACGGGCCCGGGACCGATCTGGTCGATGCGGTGATGAGCCTGTTCGTCGCGGGCATCTGGGTCAGCGTGGTGAGCACCCGGCCGCGGGCCGAGGTCGCAACGCAGGTGCGGCAACTTCTCGGTGACGGTCTCGTCGAGACCATCGTGACCATCGACGACTTACCCGAACCCGACACGGCCCTTGCTCGCAGCGGCGAGCTGTACCGGCTGGCGTTGTGGGAGCTCGGAATAACGCCGCGGGCCGCGCTGGCCGTCACTGGCTCGGGTTGCGCCTTGCGCACGTCGGCGGCCGCGGGGCTGCCTGCTGTATTCGTTGACAACAGCCTGTTATCGGCGACCAGTTGTCAGCAAGCGCACCGCCGCTGGTGGATCCGGCAGGCCGCCTAGCTGCGCAGCGTCTCGATGATGGCGCTGAAGTCCTTGTCGGCGTTGGTCGTTGCGAATTTCGCGTAGATGTCGGCGGCGTGGCTACCCAGCGGCGCGGCTGAGCCGGTCGAGTTGACCGCATCCATCGCCAGCCCGAGGTCCTTGTTCATCAGCGCGGTGGCGAAGCCGGGTTTGAAGTCGTTGTTGGCCGGCGAGGTCGGCACCGGGCCGGGCACCGGGCAGTTCGTGTGTACCGCCCAGCAGTTTCCGGTCGCGCCGGTGATCACGTCGAACAGCGACTGCGCCGACAGCCCGAGCTTTTCGGCCAGCACGAATGCTTCGCCGACCGCGATCTGATGCACGGCCAGCACCATGTTGTTGCACACCTTGGCGGCCTGGCCGGCGCCGCTCGCGCCGCAGTGAATGATCTTGCCCGCCATCGGCTCCAGCACCGGACGGGCCAACTCCAGCGCCTCGTCTTCGCCACCGACCATGAATGCCAGCGTGCCGGCGACAGCGCCCTTGACCCCGCCGGAGACCGGTGCGTCGAGCTGGGCCACGCCGTGCGAACCCGCTAACGCATGGACTTCGCGGGCGTCGTCGACGGAAATGGTTGAGCTGTCGATGAATAGCGCGCTTTCACCGGCCGCCGGCAGGATCTCGGCGTAGCAGCGTTTGACCGCGTCGCCGTGCGGGAGCATCGTGATGACGACCTCCGCCCCGGCGACCGCATCCACACCGCTGTCCAACACCACGACACCGTGGCCGGCGGCGGCTTCGGCGGCCACCGGCACCGGATCGAAGCCCCGCACGGTGTGGCCGGCGTCGACCAGATTCTTCGACATGGGACCGCCCATGTGGCCGAGCCCCAAAAACGCGACCTTCAAGGAATCCGTCATCTGTTCTGGCCCTCCTAGGCGCTGGCGCGGACCCGGGCGGCTTCGGCTCGGCCGATGACCACCCGCATGATTTCGTTGGTTCCCTCCAGGATGCGGTGCACCCTGAGATCGCGCACGATCTTCTCCAGACCGTACTCGCGAAGATAGCCGTAGCCGCCGTGCAATTGCAGCGCCTTGTCGGCAACGTCGAAACACGCATCGGTGACATACCGCTTGGCCATCGCGCACAGTTCGACTTTGTCGTCGTCGTCGCTGTCCAGTGCTGCGGCCGCCCGCCACAACATCAGTCGCGACGTTTCCAGCGCGGTGGCCATGTCGGCCAAGGTGAACCGGATGGTGGGCTCGTCGAGCAGGGGAGCCCCGAACGCCTCGCGATGCGCGACATAGTTTGCGGCCTTGTCGTACGCGGCCTGCGCGCCGCCCAACGAGCACGCCGCGATGTTGATCCGGCCGCCGTTGAGGCCGTTCATCGCGATGCCGAAGCCGCCGCCCTCGCCGTCGAGGCCGCCGAGCATCGCGTCGGCCGGCACCCGCACCCCGTCGAGCACCACCTGTGCGGTCGGCTGCGCGTTCCAGCCCATCTTCTCTTCGTGTGCACCGAAACTCAGTCCGGGGCTTCCCTTTTCTACGATGAACGCCGATATGCCGCGGGGGCCGGGCGTTTCGGCGCCGCCCGTCCTGGCCATCACCACGTAGACGTCCGAGGTGCCGGCGCCGGAGATGAACTGCTTGACGCCGTCAAGCACGTAGTCGCCGTTCTGCTTGACCGCCTTGGCGCTCAACGC
>DATAZN010000432.1:0-7340 GCA_036272035.1 Mycobacterium sp. | reverse complement strand
TGGCGCCGTAGACCAAGTCGACACCGATCGCCTCGATGGGGGTGCGGGCCAGCGCGGCCAGGCCTTTGCCGGGGTCACCGAAATAAGTGGCGACGTGGATGGCGGGCCGCTTTTCCAGCGCTCCCAGCGTGTTGTAGACCCGCTCGGCCAGGGCCGGTGCTTCGGCGGAGATGTCAGTGACCAGAGCGGGCTCGTCGATCTGCACCCACTGCACGCCCTTGTCGGCGAGCTGGGCGAGCAGGTCGGTGTAGAGCGGAACCAGCTCGTCGAGCCGCTCGATCGGTGCGCCCGCGCCGTCGACCGCCTTGCTGAGCAGCAGGAAGGTGACCGGCCCGATGACGACGGGGCGAGCCGGAATGCCTTGATCCTGAGCCTCTTTGAGCTCCGACAACACCTTCTCGGGGTGTAGCGAGAACTTCGTCTTCGGCCCGATCTCCGGGACGATGTAGTGGTAGTTGGTGTCGAACCACTTGGTCATTTCCAGCGGCGCGATGTCCTTGCTGCCACGGGCGGCGGCGAAGTAGCGGTCGAGGTCGTCGGAGACGGCCTGCACCCGCTCCGGCAGCGCACCGAGCAGGACGGCGGTGTCGAGCACCTGGTCGTAGTAGGAGAAGGTGTTCACCGGCACCGAGTCGAGGCCGGCGTCGGCAAGTTGAGACCAAGTGTCGCGGCGGATGGTGGCGGCGACCTTCTCCAGGTCGGTGCGGCTGGTGTTGCCCTTCCAGTAGCTCTCGGTGGCGCGCTTGAGCTCACGCTTCGGGCCGATACGTGGAGAGCCGGTGACGGTGGCGGTAAAGGGTTTAGCGGTCACAATGGTTCGTGGTCCTTCAATCGACGGGTTGGTCACCGCCAACGGACGCAAAACCGGTCCGGCGCAGCGCACACAGCTACTGCAACCGTTACGGCCGGACGCCCATTCCTCGAGGCGGTGAGCCGCCAGGCGCGGCGCGCCCGACACAGCCGGCAGGTCTTCGGACTCACAGGCGTGCACCAAGTGGTGCTCCTACTGGCCGTCGCTTCCCGATCTTGCGATCAGTGCTTCTAGACGGCGGTCGTTCCTGCATACCGCTGCGGGACAGTCCCGGACTCTCACCGGGTTCCCTCTTACGAAGCACATCTAACGTGCTTCGCTCGATGCCGACGTCGTCACCGTTGACGTAATCGGCAGACCAACTGCGTAGTGCAGATTACCCGGTGGCCAGCGCTTCAGGTATGGGCAGGTCACCGTTGTTGAAGTCGATGGTCCGGCGGACTGTCGAATCGTCGTTCAATGCGGCGGCCACGACCAGTGCCACGTCCTCGCGGGAGACCTCCGCTTTTTCAGCGGCATCGGCGCCGACGACGATCTTGCCGGTCCCCGGTTCCAGGGTGAGCCGGCCGGGCCCGAGCACGGTCCAATCGAGGTCGCTGGCCTGAAGGTGGACATCGGCGACCGTTTTGGCCTCGGCGTAATTGAAGATCGGATTGTCTTCAGCTACGCCGTGATCGGGTCCCGCACCGAAGTCGCACACCATGACGAAACGTCGCGTTCCGGCCTGCCGGGCGGCAGTGGAACGCACGCTTTATGACTATGGTGCAGGCGGCACTCAAGGCGGAGATGACCGAGGCGCCCACGCAGTGAGGAACGGCTGGTGGTTCCCACTAGCAAACGGTGCAGCAGTCAAACAATGACATCGTGCGCGCGTTCCAATCGATCGTGCGCGCTGCCAAGTTGTTGAGGCGAAGGACAAGCCGAAATCCACAAGGATCCACGCGCTTCGTCATTTCTACGCATCGTGGTGCATCGCTCCACCTAACCGTGGCGGTCAGGGCTTGTCTCCGAAAGATTTCCGGGACCGACTCGGCCACTCACCGATTGTGATGACGACGGACACCTACGGACATCTGTTTCCGTCCAGAGGGATTCCCGTTCCTACTCAGGAAGATGTCACCGCACTACGACCGCTACGTATAGCCGGCGTGAAGAGGAGCGAATGAATGGAAGCGACGAATCCGCCGGATTTAGTGCCGAACCGCGCTCTCTGCAAGCAAATGGCACTCCAGGCTTGATTTGCTCCCTGAGCCTCGGGGCGAAGGCTGCCAACGATCGTCAGGTCAGGAAAGGCGGCGCAATTATTCCGGTCCACTCAGCGGACCACCCGCTTTCTCTTCGGCTCCTGTGGGCGTCATATCAGGACAGCCAATTGAGGTATTGCACTGAGGCGCGATCAAGTTTTGAGAATTGGCTCTAGCAGGTCATAACCGATCGTGCGCTACGAGGAAGGTCGACATGCCTGGTCACTTCACCCACCTCTATACCGCGCGTCGAGTAGCCGACCTCCTGGCCAGCGGCAAATTCAAGGACTGGCCCGACCTCGGCGGCGGCGGTGATGCCGTCGCAAGTTACGACCCGAAGACATGCGGCGAGCTGATGCAGACCTGGGAGAAGTTCACCGCCATCGGCGCCATTGGCCCTGACCTCTTTTTCTTCTCCCAAGACTGGAACAATGCACTTCTGGGTCCTATCTCAGATGACATCATGTTGGCCCTGGCCGTCTACTACTTCTTGGACGCCGCCAACGACGATGACTGGGAGCCGGTCCTCAAGATTCTCGACCAGGTTAACTCCACCTTGGCTGGCATCATCCGGCTGCTGATCCGCCTGCAGAAGATATGGAACGACTTCGTCACGATCTGGGACAACACAATCGGGCCATTTGTCGAGGTGGTCGGTGAGCTAGCAGATGACCTCACCGGCGGGATCCTCAGCGAGTTCGGCGACGCAGTGCAGCAGTTGCTAAATGACATCGAAACCGTGGGAGTCCAAGAGATCACGACGTACGCCGGCATCTGGAGCATGATGAACACGGCCGTCGCGAAGGGCTATCAGGAGAACTCGTTCCTGTGGAGCGACATGACGCACTACCGACGGACGTCGGTGACCTGCCAGGCTCTTGTTCACCAGGCCGAGCTGCTGCTCGATGGCAGCGACGGCGCCCAAGAACGGCATGACCAGTTCCTCGCCTTCACGCTGGGGTACATCACCCACATCGGCACCGATACGATCGCGCACTCGTTCGTCAACGAACAGTGCGGTGGGCCATACCGCGACCACCCCACCCGGCACCACCTGATCGAGAACCATATCGACGCATGGAACTACGAACAGACGGGTCCAGGCGGCACGATCCCACCGGATCCGTGGGGTAAAACGGATACCTATCCGGAGGCGTCATTCTCAGCGCTGCAGTTCGCCGTCGCGCTCGACCTGAACCACGACAATCCCCACAACAGTGACACCGCCCAGCAGCACGGCTGGACGCAAACGCGCGAGGGATGGGCACGCCCGGATCCGCTGCCAGACGATCACAACGATCAGAAGGCCGCCCTAGACATTGACGGCGAGATGCCGGGCTGGATGGCCAACTCGATCGTTGCGGCGTTCATCGAAACGTTCGAAGACCACCCACATCCGTTGATCTATCAGGGCGACGCCTACCAACAGCAGATAGACCAGGGCAAGCTCGCTTCGGTTGTAGAGTCCGTGACCGGGCACGGGCTCGACCGCCCGTTCCACGAGCTGCTCGACGCCATCGCGCCGCCGCCGCCGTTCTCGGTGCCGCGGGGGTTCCCGCTGCCCTGGCAGGTCGCTACCGCATACCGGTTGATGATCACCTTGTACAAACTGAACTTCAACGGCGGGTGGGAATTGCCGAAGCCGCGTCAGCCTGGCTTCGTGATCGTCCCGCCGCAATCGGATTTCACGAACCTGTTCCAGCCTCCGGACTTCTCTGGAGTCAACAGCGACAACCCGATCGAAGACGCCTGCGACATCTTCATCGCGCTCGTGCAGTGGATCGTCAAGGAGCTTGCGGCTGTTGTGAAGCTGATCGGCGACCTGGTCAAGATGGGGCTGAGCCCGTGGACGTTCTACGCACGCGAAAAACTGTACGAGATCGCCATGAAACTGTGGGACGTCGCCACCAAGACCCACGAGGTGATGGCACATACCGGCGTATTCATGCCTCATGCAGAGCAGCGCTACCCCGACAACGGCGAACTTATGTGGCCGAACGAAATCGACCTGCCCCTGGTCACTTTGGGTGCGACGATCGACGGATCCTTCAAGCAGGCGCTCGCTGATGCAATCGACCCCTTCGGCGCCGTCGACGGCAACCAGGATGTCATCGTGAGTCATTCCGTACGGGACCCGAACATGCCCTATTATCCGGTGCTGCAGTTCCACAGTGACGGCAGTCCGGCCGACGAATGGGAATACCGACGGCCGTGGGCGTATCCGGTGACCAGCGAGCAGGAAACCGGCGGCCACAACACCGAAGTTCCCACGCCGACCGAGACGTACGATCCCAGCAAGTGCAAACAAGACCCCGGCCCTCCCGGCGCATTCAAACCGATGCGACCGGGTCCCTACCCGGAAGGCACCACACCGGATCAAGTGTTCTTCCGCACCAACGCCGGATTCGACGCCGAGGGACGCTACCAATACGAAAACTCCCAATCGCCTTGGCAGACCGATGAACTCAACGAGCAGCTCATCGGTAAGGCACGTAGGCGGGTCAGCCCGCTCGGTGACCCAGTGCCCTTCTCGGCTTATCTCATCGGACGTCTGGTCAACGACACCGGGTACGAGACGCAGTTCAACCTTGACGCCGACCGCGCGTACGCCTATCTGACCTGGGACTGGATCCGCGGGAAGGACCAAGGCAAGACGGAGATGAATTTCCCCTACCAGCTGCCGGTGGTGCCGCCGTGGTTGGACCCGAACCCGCCATCCAACGATTTTCACCGCGCCAACCCTCAGTGGAACGCCAACACACCCATGCAGCTCGACTACGTCGACGCACCGACGCCGGTGATCCTCGAGATCGCGAAGCCGGCGCGCGGCAGACGCAAGACCACGAGCAAGTCCAAGTCGCGGAGGACTGGGTCATGACCGACGGGTGGGCGGCTGCGGCCGCCGAATGGGGAATCCGGTCAACAGTAATCGCCGCCGGCGTCGGCGGCAGTGACTGCGACGGCCGTACCGGCGGTGGAGGTGGCGGCGGCACTGGTGGCGGTGCCGGTGGGGGCGGTGGTGCCGGTGGCGGGGGCGAAGGTGGCGGCGGGGGCACTTGCCGGTGCCCACGCCATCGTTACGACCACGACCCATGCGAATGCTGTGGTTGCGGACAATGCTCCCAGTGCCACGATCACGGACATAAAGGGCACGGCCATCATCACGATCACTGCGGCTGCTGTACGCACAAGCAATGCTGTGACGGCTGCCGCGGTCATGAACACACCGGCGACAAGGGCACGGGCGCGGCGGGGGGATCGCCGACCCGCCCCGGTGCAGGCATCACCCTGGGCTGGAAGAACCCGAATCGACCAGCGCGCCACTACGGCACCTCGACCGGCGTCATTCCGGGCGGGGAGCTGGACCCGTGCGACTTCAGCACCCCGCCATGGAACTCTTGGCCCGGCACGCGCGGCGACCTCTTCCTGCCGTTCTTGTTCCTGCGTGCCAACGCTGGCGACCTGGGCGCGCGGCCCGTCGTCGGCCCGTTCTGGGAAAGCCCGGACATCTTGCTGCTGGCCGACGTCGACCCGGCGGTCGCGCCGGCCGTTCCACCCGACCTCGGCCAGACCGCGCAGGCCGGGAAGCCGACCACGCTGTATGCCCACGTATGGAACTTCGGTGTCTCCGATGCACCGAACGTCGTGGTCGAGTTCTACTGGTGCGACCCGGCTTTGGGAATCAACGCAAACGGCGCCCACCTTGTCGGGGTGACGCTGGTTTCGTTGGGCGCGCGTGGCAGCGGCCGCTCGCACGCCGTGGTCAAGTGCCCGACACCGTGGTACCCGACCTTCGTCAACGGCGGCCACGAGTGCCTGTTGGTGCGGGTGTGGGACGAGACGAGCGACGGGCTGGGCGACCCGCCCTGGGACGCGGCGCTCAACCGGCATGTCGGGCAGCGCAATATCCACGTCGTCGCGGCGGGCGACCAGGGGATGCACGCGATGGCGCGGCTTCTGGACGAGCCCCTGCTGGTGCCGCCACCGCTCACCCTGGAGGTTGGGCCGCTGTACGGGGAATCTGCGGAGGTGGCGGTGGCACGCGCCGCGCCGAACCAAATGCCATGGCTGCAGCTTCGCACCGGCACCCGCGGCCAGTTCCCGGCGCAGGCCGCACCGACCGGCCAGGTCGTGTTGGGAGCACCGACGACAATCGCCGGCGGACCGTCGACCTCCGGCGCCGCTACATCCCATCAGGTCAACGGTGACGACCAACAGGTCACATTCACCACCGGCGACGCCGTTCCGCCACCGGGGCAGTCGCATGTGTACCGCGTGACTGCGAGCCAGCAGGGACAGGTCTTCGGCGGCTACACGATCGTGCTGCTTGGCTGAGGCTTATCCCAGAGCGATCATCGTTGCGACGGTCTGTTCGGCGGTGTGCTGAGCGTCATCGACCTGGCCGGCGATCCGCTCGAGATTTACCAGCATCTGCTGATCACAATCTTCGATCGCTGGTTCGACAGTCAAGACACTTCGTTCTCGATTCGATTGTTCGAGAGCATCATCAGGCTTCTGTTCGACCCGTCGGCCGGCAATGATTCCTTGGGCGGAGGCCGCAATGGCTTGCGGGTTATCGAGACGGATGGCGGAATCGAGCCAGTCGATGCCCTCAAGAATGCGGCCCGTCGTTTATCAAGACCGAACTCGACGTTGCCCACAACGAGATTTCTGATGTCTACTCAGTCGATTTGGTAGACCGCTACCTGCGGGCGACGCCGCGCCTGCCGGATATGCCAGGGCTGTGCGGTGTTGCGGTATGCGGAGGTGGGTTCTACCGCATCGCTATGCGACGGGGAACGGCGTCGACAATCCGAGTGTCTATCGCCGTGACTTGATGAAGCTGATCACGCACATACGCGACCGGGTGCCGACCATAATCCCACCGGAACCCGACGAAAGCTCGGATGGATGCCGCTGTCGTTTGCTCAAGCGTTGGCGGCGCTGAACACCTCCAGGCTCGCCAGGCCGATTGGGCCGACCACGCCAAACGCCGCACTTCGGTAGACGCTGTAATCAGGTCGAGCCACGCGCCAACGACCCCCGCGGCGAGCCGTCCAACGGGTTGGTCAACAATCGATTCAGAACCTCAAGGCAGAAGGAGATATGCCATGGCTGAAGCCGTCATCGTCGAGGCAGTTCGGTCACCGGTCGGCAAACGGAACGGCGGCCTGTCCGGCGTCCACGCCGCCGACCTGTCCGCGCAGGTGCTCAACGGTCTGGTCCAGAAGGCCGGGATCGATCCGGCGCTCGTCGACGACGTGATCTGGGGCTGCGTGTCACAG
>DATAZN010000431.1:0-4407 GCA_036272035.1 Mycobacterium sp. | reverse complement strand
GATCTCGCAGATGTCGCGGTCGGCGTCCCGGATGGCGAAGGAAGCCGTCAACCGCGCCTATGAGTCCACGCTGACCGAGGGTCTGCTCTACGAACGTCGGCTATTTCATGCGGCTTTCGCGACCGACGACCAGTCCGAAGGCATGGCCGCATTCATCGAAAAACGGGCTCCGAACTTCACCCACCGCTAAGGAGTTGTGGTGACCGAAGCTGCCACTGCCGAACCCGCGCCAGCCGTCGAGCCGCAGCGCGGGGAAGCGTGGTGGGTCCGGCACTACACCTTCACCGGCACCGCGGTCGGGCTGGTGTTCATCTGGTTTTCGATGACGCCGTCGCTGTTGCCGCGGGG
Source organism: Mycobacterium sp. (assembly GCA_036272035.1). Lineage (GTDB taxonomy): Bacteria > Actinomycetota > Actinomycetes > Mycobacteriales > Mycobacteriaceae > Mycobacterium. Next base: position 4,059 of record DATAZN010000431.1, on the reverse strand, counting down.
TCCGTTGTTTCAGGGTTTGGTGAGCGGCCTGGCCGGCGCAATCGGTTACTCCATCGGCGTTTTCGCGGTATGGCTGGTGCGCTTCATGCTCTCCCGGGACTCCAGCCCACCGGCACCACGGCGGGCGTGGCTGGTGCTGATCGTCGTCGGCGCGATCGGCATGGTCGCGATGGTGATCTGGTTCCACGTCTGGCAGGACCGCGTACGCGATCTGATGGGCGTCAAGCACCTGGTATGGCTCGACTACCCGCTGACCACCGCACTGTCGTTGGTCGTGCTGTTCGGCGTCGTCGAAACCGGCCAGCTCATCCGCCGACTGGTCCATTTTCTCGACCTGCGACTCGATCGCTTTGTGCCGCCACGTGTTTCAGCCGTGATCGTGGTTTTGCTGCTGGTCGCTCTGACGATCGCGTTGCTCAACGGCGTCGTGGTGAAATTCGCGATGCGGACCATGAACAGCACATTCGCCACGGTCAACAATGAAGTGGATCCCGATACCGCCGCGCCGCGGACACCGCTGCGGTCCGGGGGGCCGCAGTCGCTGGTGACCTGGGAATCGCTGGGACACCAGGGCCGGATATTCATCAAGGGCGGGCCCGCCGTCAACCAGCTCACCGCGTTCAACGGCGCGCCGGCGATCGAGCCGATCCGCGCCTACGCCGGACTCGACTCCGCCGACGGCATCACCGCGGCCGCGGAGTTGGCCGCGCGAGAATTGGAGCGCGAAGGCGGATTACGCCGCGCCGTCGTCGCGGTCGGAACCACCACCGGCACCGGCTGGATCAACGAGGCCGAGGCCGACGCGCTCGAGTACATGTACAACGGCAACACCGCAGTGGTGAGCATGCAGTACTCGTTCCTGCCCAGCTGGCTGTCCTTCCTGGTGGACAAGGAGAACGCGCGCCATGCCGGCCAGGCGCTGTTCGAAGCCGTTGATCGGCTGGTGCGCCGACTGCCGGAAGCGCAGCGCCCCAAGCTCGTCGTGTTCGGCGAAAGCCTGGGCTCCTTCGGCGGCGAGGCGCCGTTCATGAGCCTCAACAACGTGTTGGCCCGCACCGACGGCGCGTTGTTCTCCGGGCCGACATTCAAGAACACCATCTGGACCGATCTGACCGCGACCCGCGACCGCGGGTCGCCGGAGTGGCTGCCGCTCTACGACCACGGCCTTCATGTGCGATTCGTGGCACGTCCTGAAGACCTCAAACGCCCTGAATCGCAATGGAATACGCCGCGCGTGGTGTATCTGCAGCACGCCTCTGATCCCATCGCCTGGTGGGATCCCGATCTGCTGTTCCGCCAGCCGGACTGGCTACGCGAAAAGCGTGGCTACGACGTGCTTCCCGAGACCGAGTGGATTCCGGTGGTGACGTTCCTACAGGTGTCGGCCGACATGGCGGTTGCCGTCGATGTGCCGCAGGGCCACGGTCATGTCTACGTCGCCGACGTCGCCAACGGCTGGGCGGCGGTGCTGCAGCCGCCGGGGTGGACACCGGAGAAAACCGCCAAACTTCGGCCACTGCTGCACGCCAGCGACGGCTAACACCAGGTAAACGGACGCTGTGAGTGTGCCATGGGTTTGGCGCTACCAGCTATTCCATCGAAGAATCAAGTGGCAGGATCACCCTCATCGGATCCCCTACGGAGGGAGTGATCGATGAACTGGACTATTCCATCGGGTGCGGGCCGCGTTGCGACCAAGATCGCAATCGCAGGCGTTCTTTTTGCCGCGCCTGTCGCCGCTTTCGGTGCACCGGCGTTGGCGGCGACTGGTTTCGGCGGTACGCCCAGCGTGCTACCGGCGCCGCCGCCCGCAGATCCGCCTCCAGGTCCAGAGCCACCGGGCCCGCCTCAACACAATTATGAGTACTACAACCCCAATGACTCCAACGACTGGTGGTACAACATGGGCGCCGACGGTGGGGGCGGCGGCGGAGGCGGCGGAGGCTAAATCGCCGACCTACCGTAAGGCCAGCACTCCGGTCGCGGCCAGCGCGTGGTAGCCGCCGACGACATCTGTCGCGCGGTGCAGCCCGAGATCCTGCAGGGCGACCGCGGCGAGGCTCGAGGTGTAGCCCTCCGAGCAGAGCACCACCCACTCCACGTCGTGGCCGACGGCTTGCGGCAGTCTGGCGTCGCAGGTCGGATCGCAGCGCCACTCCAACACGTTTCGCTCGATGACGAGGGCCCGCAGCGACTCGGGCAGCTCTCCCTCCTGCGCTCGTTGCGCCTGCGGCCGGATATCGACGAGCAATGCGCCCCGGCTCAGCGCCGCGGGCAGCTCATCGGCGGCCAGGCGGCGTAGCCGGGCACGTGCCGTCTCCAATGCCTGATCGATGCGGCTCATAGGTTCTCCGGTTGGTCGGTCAGTTCGGTCCGCTGGCGCCGCAGCCGATGCTGGCTGGTGACCTCGTAGTACGACATCACGGTGAGCGGCGGCGAATACGCGTGCACGCTGAGCGAAGGCCCCGGGGTGCCGGACACCGATGCCGCCGGCGCACGCGGACCGGTGGGGGCCCACACCACGTCGTGCACCCAGCCCAGCGGGAACGCAGCCTGATCCCCCGCTTCGAGCCGTTTGCAGCGCAAACGATCTCCGTCCCAACGGAATTCATCCAGCGACCCGGACAACAACGTCAGCGCACCCAGCGACCCGCCGTGATCGTGCAGTTCGGTGCGATGCCCGGGCGCCCAGCTGATCAGCCAGACGTCGACTTCGTCGTCGCCGTGCAGCCGTGCGAACCAACGATCGTCGGTGGGCACACCGCCCACCGGGACGACCTGATCGTAGCGGCCGCTGAGCACGTCGTCAGCCGTTCGGTCGGTGATGTGCAGCAGGTCGGCCAGCCGCAGCCGGGTGGGACCGGGGACAGATCGGAGACGCGACGGGCGGGACAGGACAGGGGCAGCAACGAGATCTGCAGAAACCATGTGAGGCAAGCTCCAGAGCGAACGGGCGTACTAGGGGGCGACGGCAATCAGGGCCGACAACACTCCCAAAACCGGGTTCGCTGCATCACGGTCGCCAGTGTTGCATAGATTTACCGGGTGCGGTCGCGACCATCTCGCCCTCTGATGTCGGGCACGATTGCTGCCCTGGCCGCCGCATCGGTGATGACGGGCTGCTCCGCCACCGGCACGAATGCCCCGACCGTATCCACCTCGCCGTCAAACACGGTGACGACAGCGGCGGCGGCGGCGGCGGGCGTCGTGGCGATCTCCCCCGCCGGCATCACGACCAAGATCAATGTGCCCTCATACTCGACCGAAGAGGAGTACTTCCAGGCCTGCCATGCAGCGAAGACGTGGATGCAGGGCCACCACGGCGACCGGACGGGACTGGTCGAAAGCTACTTGGCGGCGGTCCAGACACCCGGCGTCGTCGGAGCCGGCACCTGGAACATCGCCTGGGCCGCACTGCCGCTGCCGCGGCAGGCTGGGGTGATCGTCGCGGCCAGAGCGGCCGCCAACGACGAATGCGGCTGAGCGCCGGCCCGCGCTTGAATCACGCCGAGCAAAAAGCGGGTTCTGGGGCTGGACGGCAGTAGCGACCCGGCCGGTAAATAGATTTCTCTTTGCATTCCCAGCATTCGCTGGCAGGTGTTCAGCCGATGCAATGACGTCGAGGAGGCTTTGGCATAGTCAAAGGAAATTTCCAGCTTTTTTTCAATTTTCCGAGACATAATGCACGCGAACCGGCCCCGTATTAAAGTCGTTAAAATGGCTTCGACCAGTTGCCTCCGTTGGTCGGCGTACTTAGCTTCGGTGTTATGCCAACATTCAATGTGAACAGCGTCGACTGGGATGAGCTATACAACGGAGCGGCGTCTTACGCGCCCGGAAATCCCGGCTGGAATATCGGTGAATTGCAACCCGAACTCGCCGCTCTGGAGCGTCAGGGGCGTTTCCGAAGTCCGGTTCTAGACTCTGGCTGCGGGGTCGGAGTCACGACATTGGCGCTTGCCCAAAAAGGATATGAGGCCGTCGGCCTCGACCTTTCCAGCAGCGCCATCGAGCAAGCTAGGCGCGCAGCAGCCAGTGGAGGTCAGAACGTCGAATTTG
>DATAZN010000430.1:0-2422 GCA_036272035.1 Mycobacterium sp. | reverse complement strand
ACGCCGGGCCAGACCCGCGCTCCCCGCAGCAGCTCGCAGCGGGCGCCGATGTCGGCGCCGTCGCCGATCACGCCGTCGCGGACCAGCGCCCGCGGACCGATCCGCGCACCGAACCCGATGATCGAGCGTTCGATCACGCTGCCAGCCTCGATCCGCACGCCGTCGAAGATGACCGCACCGTCCAACCGGGCGCCGGGGCCGATCTCAGCGCCACGTCCGACAACAGTGCCGCCAATGAGCAGCGCGCCGGGCGACACCGCGGCGCCGTCGTGCACCAACTGCTCGCCGCGATGGCCACCCAGCGCCGGTGACGGAGCGATGCCCCGCACCAGGTCCGCCGATCCGCGCACGAAGTCCTCCGGGGTGCCCATGTCACGCCAGTAGCTGGCGTCAACGTATCCGCACACCTTGACGCCGTCGGACAGGAGTGCGGGAAACACCTCGCGCTCGACCGACACCTCGCGGCCGTGCGGAATCCGATCGATGGTCTCGCGGGAGAACACGTAGCAGCCAGCGTTGATCTGATCGGTCGGCGGATCCTCCGCCTTCTCCAAAAACGCTGTGACTCTGCCGTTTTCGGTCGGCACGCAACCGAATGCCCGGGGATCGCTCACCCGCACCAGGTGCAGGGTCAGGTCGGCCTGCTGCTCGTGGTGGTAGTCGAGTAATTGACCGAGATCTGCTCCGGACAGCACGTCGCCGTTGAACACCAGCGCCGTGTCGTGACGCAGACGGCCCACGACGTTGGCGATTCCGCCGCCGGTGCCCAGCGGACTCTGCTCGGTCACATACTCGATCTGCAGACCCAGCTTGGATCCGTCACCGAACTCAGCCTCGAAAACCGTTGGCTTGTAGGATGTCCCGAGAATTACGTGCTCGATGCCGGCCGCGGCTATCCGCGACAGCAGATGGGCGAGGAAGGGCAGCCCGGCGGTGGGCAACATCGGCTTGGGCGCCGACAGCGTCAGGGGCCGCAGCCGGGTGCCTTTACCGCCAACGAGGATGATTGCGTCGACTTGCTTGCTCACCTCACCGATGCCCTTCTGCAGAATTGCGCACCATCAGCCGCGACCGCACCGCCAGACCGGCCCGGAGGGCCAGCCGCAGCGGAGCACGCCATGGTCCAGAATGCCGGTCGGCGAGGTAGGTGTACGTGCTTTTGTGATGCGTCGCCAAATTGCGCGACGACTCCCGCGCGGTCGCGTGGCCCTTGTGATGCAGCACTTCGGCCGACGGCACATAGACGTTGAGCCAGCCCGCGCGGCCCATCCGGTCGCCGAGATCAACGTCCTCCATATACATGAAGTAGCGCTCGTCGAAGCCGCCGATCTGCTCGAAGGCCGTGCGGCGCACCAGCAGGCACGATCCGGATAGCCAGCCGACCGGTCGCTCGCTGGGTTCCAGCCGCTCTTGGCGGTAGGCCGCAGACCACGGATTCGTCTTCCAGAGCTGTCCAACGACCGCGTGCATCCCGCCGCGGACCAGGCTGGGCAGCTGGCGCGCCGACGGATACACCGACCCGTCGGGGTCGTGGATCAACGGCCCGAAAGTCGCCGCGCGGGGCCAGCGCGCCGCGGCGTCCAGCAGCGCGTCGATGCTGCCTGGGCCCCACTGCACGTCCGGGTTGGCCACGACTATCCATTCGTCGACATCGCCGAGCTCCGCGATCGCGCGGTTCACCGCGCTGCCGTAGCCGAGGTTGGAACCAGTGGAGAACAGTCGTACACCCGGGAAGCGCTCGACCGCGGCCTGCGGCACCCCGTCGGTGGAGCCGTTGTCGGCCATCAGGACGCTGACTGGCCGCTCGGTCGCATGCGACAGCGATGCCAGAAACCGGTCCAGATGCGGGCCCGGCGAATAGGTCACCGTGACCACCGGCAGCACGTCACTCACGCGTTGAGGGTAGCGGTCGGGGCGGCGCTGTTGCCCCGGGAGCACTCGACAGCGCCGCCTCCAGCGCTTCTCGCCACGGCCGCAGTGGTGACAGGCCAGCGGCCTGCGACTGCCGCGCGGACAGCGCCGAGTACGGCGGCCGCGCCGCCGGTCGCGGGTTGTGGTCGCCGCTCACCGGCCGCACCCGCTCGGGGTCGGCGCCAACGCTCTCGAACACCGCGCGGGCCTGTCCGCATCGGGTGACCTCGCCTCCGTTGGCGGCATGCACGATTCCCGCCGGGGCGTCCACGCGCCCGTCGACGACCTCGAGCAGCGCGCCGACCAGGTCGGCGACGTACGTTGGCGAGCCGGTCTGGTCGTCCACCACGTCGATGACGCGGTCGCCCGCGGCCAGCTTTCGCATGGTGGCGACGAAGTCCTTCCCGGTTCCGCCGGTGTAGACCCAGGCGGTGCGGACCACCACGGCCTGCGGCAACGCCGCCAACACCGCCTGCTCGCCGGACAGTTTGGTCTGCCCGTAGACGCTCAG
>DATAZN010000429.1:0-2909 GCA_036272035.1 Mycobacterium sp. | reverse complement strand
ACGCCACAGCGCGGTCAACCCCTGGAACGCCGGGCCGTACTGGTAGCCGCGCGCCGCCAGCCGCTGGTAGCCGTCGCTCACATCGACGGGAGACGCGCCTTCAGGCGGCCACACTGACAGGTCGGCGCCCGGCTCGACCGGTCCGGATGACAACTGTCCCATCGCATGGCAGGTCCATGCGGAATCCGCACTGTTCCTAGAGAATACGGACACACTGCGCTGGCCGGATTCGCCCCCGCAAGCGGGAGGTGCCCCCACGGCGGGGCCCACCACCAGCTCTACGGCGACCGACCCTGAGGACGGCAGCAGCAGCGGCGCCTGCAATGTCAACTCGTCGACCACCGGGCAGCCGACCTCGTCCCCGGCCCGGATGGCCAACTCGACGAAGCCTGCACCAGGGAACACGGCCAGCCCGTCGACAGCGTGATCGGTCAACCAACTCTGGGTGGCCAGCGACAACCGACCCGTCAGCACCACCCCGCCCGAGTCCGGTAGTTCCACCACTGCACCCAACAGCGCGTGCTCGCTGGCTCCCAGCCCCAAGCCGGCGGCGTCGATCGCAGCACCGTCACCTGAGAGCCAAAAGCGCCGTCGCTCAAAGGCATATGTCGGCAACTCGACGAACCCGGCACCCGGCACCGTGGCGCGCCAGTCCACCTTGACACCCGACACGAACGCCTGGGCGGCTGAAGTGAGGAATCGGGTCAGGCCGCCGTCTTCGCGACCAAGGGTGGGCACCACGACCGCGTCGGCCCCACCGTCGGTGGCGGTGTCCTCGATGCCCGCGATCAGGGCGGGGTGCGGGCTGGATTCGATGAATGTCCGGTAGCCGCTCGCTGTTGCGGTACGCACCGCAGAGACGAATTCGACGGTTTGGCGGATGTTGCGGAACCAGTAGTCGGCGGTGAGTTCGGCGGTGTCCAGGATGCCGCCGGTGACCGTGGAGAAGAACACGGTGCGCGCCGACTGCGGTTCGATACCCGACAGCGCCTCGGCGAGCTGCTCGCGGATCGCGTCGACGGCGACGGAGTGCGATGCGTAGTCGACGTCGATGCGGCGGGCCCGAAGCTCACGCTCGGTGCACTGAGCGACGATCTCGTCGAGGGCGACCACCTCACCGGAGAGCACGACCGCTGATCGCCCGTTGATCGCGGCGATGCTGACTCGATCACCGTACGACGCCAACAGCTCTCGCGCTTGATCGGTTCCACATGCCAGCGAGGCCATCCCGCCTCGGCCAGAGAGTGCCAATAGCAGTTTGCTGCGCAGGGTGACCACGCGTGCGGCGTCGCGCAGCGACAAGGCACCGGCGACGTGGGCCGCGGCGATCTCGCCCTGGGAGTGACCGATGACGGCGTCCGGGCGTACCCCGATCGACCGCCACAATTCGGCCAACGAGACCATCACCGCGAACAGCGCAGGCTGGACGACGTCGACGCGGTCCAGGCGCGGCGCGCCCGGCACGCCGCGCAGTACGTCGATCAACGACCAGTCGACGAACTCGGTGAACGCCTCCGCGCAGGCGTTCATCTGGGCGGCGAAAACTGGCACGGCATCCAATAATTCGACGCCCATCCCGATCCACTGCGAGCCTTGGCCGGGGAAGACGAAAGCGGTCCTGCCCGCGGGTGCGGCGTGGCCGGTGATCACCGAACCGCCAGGAATTCCGTCGGCCAGCTCGCCCAGTCCGGCCAGCAACTGACTTCGATCGTGGCCAAGCACGACCGCCCGATGCTCAAAGGTCGACCGCCCCGCCAATGACCAGCCAACATCGGCGGTACCCAATTGCTCACGGGCACCGATGGATTCGGCCAGTCGAGAGGCCTGTGCCGCCAGCGCCGCTGCACTCTTGGCCGACACCACCCACGGCACCACCTGCGGTTGCGGAGCACTCTCGGCGGGCTCAGCCGGCGGGCACTCCTCGATGATCACGTGCGCGTTGGTGCCGCTGATACCAAACGATGACACCCCGGCACGACGCTCCCGCCCATTGGCCGGCCACGACTGAGCCTCGGTCAACAGCGACACCGCACCCGCCGACCAATCCACATGCGGGCTGGGCGCATCCACGTGCAACGTCGCCGGCAGCTGCTCGTGGCGCATCGCCTGGACCATCTTGATCACGCCGGCCACGCCGGCGGCGGCCTGCGTGTGACCCATGTTCGATTTGATCGAACCCAGCCACAAGGGTTTTCCGGGCTCGGCGCGATCTTGACCATAGGTGGCGAGCAACGCCTGAGCCTCGATCGGGTCGCCCAATGTCGTTCCGGTGCCATGCGCCTCGACCACGTCCACTTCTCCGGCGCTCAGCCCGGCGTTCGCCAACGCCGTGCGCACCACCCGTTGCTGGGAAGGACCGTTGGGTGCGGTGAGCCCATTGGAAGCGCCGTCCTGGTTGACCGCAGTACCGCGCACCACCGCGAGCACCCGATGACCCAACCGCTGGGCATCCGAAAGCCGTTCCACCAAAAGCATTCCGCCGCCCTCGGACCAGCCGACGCCGTCGGCCGCCCCCGCGAAAGGCTTGCACCGGCCATCCGGAGACAGGCCTCGGTGCCGGCTGAATTCGACGAAAACCGTTGGCGTGGCGTTGACCGTCGCGCCGCCGGCCAGTGCCAGATCGCACTCCCCCGACCGCAACGACTGCACCGCCATGTGCAAAGCCACCAACGACGACGAGCACGCGGTGTCAATCGACACCGCCGGGCCTTCCAGGCCCAGCACGTAGGCCACTCGGCCGGTCGCGACGCTGGACGTCATACCGGTCAGCCGGTAGCCCTCGATCTCTTCGGCGAGCATCCCGTAGCCCTGCGCGATGATTCCGGCGAACACTCCGGTGGCGCTGCCCCGCAACGTGGTCGGGTCAATTCCGGCCCGCTCCAACGCTTCCCACGACAACTCCAGCAACA
>DATAZN010000428.1:0-11576 GCA_036272035.1 Mycobacterium sp. | reverse complement strand
ACGGGCGCCGACCGTGCTTGCAGCGTCACGGTCGGCAGCGCCAACGCGGCGGAGTTGGCGGAATCATCCAGAAATGCGGCGTAGCTTTTAGGGATGGTCGACAAGCAGTTTCCGACTCCCCGCACGACGCTGGAGCTGCTGGACAGCGTCCCCGCCTCGCTTCTGCGCAGCTTGAAGCAGTATTCCGGCCGACTGTCGACCGAAGCGGTCAACGCCATGCAGGAACGGCTGCCGTTCTTCGCCGAGTTGGAGGCCTCCGAGCGGGCCAGTCTGGCGCTGGTCGTACAGACCGCCGTCGTTAACTTCGTCGAGTGGATGGCCGATCCGGGCAGCAACATCAACTACACGGCGCGCGCCTTCGAACTGATGCCCCAGGACCTGACCCGGCAGATCGCGCTGCGGCACTCCGTCGACATGCTGCGCGTGACGATGGAGTTCTTCGAGGAAGTGGTCCCGCTGGTAGCCCGCTCCGAAGAGCAGTTGACCGCGATGACGGTCGGCATCCTCAAGTACAGCCGTGACCTGGCTTTCAGCGCCGCGACCGCCTACGCGGACGCGGCCGAGGCGCGCGGGAACTGGGACAGCCGGATGGAGGCCAGCGTCGTCGACGCCGTCGTGCGTGGTGACACCGGTCCCGAACTGCTGTCCCGGGCGGCGGCGCTGAACTGGGACACCACCGCACCGGCGACGGTCGTGGTGGGCACCCCGCCACCTGGCCGGGAGAACGCCGCCAGCCAGGACGTGCGAGACATCGCGACGCGGCACGGCCGCGCCGCACTGACCGACGTGCACGGCACCTACCTGGTCGCCATCGTCTCCGGGCAGCTGACGCCGACCGAGAAGGTCTTCGGCGCGCTACTGGATGCTTTCTCCGACGGCCCGGTGGTGATCGGCCCGACGGCGCCGATGCTGACCGCGGCTTATCACAGCGCCAGCGAGGCGATCTCCGGGATGAACGCCGCCGCCGGCTGGCGGGGCGCACCGCGGCCCGTCCTGGCGCGCGAGCTGCTGCCCGAGCGGGCTCTGATGGGCGATGCGTCGGCCATCGCGGCGTTGCACACCGACGTGATGCGGCCGCTCGCCGACGCCGGTCCCACCCTCACCGAGACCCTGGATGCCTACCTCGACTGCGGCGGAGCGATCGAGGCCTGCGCCCGCAAGTTGTTCGTTCATCCAAACACCGTGCGCTACCGACTGCGGCGGATCGCCGACTTCACCGGACGCGACCCCACCCTGCCGCGTGACGCTTACGTCCTTCGGGTGGCCGCGACCGTGGGCCACCTGACGTACCAGACCCAGCAGTCCAGCGCCGCTAGCAACATAGTGACGCCTGTCACGCCGACAGTCGAAAAGGACCTGATCGTGCCTTCCGGGACCGCCGAAGCCGGATGACAGATTGCGGCGCGATCTCAAACACGTCGCATCGCGTGCTGTTTTGTGGAGTTTCCACAAAAACATAAGACAAGGTTCATAATCTGTTACACGGCGCAAAGACGTCTTCACAGTGTTCCCTTAAAAATGTGATTGCATTGCTCGCGCCCGGACAAGGGTCGCAGACCGAGGGGATGCTGTCGCCGTGGCTGGAACTGCCCGGCGCCGCAGATCGGCTGACGTCGTGGTCGACGGCCAGCGGCCTTGACCTTTCCCGACTGGGCACCACTGCCTCGACCGAGGAAATCACCAACACCGCGATCGCCCAGCCTTTGATCGTCGCCGCCACACTGCTTGCGCACCAGGAGCTGAGGACGCGGGGACTGCTCGCCGGGGAAGAACTCGTCGTCGCCGGCCACTCGGTCGGTGAAATCGCCGCCTACGCGATCGCCGGAGTGATCTCCGCCGATGACGCCGTCGCGCTGGCCGCCACCCGCGGTGCCGAGATGGCCGAGGCCTGCGCCGACGAGCCGACCGGCATGTCCGCCGTTCTCGGCGGCGACGAGACCGACGTGCTCGCGCGGCTCGAACAGCTCGACCTGGTCGCGGCTAACCGCAACGCCGCCGGCCAGATCGTGGCCGCCGGCCGGCTGAGCGCGCTGGAGAAGCTCGCCGAAGACCCGCCAGAGAAGGCCCGGGTTCGCGCATTGGGCGTCGCCGGCGCCTTCCACACCGAGTTCATGGCCTCGGCCCTCGACGGCTACGCCGCCGCGGTGCAGAACGTGGCGACCTCCGAGCCGACCGCCGTTCTGTTGTCCAACCGCGACGGCCAACCGGTGAGCTCGGCCGCCGATGCGATGGAAAAGCTTGTCGCACAGTTGACCCGGCCGGTGCGCTGGGACCTGTGCTCCGAAACTCTGCGTCAGCGCAGTGTCACAGCGATCGTCGAGTTCCCACCGGCGGGGGCTCTGTCCGGAATCGCCAAACGTGAACTCCGCGGGGTACCGACGCGTGCCGTCAAGACCCCCGCAGACCTGAATGGTTTGGCAGAGCTGTAACCCCCAAAAGAGTTGGCCCCCGGGCTAAATCGTCGAACATGTTCGTTACTACAACCGCATACCGCACGTTAAGTCAGCAGTACACAACACATTACGAAGGGAAACACATCGTGTCCGTCAGCCAGGAAGAAATCATCGCCGGTATCGCCGAGATCATCGAAGAGGTCACCGGTATCGAGCCGTCGGAGATCACCCCGGAGAAGTCGTTCGTCGACGACCTGGACATCGACTCGCTGTCCATGGTGGAGATCGCCGTGCAGACCGAGGACAAGTACGGCGTGAAGATCCCCGACGAGGACCTCGCCGGTCTGCGCACCGTCGGTGACGTCGTCAACTACATCCAGAAGCTCGAGGAAGAAAACCCCGAGGCCGCCCAGGCGCTGCGCGCGAAGTTCGACACGGACCCCTCGAAGCAGGAAGCCGACAGCAAGTGACCAAACCTTCCACTGCTAACGGCGGTTACCCCAATGTTGTGGTAACCGCCGTAACGGCGACGACTTCGATCTCGCCGGACATCGAGGGCACGTGGAAGGGTCTGTTGGCCGGCGAAAGCGGCATCCGCGTGCTCGAAGACGAGTTCGTCACGAAGTGGGACCTGCAAGTCAAAATCGGCGGGCACCTCAAGGAATCGATCGACGACCACATGGGCCGGCTGGACATGCGACGGATGTCGTACGTCCAGCGGATGGCCAAGCACCTCAGCGGCCAGTTGTGGGAGAACGCCGGCAGCCCCGAGGTCGACCCGGACCGGTTCACGGTCGTGGTCGGCACGGGCCTGGGCGGTGCCGAGAAGATCGTCGAGAGCTACGACCTGATGAACGAGGGCGGGCCCCGCAAGGTGTCGCCACTGGCCGTACAGATGATCATGCCGAATGGCGCTGCGGCCGTCGTCGGTCTGCAGCTGGGTGCCCGCGCCGGAGTGATGACCCCGGTGTCGGCCTGCTCGTCGGGCTCGGAGGCCATCGCCCACGCGTGGCGGCAAATCGTCATGGGTGACGCGGACTTTGCGGTCTGCGGCGGTGTCGAGGGCAACATAGAGGCACTGCCTATCGCGGCGTTCTCGATGATGCGGGCCATGTCGACCCTCAACGAGGACCCCGAAGGGGCTTCGCGACCGTTCGACAAGAATCGCGATGGCTTCGTGTTCGGCGAGGCCGGCGCATTGATGATCCTCGAAACCGAGGAGCACGCCAAGGCCCGTGGCGCCAAGCCGTTGGCCCGGTTGATGGGTGCCGGTATCACCTCGGACGCGTTCCACATGGTGGCCCCGGCCGCCGATGGCATCCGCGCAGGACGGGCGATGGCCCGCTCGATGGAGTTGGCGGGCCTGTCTCCCAAGGACATTGACCACATCAACGCGCACGCCACTGCCACACCGATCGGCGACACCGCCGAGGCCAACGCCATCCGGGTCGCAGGTGTCGAAAATGCCGCGGTCTATGCGCCCAAGGGCGCGCTGGGTCACTCCATCGGCTCGGTGGGCGCGCTGGAGTCGATCCTGACGGTGCTTGCGCTGCGAGATGGCGTTATTCCGCCGACACTTAACTACACCACGCCCGATCCGGAGATCGACCTCGACGTCGTCGCGGGCGAGCCACGTTATGGCGAGTACCAGTACGCCATCAACAACTCGTTCGGTTTCGGCGGACACAACGTCGCGTTGGCCTTCGGACGGTACTGAGCAATGCATCGCTACGATGCGGGCCGCAGACGGCCAGAGGAGGAGCCGGACAAACAAGGAAGGACGCGTTCGCAGGGCACATGACCACATCGTCAAAGTTGGCTACGGGGAACGGTTTCCCCAACGTCGTCGTCACCGGCGTCGCCATGACGACTGCCCTGGCAACCGACGCGCAGACCACGTGGAAGTTGCTGCTGGACGGGCAAAGTGGCATCCGTACCCTTGAGGACCCGTTCGTCAAGGAATTCGACCTGCCGGTGCGCATCGGTGGGCATCTGCTCGAGGAGTTCGACGACCAACTGAACCGGGTCGAGAACCGCCGGATGGGCTATCTGCAGAAGATGGCCACCGTGCTCACCCGCAGACTGTGGGAGAACGCGGGTTCACCCGAGGTGGATACCAACCGGTTGCTGGTGTCCGTCGGCACCGGGATGGGCTCCAGCGAGGAACTGATTTTCAGCTACGACAGCATGCGAGAAAAGGGCCTGCGGGCGGTCAACCCGTTGGCTGTGCAGATGTACATGCCCAACGGCGCGGCCGCGGCAGTCGGGCTGGAACGGCAGGCGAAGGCCGGTGTGATGACCTCGGTGTCGGCCTGCGCGTCCGGTTCGGAGGGCATCGCTCGCGCCTGGCAGCAGGTCGCGCTCGGAGAGGCTGACATCGCGATCTGCGGTGGCGTCGAGACCAGGATCGAGGCGGTGCCGATCGCATCGTTCGCCGCGATGCGCATCGTGTTGTCGAAGAATAACGACGACCCGGCCGGCGCCTGCCGCCCGTTCGACAAAGACCGGAACGGGTTTGTGTTCGGCGAGGCCGGCGCGTTGATGGTCATCGAGACCGAGGAGCACGCCAAGGCGCGTGGCGCCAACATCTTGGCCCGGCTGATGGGGGCCAGCGTCACCTCGGACGGCTTCCACATGGTGGCGCCGGACCCCAACGGTGAGCGGGCCGGACACGCCATGACGCGGGCAATCCAGCTCGCCGGCTTGACCCCGGGCGACATCGACCATGTGAACGCCCACGCCACCGGCACCTCGGTGGGCGACCTGGCCGAGGGCAAGGCGATCAACAGGGCGCTGGGCCCGCACGGCGGCAATGCGGCGGTGTATGCCCCCAAGGGTGCACTCGGCCATTCGGTCGGTGCGGTCGGCGCCGTCGAGTCGATCCTGACCGTGCTGGCCCTGCGCGACCAGGTCATTCCGCCCACGCTGAACCTTAAGAACCTGGACCCTGAGGTCGACCTGGACGTGGTGGCAGGCCAGCCGCGACTCGGCGACTACAAGTACGCGATCAACAACTCTTTCGGTTTCGGCGGGCACAACGTGGCGCTGACCTTTGGCCGCTACTAACCCCGCATCCCCGAACAGCAATGAGACGAGGAGACCTGCGATGACGACCCTGGCCCCTGAGGCAATCGATGAGTCGCTCGACCCGCGCGATCCACTGCTGCGGCTGAGCAGGTTCTTCGACGACGGCAGCATCGAGCTGCTGCACGAGCGCGACCGCTCCGGTGTGCTCGCCGCGGGCGGAACCGTTAACGGCTTGCGCACCATCGCATTTGCCACCGACGGCACCGTGATGGGCGGGGCCATGGGGCTCGAGGGCTGCACGCACATCGTCAACGCCTACGACACCGCCATCGAAGAGCAGAGCCCGATCGTGGGCATCTGGCATTCAGGCGGTGCGCGGCTGGCCGAGGGTGTGAAGGCATTGCACGCCGTCGGGTTGGTATTCGAGGCGATGATCCGCGCGTCCGGATACGTCCCGCAGATCTCGGTGGTGGTCGGTTTCGCCGCCGGTGGCGCGGCCTACGGGCCGGCGCTGACCGACGTCGTCATCATGGCGCCGGAGGGTCGGGTGTTCGTCACCGGGCCCGACGTCGTACGCAGCGTCACCGGTGAAGACGTGGACATGGCCTCGCTCGGCGGCCCGGACACGCACCACAAGAAGTCCGGAGTCTGCCACATCGTCGCCGACGACGAGGCCGACGCTTACGAGCGCGGTCGCCGCCTGGTCGGGTTGTTCTGCCAGCAGGGCCATTTCGACCGCGGCAAGGCTGAGGCGCACGAGAGCGACCTGCACGCGCTGTTGCCGGAGTCGCCACGTCGGGCCTATGACGTGCACCCGCTCGTCACCGCACTGCTCGATGACGACGCGCCGTTCGATGAGTTTCAGGCTAAGTGGGCGCCGTCAATGGTGGTCGGCTTGGGCCGCTTGTCGGGCCGCTCGGTCGGCGTGCTGGCCAACAACCCGCTGCGCCTCGGCGGCTGCCTCAACTCGGAAAGTGCCGAGAAGGCAGCACGTTTCGTGCGACTTTGCGACGCGTTCGGCATCCCGCTGATCGTGATCGTCGACGTGCCCGGCTACCTGCCCGGCGTCGACCAGGAATGGGGCGGCGTGGTGCGCCGCGGCGCCAAACTCCTGCACGCGTTCGGTGAGGCCACCGTTCCGCGGGTCACACTGGTCACCCGAAAGATCTACGGCGGGGCCTACATTGCGATGAACTCCCGCTCGCTGGGCGCGACCAAGGTGTTCGCCTGGCCGGACGCCGAGGTCGCCGTGATGGGCGCCAAGGCCGCTGTCGGCATTCTGCACAAGAAGAAGCTGGCCGCCGCGGCCGACCACGAGCGCGACGCGCTGCACGACGAGCTCGCCGCTGAGCACGAGCGGCTCGCCGGCGGTGTGGACAACGCCATCGAGATCGGTGTTGTCGACGAGAAGATCGACCCCGCCCACACCCGCGGCCGGATCACCGCGGCGCTGGCCGAGGCACCGGCACGGCGCGGACGTCACAAGAACATCCCGCTGTAAGCGGGTACCTCTTACTTGACCAGGGCGGAAATCAACGCCCTGCCCACTTTTGACTTTGCGCGGCTGATGAGCCGGTACCAGGTATCGCCGACTGCGAGCGGCCGACTACGGTCCCGCTCATCATCATCGAGCTTCAGCAGCGTGTCCGCGGTGCGGTGCGCGAATCGCTCCTTGTCCTCGGGCGAGAGGTCGCACCGCTGCAGGAATTCCATTGCGGCGAAGTTGTCCTGGAACGGGTAGTCGACCGAGAACATGAGATTGTCGAGACCCAGCATCGCGCGGGCGCATTCGAACACCGGCACGTCGAAAACCCCACTGCTGGTGATGAACACGTTGTTGCGCAAGTAATAGCCGACGTTGTTGCGCATCAGCGGTTGCTCGGACCCGGCTGCCGATAGCCAACCGGCCATCGTCAATCCGGCATTGAGCCGGGTAAAGCAGAACGGCAGCAGTTCGCCCATGTGTCCGACGATGATCTTCAGATCCGGATGGCGGTCGAACACACCGGCGCAGATCAACCGCAACAGATGCGTGCCGGTTTCCACCGGCCAGCCCCAGGTGGGCACCAGCGCCGAGTCGAACGGCGCGTAGTAAGTGTCGGACACCGCCGGCGGCGGATCGGTCGGATGAAGGTAGATCGGAACACCCAAAGACTCGGCCCGCCCGAGCAGCACATCGTACGACGGGTCATCGAGGTAGCGGCCGTTGGTGTGTCCGTTGATCAACGCGCCTTTGAAGCCGAGTTGATGAACCGCTCGCTGCAGCTCGTCGGCGGCGTGAGCGGGTGACTGGGTGGGCAGCATCGCAAAGCCCGCGAACCGGGATGGTTGGGCGGCAACGACTTCGGCCAGCCAGTCGTTGACTTCGCGGCAGACAGAGACCGACAACTCGGCTTGGTCGTCGGCAAGCACCTGCACTCCCGGCTGAACGTGTGAGAGCACCTGCACATCGATCCCGGCCGCATCCATCTGGCGAATACGCTCGGGTCCGACATCGCTGAGCCGGGCGCGTACTGGCTGGTACTTCAGTTGTAGCGCCGCGGGAAACAGGTCCCACACCCGCGGGTGCAGGAATGCCTCTTCCAGCGCGACCGTTCGGATGGCCGAATCCGTACTCACTGCAGCGAGATTGGATTGGCTGCGGTGACCGCGTGGGTCCGGATAAACGGCACTCCCCACCAGGCGCGCCAGCCGAGGCTTCGACGCTCGACGTTCGCCATGCCGCATTCCTGCAACCAGGTCGCATACTGTCGGGTGAAACCAAGGTCGGCGATCACGACCTGGCCGCCGGGCCGCAGCACGCGCACGGCCTCGTCGATGGCGGACCGCCGCGCGTGGTTGTCCAGCAGATTGTGGATCGCGAGGTTGCTGACGACAAGATCGAAGGAGCCGTCGGGAAACGCAAGATCGGTCATGTCGGCGGTGTGCAATTCGACCCGGTCGGCGACGCCCTCCGCATCGGCGTTCGCGAGAGTGGCCTCCGGGGAGTTCCCAGTCTGGTCGGCCCGCCAGATATCCACTCCTACAGCACTTCCGCGCGGAACCAGCTTGGCCGCTGTGAGCAAGACCGCGCCACGTCCGCAGCCGAGGTCAAGCACACGTTCGTCGCCGCGCAGGCCTATCCGGGTGAGTAGGCGTGCCCAGACTTCGAACTTCCCCCGCCGGCTGAACCGTCGGATGCTGACGACCACGCTAATCAGTAGGAAAGCAACCACGGCGACGCCGAGACCGAACAGAGTTCGTCCGCTCACCAGCAACTTGCCCGCGAAAATCGCAGTGGCAAGGCATAACAACAGATAGCCGCCGAAAATGACCGGCGCCGGAATCAGCCGGTAATCGCCGTCCACTCCATACCGACCGCGCGGGCGGGTGAGCTCAGTTGCCAACTCAGTCATTCGGATCGCCTCCATAGGTAGCCGTGCGGTGGTCTCGAGCAATTCGCCCCAAAATCGGAATAGACTTCGCTGCAGCGCGTTTCACGGCGGCACTGCTCGGTACATCGGTCGGCTCGAAAGCCCGGCGTACCGTGTCAGCGAGTTGTTCGGCTTTCTGGTCGAGGGTCAGCCCGAGAGACAACGGCAGAAACGGCTCCGCCGCAAAGAAACCGAACACGATGGTGGGCAAGGTGTAATCGAGATCGGCCAGTCGCAAACCCGGTCGCAGCATCCCCTCCGCGGCGAGCACACCTAGGTAGTCGCGGTTGACTCCGAGCTTGCTCTCCTCGAGGTGGTGATGATGTGTCGAGGCGAGGAAAGTGTCGAGAGTGTCGGCGTCGCGGGTGTAGAGCGCGCGCAATACCGGCCGGTTCATCGCCTCGACGAACAGCCGCCGCAGATAACGGTGTAGTGCAACCTCGGCCGGATCATCACGTACCGCCTGCACAATCGCGTCCGCCATCGCGGCCGCTTCGCGGGCGCTGACCGCGTGGAACACTTCCTCGCGAGAGCGCCAGTGCAGGTAGACGGTGCCCTTGCCAACACCCGCCCGACGAGCCAGTTCATCGATCGTCACCCGCCGATAACCCCAGGACAGCAACAACTCTCGAGCGGTATCGAGGATACGATCCGCCCGTTGTCGCCGGTCGCCGCGGGACCGTTCCACCACCACGGCGGTTAGTCTATGACCAGAAATCGATTTTGGTCAACAGTCACGGCGCCCTGCCGAGAATCAGACATAGCGCCCGGCGGAGGCCGTCTGCCGGCGATTGCGGAAGAGTGGCGGTCCGCCAGCCGACGAAATCGTCGGGGCGGACCAGCAGAGCTCCGCCGGTCGCAATTCCCGCGGCCTGCAGCCAGGCGCGGTCGGGATCTCGCACATCGCCCGCGGGCCCGATCCGGTGGACGGTGATCGGTATGCCCAGGCCGGCGGACGCCGACGCGGCAGCCTCGGTCCATAGCGCGTCGTCGTCGTCGGTGAGCAGGGTGAAGTCGTGGCCAACCAGGTCGAGCGTCGATACCCGCTGGCCGTCGTGCTGCACCCAGCCATGCGGGACGCGGCTACCGGGCTGGCCATCCAATTCGGCGACCAAGGACACGGCGTCTGAATCATCGGGAGCGGGCAGATCGGAAACGACTGCGGCCGAGCGGTATTGGTAGCCGACCAGCAAGGAGAACATCGAGGCCTCATCATCGAGCGGCAATCCCGGACCCTGGTCGTCCAAGTCGATCAAGGCCACTGTCGGCCCGGTCAGCGACTGATGAGCGGCGAACCGCCCGACGGGGTGCCGCTCGGTGTGGAAGGTCGTCAGCAACGCGGGATCGGCCGTCCTGTCCAGAACTGCGGCCAGCTTCCAGGTCAGGTTGTGTGCGCTTTGGATGGCGGTGTTGGCTCCCCCGGCCTTGAACGGCGGCATGGTGTGTCCGCTGTCGCCGACCAAAAAGACTCGCCCGCACTGGAATTGGTCGGCCACCTGCTCGTAGGGCTGCCATGCCGCGGCTTCGATGATCTCGAGATCGATCTGCTCGCCGAAGGCTTTGGTGAGCACTTCGCTGCAGTACTGCGAGGTGAATTGCGCGGCGGTTTCCCCCTTGCCAGGGAAGTAGGTGGTGATGAACATGCCGAGATCGTCCTTGGCCACCAGGAATATGCCGTCCACGTCGGGATTCTTGATCTGAACGCCGTCGCCTTCGCTCAGATACGGGACGAACGTCCGCCAGGGGGCACGGAAGTAGAAGAACACGACGAAGATCGGCAGCGCGCCGTATCCCGACTCGGTGACGCCGAGCGCCTTACGGATCGGACTGTGCACCCCGTCGGCGGCGATCAGGTAGTCGGCGCGGACCGTCTCGGAGTCTCCGGAGTCCAGGTCACGCAGTACCGCGGTGACGCCGGTGTCGTCCTGTTCGAACGAACGCAACTCCGTCCCGTAGCGCACTTCGCTGCCGCGCCGCCGTGTTTCGGCCAGCAGCATCGGCTCGAGGCTGCTCTGCGGGCAGTACTGCACGGCAGGCTCGGGGCTCAGCTGATCCAGGCCGGCGAAGAGCGCGTCGATGTCGATGGCCAGCTTTTCTTCCGCACTGTTCAGCGTCGGCTTGACCACCATGTCGGAAACTCGGTCGGCGACGGCGTGGACCTGGTCACCCAGGCCCAGACCGCGCAGGATCTCCAGGCTGCGAAAGCTGAGATTTCGGGCCTTCGGGTAAATGAAGATCTCGCGCCGCTTTTCCGCCAGCAGTGAGCTGACCCCGTGCTTGGCCAGCAGCGCCGAGGTGGCAAGTCCGGCGGCTCCCGCGCCGACTATCAGGACCGGAACTCGGACGGTGCTCATTGCCTTCTCCTTCCAGGCGGAACTAACTAGTTCCGTCTATGGCCACAGTGGCACCCACGGATCGAACGCGCAACTGTTAGGGCGCCGACGCGCCGGCGAGCGGCAAAATCACGTCTTCGAGCACGCGCCGGACGTAGACCCGGTCGATCGGCCGTCCCGTCATCAGCCGCAGCACGTTGAGACCCAGGGCCACGTCAGGGATCAGACTCAGATCGCGGCCGGCGGTTATCTCCCCGCGAGCCACCGCATGGTCCAGTACCGCCCGGACCACCTGGCGAGGAGTAGAGAGCACCAGGTCATCCAAGGCAGCTGCCAAGACAGGATCGTGCATCGCGGCGGTCGCCACCCCGACAATGACCTGAATTGTGCTGACATCAGCGTCATTCAGG
>DATAZN010000427.1:0-5323 GCA_036272035.1 Mycobacterium sp. | reverse complement strand
ATAAGTAACTGACACCAGACCTGCATGATGAGGGTACGAACGACGGGTAGAACGCCGCATGTCGGGACGATGTGACACGCCGTTAGATCGGGCTGCGATTTCAGAAGATGTCGATCGCAGTCGCCAGGGCCGGATGGGCGCGGTCCGGACGCTACCCATCCGCGTCAGGCCTGTCACGGGCGAAGCGTTGGATTCATGGCTCGAAGGACTAGCCCACCGCACCCATAGCACTTTCGGCGATGTGCTCTCGGCTGTCGGCGTGGACCCGTACCGCGGGAAGGGCTCTAACTCCTGGATTGTGCAGCTAACCGATGAGGAGGCTGAACGTATCAGTCTCGCAACGGGAGTCGCGGTTGAGGTACTCGGAACAATGACGCTGGCTCACTATTCCGAAAGAGCTTTGAGAATCGAAGGCGACCCTCCAATGCTGAGTCGGACATTTCCCTGGGGGCCTGTGCGCGGATCACGTTTCTGCCCAGCATGTTTGAAGGACACCGGGGGGAGATGGCAGTTGTGATGGCGGCTCGGCTGGGCATTGGCGTGCACGAAGCACCTTTGTTTGCTTGCCGATGCCTGTCCAGAGTGCGGAGTCGTCCAACGTCGCCGTACTCACCTCGTCGACCTCGTCCCAAAAGCTGGCGCATGCGCCCACTCCCTCACGAATGCGATCGGCCGCAGCCCTGCTCGGTGTGGTGCTGACCTCACAGCGGCGCTGGTCACCGTGTTCGACGCCGACCATCCGGTTGTTCGTGCCCAGCGCGTCGTCAATGCCGTAATCGACGGCGAGACTCCGTCCTTCGGCGCCTACCGGATCAGCCCGCAGCCACGCACTAGCATCTTGTCGGACCTCCGGGCCGTCGCCGGCCGGGTGTTGGCTTATGCCACGCACCAGGAACTCGAAGCTGTCATTCCCGATGATCTGCGTGTTGCCTACTTCGACGCGGCGCGGCATCAGGTACGCCGATCTGGGATCTCAGGCGCGGATACGAAACCGGGACTGGCCGCACCAGCACGGGCAGCTGTCACCGCGCTCGGGGTGATCGCCGCACTGCGCTCCCTGGAGAAGTTCGACATTGCGGAAGCCGGAGACGAACTGCGCTGGCTTATGACCTCATCGCGGGCCCGCGGATCGCACGTCTACCCGACGAACACCGCGTGGGGTAGAGGCATCTCGCCGGTGCTCACCGGAATCCAATTAGCCGCACTTGGGCCCACGCTCAACCCGTGCGATCAATTGCGATACCGCATCGGCTCGGCACTGCCGTCCCACCCCATATCCAGCGCATCGCGGGCCAGTGCGCTCGCCCGTCGTCTGCCTTCGATGTTGTGGCCAGTCTTCTCGCTGCGCCTGTCAATCCCGAACTGTGGCCAGCGCCACCAGCGCCAAGCTCTGCCGATCGCACTACTACTTGTCAACAGCTGTCGGTGCCGCCGATACGGATGCACCGGAGTGGGCTTGCTCCGCGAATGCGCGGGCGAAGTCTGCGCAGCGGGAGAACCGGTCGGCGGGATTCTTTGCAAGCGCGGTAGCCAGGATTGGATCCAGACTGGCGAGGTCGGGCAGCGTGACTGCCAGTGCTGGTGGGTCTGAGTTCAAATGTCGACTGATTATCACCGCCGGATTTGAGTGCGGGAACATCGGTGCGCCGGTCGGCAGGTGGTAGGCAGTGGCGGCCAATGCGTATTGATCGGCGCGTCCGTCCATCGGCTCGCCCATGAGCTGCTCTGGTGCGGCATACGCTACGGTTCCGACGGTCATGTTGGTGGCAGTCAGACCGCTGACATCGCCTTGCGTGCGTGCGATCCCGAAGTCGGCCAACAGTATTCGTTTGTCGCCGTCGTCGTCGATGTGGGTAAGGATGATGTTGGACGGTTTGACGTCCCGGTGCAGGAGACCCTGCTTGTGGGCGACAGCTTCAAGATGACCGCCGCCGACATCGAGCACGCGCCCGAGGTTCCCAGCATCCCGCCGCTACTCAGTCAACCCGAGACATAGACGAAGCGGGCCTGCCATAACGATCCAGCGATTACAGCCGAAAAGCGCGGCCCAGCTTGGATTTCAGGTGAGGATGGCGATAGCACTGTGCCAGGGGTTCGGCATGTTCTGCTGCAGCGACATGTGCAAGATCATGAACGCTTCCAGGGCTCGGGCGCGGCGCAGGGGCCCCACGTCGATGGGATGCAGGCCGGCGGATTGGACGAGCTGGGCGGTGGTGTCCTTGGCGTCGGTGTCGTCGCCGGCGATGAGGACATCCAGCGGCCGCCCGTTGACCTGCCCGGTCACCAGAGTCGCGGCGAAGGTGGTGTTGAACGCCTTGACCACGCGCGCATCGGGTAACTGGGCGGCCAGTTCCTCTGCGGCCGAGGTATCGGACTCGGTGGTCGGGTCCCAGGTGGCGAAGTCAGCGGGATTCGCGATGTCGATGACGATCTTGCCGGCTAGCTCAACGGAGTGCTCGGTTGCTACCTGCCGGCTGGCCGGATATTTCAGGGCTAATACGACGAAGTCAGAGGTAGCGATGGCGATGCCATCGGCGGGCTCGGCGTCGCCGGATGCCTGCTCGACTAGGTCGGCGGCGAGCTGCGCTGCCTTGTCAGCGTGGTTGTCGATGATCCGCACTGCGTGACCGCCGGCCAACGCGCGGGTTGCGATCCCGCGGCCCATGTTGCCGGCCCCGATGATGGTGATCTGCATGATTGGTCCTTAAGTTCGTAGGTGCAGTTACTTCGTGTTGTTACGTTGTGCTGTAATCCGGGTGGGTCGGGTGACCGGTCTTTTTCGTGAGGAGTGAGTGGACGCTATGCCGTCGATCCGTATCGACATATGCGGGGCGCCGAGATCATCCACTTCCTGGTTTCGTAGACGACTGACGCGGACGCGTTAGCGCTCCGACCGCCCGATCGCCGGCACGTCCTCAACGGAGATCTCGTGGGCCAGCATCATCAGTGCCTTGGTTGTGGTTCCGGCGATGGTTTGCGTTGCCGGTCTTGGTGACTCAGGTTGGACACCGCTCGCCCGTTGTTAGGGCGCGTACCCCCATCCAGCTGGACAAGCAACGTCGGGCGAAGGCGTCCCGAGGCGTCGGTGCCTCGGAGCGACGCTTCGCGACCTGGTACCTAGGTCTACTTGCTGCCGGATCCGACGATGGCGACGACCTCGATCTCGACGTGCTGGTCGGGCAGGGCGAGCGCCTTGACACCCAGCGCGGTCCACAGCGGCCGACTTTCGCCGAACCGCTTGCGGAACTGGTCCACCATCACCGACATGTGTTGATCACCAATGGAATCGTCGGAGGTGGGGACGTGGTAGGAGTGGACGTTCACGACGTCGCGCCAGCTGGCGCCCGCCTCCGCGAGGGTCTTTTCGACGTTGTCACACGCCTTGACGATCTCGCCCTCCACGGATGTGGTCGACAAGGTGAAATCCGCGTCCCAGCCGCCTTGGCCGGAGATCTCAATGCGATCGCCGATGCGTAGAGCTTGGCTGTAGAGGTAGCGGGTACGGGCAATCTCGCCGTATCCGGGGGTGTCGAAGAATTCGGGCTTGGACATGCGGATGTTTCCTCTCATCGTGGTTTGTTGGAGCCATGGTTGCTGCAATCGATGTGCTCCCGGGAGAAGCGCGTTCGTCGAGGGCGCCCCGCAAGCGGGCCGACAATCCCGCCCGGTTCTGCACGTCCTGAGACTGCGGCCAGGCGGGGTGAGCTGTCATCACCTCGGTGAGATCAGCATGCGTTGTCATTCAGTACCTTCCGGGGAGCCGTCGTGCCTGCCGGCCGGTATCCGGCATCAACCCAAGCGTGGACGCCGGCAGCCGTGCGCACAATGCGTCATTTCGCGAGTCAACCTTCGGTTGAGCCGAAGGCTGATGTTCTTATACCGGTTTGAGTACCGTGACGCTATGGCCTACGACCTCACCGATTTGGAACTGTTCTTGCAGGTAGTCGATCAGGGCAGCATCACCCAGGGAGCCGAGCACACGCATCTGTCGTTGGCATCGGCCAGTACCAGGATCACAGCGATGGAGAAGGCTCTTGGGGCCAAATTGCTGGAGCGCCACCGGCGGGGTGTGGTGCCGTCCCCGACCGGGTGGTTGCTGGTCGCACACGCCCGAGCGATCGTCGGTCAGCTGGCGCACATGCGCACCGAGCTGGCTCGCGCCGCCGATGGGCTGCAATCACCATTGGTGGTTCTGGCGAACACATCGGCTACCCAGACGCTGCTGCCGACCGGCCTGGCCGAGTTTTTGGCCACCCACCCCGACGTCGACGTCGAGCTGCAGGAACGCCCGAGCCACGAGATCGTCGCGGCCGTCACTGACGGGCGCGCCGAGCTCGGAATCATCGCCGACACAGTGGACTCGGGTCGACTGGAGTGCACGATGCTGCGCCCGGACCGCCTGGTCGTGATCATGCCCGCCAACCATCCTCTCGCCGACCGCGACCAAGTGGCGTTCAGTGCGTGTCTGGACTACCCGTTCCTGGGATTCACCCAGGGAAATCCGCTGCAGGAACACCTGAGTGGCCAAACCCAGCCCCTCGGGCTTCGCCCCCGCTACCGGGCGTATCTACCCACCACCGAGGCGATCTGTGCCGCGGTCGCAGTCGGTGTCGGCATCGCGGTCGTCCCGGCCTTAGCCACCGCGCGATGCTCGCATCAAGAGCTGCGCACCGTCGACCTGACAAACGCATGGGCTCACCGCAATCTGCTGTTGTGTTGCCGCGATAAATCGCAATTATCGTTTCCTGCAGCACAATTCAGCGCACATTTAGCATCGGTCGCCTGAGCGACCATCGAGGCCATCCTGACCCATCACCGGGTCGATCACGTGATCCATCACGGCCGACAGACAATACCGGGCGGTGGTTGTGAGCCAACGAGATGTCGGCCCGGTAACGCGCATCCAGATGCGCTGCACATCGGCAAGGCGGCGCAAGCCCACGTTATTGCCGACGATCGCTGCGGCTGCGCCGTCGGTCAGAGGTGCGCAAATAGGCACTGTGAGAGTTCGAAGATCGATCGGGCAGACAGGATTTCGGCGACCGAGATCGCTTCGCGGTAATGGGCGACTGGATTGTGTAAGCGTCACGGTACTCAAACCGGTATAAGAACATCAGCCTTCGGCTCCACCGAAGACTGACTCGCAAAATGACGCATTGTGGGCACCGCTGCCGGCGTCCACGCTTGGGTTGATGCCGGATACCGGCCGGCAGGCACGACGGCTACCCGGAAGCAACCATGGCTCCGACAAACCACGATGAGAGGAAACATCCGCATGTCCAAGCCCGAATTCTTCGACACCCCCGGATACGGCGAGATTGCC
>DATAZN010000426.1:0-9171 GCA_036272035.1 Mycobacterium sp. | reverse complement strand
GGACGGGTCCGCGTTAAGGATCCATAAAGCCCCGTGCCGCACTGTGATTAGGCATCACGTCCACAACACAAACAAGGAGTCATCAATGAAACGCGAAATCCTGATCATGGCCGGTACGGCCGCGACCCTCGCCACGGTGATGGTGGGTTGTTCAAACCACGACAAGACCACTCACGTCGGTAACGCCGCAGTGGCACCGGCCGGCGCGTCGAACACCAAGGTGCTCGTCGACGGTAAGGATCAAAACGTCAAGGGCCAGGTTGTCTGCACCACCGCCGCCGGCACGGTCAACATCGCCATCGGTGGTGGATCCGGTTCCTCCGGTGTTCCCACCGGCATCGGTGCCGTGTTGACGGATGCCACCCCGCCCGTCGTGAAATCCGTTGCACTGGGCAATGTCAACGGCGTCTCGCTGGGCGTCGGCGGCACCACCGGCAAGGCCAACGCCACCAAGGACGGCAGCACGTACAAGATCAGCGGTACCGCCAGTGGTATGGACATGTCCAATCCGATGGCAGGACCGGTCAACAAGTCGTTCGAACTCGACATCGCCTGCCCCTGACAGCGGCCCTGGCCCAGCCACCGGGCGTCGCCACGGCGACATTCGGTGGCCGGGCTGCCGTAGTGAATCCACCAGACGAAAGGAACACGCTCATGAAAAGCAAACCCGTATTCATCCTGGCCGGAGCGATCGCCGCGCTCTTCGTGATCTCGCTCGTGATTCGCTTTGTCGCTCTGAGCGAACTCGGCCTGCCCGGCGGTTGGACGCTCTACTTCGGCCTGCCAGTCGGAGGCATCGGCCTGCTGATTCTGTTGTTGCGACTCGGGCTGCTCAACTTCGGCCAAGGCTCGACCGCAACGATTCAGCCCCTTGCGCAGCACGGTGTTGCCCACCCGCCGTGGACGCCGGCGCCGACCGTGGCGCCGACGACGCAACGACTGCAGGAGATCGAGACCCTGCGCGCCAACGGCGTCATCTCCGACGACCAGTACACCGCGGAGCGTGCGCGGATCATCGCCAGCCTCTGAACCTCCAGAGGCTCAACCGAGCTCCGATAGCTTCGGCATCACCTCTTCGCCGAAGCGTTTCACGAAGCCGGCAGGATCCGGTGTGCCTGGCACCGGGCCGGTGTTGATCATGTCGATCCCGAGTTCGGAGAACCGCTCGAGCTTCCTGAGGTATGCGTCGAGATTCTCGAACGGGTCCTCAAAGAAGCCAACGGTTTTCCGGATCTCGGCGACATCACGACCCGCCGTTTCGCAATGGCGGGTCAACACGTCGATCTTGTGGGTGAGGACGTCGATCTCGGAGTCGGTGGAGTTCCAGACATCGGCGTACTGGGCGACGAGTCGCAGCGTCTTCTTCTCACCGCCGCCACCGATCAGGATCGGCGGCCGCCGGACCGGCTGGGGCTGGCAGATCGTCTCGGCCAGCTGATAGTGCTTGCCGTCGTAGGGCCCGTCGTTGTCGCTCCACATCTGCTGACAGATCTGCAGCGTCTCTTCGAGCATCTCGAATCGATCACGCAGCGACGGATAAGGAACGCCCAGGGCGAGATGCTCACGCTCATACCACGCGGCGCCGATGCCGAACATCGACCGGCCCTGCGAGAGCACATCAAGAGTCGTCACCGTTTTGGCCAGCAACCCCGGATGCCGGTAGGTAACCCCGGTAACCAGCAACGCCAGGGTGATGTTCGTCGTCCGGCCGGCCAGGTAGCCCAGCGAGGTGTAGCCCTCCAAGAAGGGATCTTCCGCGCGCCCAACATTTTCCATCTGGAAGAAGTGATCGGCAAGCGTGAACATCGTCGCGCCGATGTCTTCGGCGGCCGTCGCGGTAGACAACAGGGCCGGCGCCAACTGGGCCGCGTCCCCGGGCAAGAAGTCGATGAAGTGTATGCCCAATTCCATTGATAGCTCCGTTCGTTAGTCGGTCAAGCGCTGAAGCAGAGACAGCGCATCGTTGATGACGCGGCGTTCCCGCTCCGAGTAGCGCTCCTGCATGGCACGGGCCAGCCATTCCTCGCGGATCTGACGATCGCTTTCCGTACGGCGCAGCCCGGCGGCGGTCAGCGAAATCATTTGTCGCCGGCCGTCACCGGGGTCAGGCGCGCGCCGGATCAGGCCGTGCTGGTCGAGTCCGGCCAGGATGACGGCCATCGACTGCGGCCGCACTCGCTCGGAGGCTGCCAGCGCGCTGGTCGACGATGCGCCTTCTTTCCACAGCCGGGTGAGTACCGCGGTTTGCGACGGTGTCAGACCGTCGCCGGTCGTGACGCCCTTGAGTTGGCGGCGAAGTCGGCTGAACATCACCCGCAGATCCCGGGCGGCGGCTCCTGCCGACTCGCTGATCCCGTCCACCCAACCCAACATACATTAGACAGCTCAAACTGTACAGTTTGAACTGTCTAATGTATGTGCCGACGGCTTAGGTCGCGTCTCCGCGCAACTCCCAGAATCGGGTACTTTCCTCCGAATCGTCCGGTGCGCAGCGGACCCACTTCGCAGCGAGGATCGTCACTAGCACCCAGCCCATGATGGTGGCCGGAATGGCCCAGAGGCGGCGCAGCAGCAGCGCCGTCGCGCACTGGCCAGCCAGGTTGGCGTCGTGGGCCCCTGGGGTCTGCGACAGGCTCCCGTTGAAGCCCCTCCCGCAACTGATCTGCATTCCCCATTGGTCGTATTGGCCCAAGTGCACGGGAAACCACAGCGCCAGCAGCCCGGCGGCGATCAACGCGGTGCCCACGACTCCGAGTAGTACCTGACGATTGCTCACGAGTCTCCCCTCAGATCAGGCCGTATGCCGAGATATGTGAATCGGGGCATCAACGTAATTCCGGCGGCCTTCGCGGTCATGTCATGCAAACGTTCGAGAACAACAGCACCGGCCACGACACGATCGAGCCTAGGAACGACACCGCCAGATCGACCCCGTGCATGTCCTGAAGATGCGCGGTGTGCGTTGTCGACCAGATCGCGCCGATCAGCAGATACGGTGTGCCGACGATCAATCCAAGCGCGATCAGCTGCGCGATCGTGAGTTGGTAGCCGAGGATGCGGCGGATCGTGTCCAACTTGAGCGGTCACCTCCCAATGCGGCTCGCGGACGTCTTGGATATGATGTCGTGGCTCATCGGCGCTGCTCAAGCGCGTCGAGCAAGAGCTATGTTAACGACGGTTCTGACTCGGCGGTAGGTTTTTTGGCAAGAATCTGCGGGCTAGGGTGAGGCGGTGACGACGCCGCGAGCGCAGGGCGCCGCCGTAGTACGCCGACGGCCCAAGGATCGCAAAGATCAGATCGCCCGGGCATCCGCCGAGGCGTTCAGTGCGCAGGGCTACCACGCCGTAAGCATGGAAGCGATCGCAGCCAAGGTCGGAATCTCCGCGCCGGCGCTTTATCGGCACCATGCCAGCAAGTACGAACTATTCCGCGACGCCGTCTTGGCGCTTGGCCAGCAACTGGTCGACTGCACCGACTTCGCCGACACCGAAGCCGAAGGTGACCCCGCCGAGACGCTGGATCGACTGGTCGAGGCACTGGTCGACGTGACGCTGGCCAATCGTGAATCCGGCGGGCTGTATCGATGGCAGGCTCGCTACCTGCACGGCGAAGACCAATCCGCGCTCGGCGATCAGCTGCGGTTGGTCAATCGACGAAT
This sequence comes from Mycobacterium sp., assembly GCA_036272035.1. Lineage (GTDB taxonomy): Bacteria > Actinomycetota > Actinomycetes > Mycobacteriales > Mycobacteriaceae > Mycobacterium. The sequence continues at coordinate 5,512 of DATAZN010000426.1, read as the reverse complement.
TCAGCGGCCGCTCATCGTGATTCGCCCAACCCTGACCTCGTCGCAGCGATGGATGCTGTCGGCCGGGCTGCTCAGCGTGATCGGGAGCGCCGTCGACCACCGGGTTCAGTTGCCCGCCGACGACATCCGCGTGCTGCTGTCCGGCGCCGCCTCGGCGGTACTCGAGGCCGACCTGCCGGAACCGGCGGATACCTTGGACCGCCCTGCCTCGTGGCGGATCTTCGAAGCCGACACCGGGGTATACGAAGCGCTGCTGCAGGCGTCGATGGTGTTGTTCAACGCCAAGGGTTACCCCGAGACCAGCATGGCCGAGATCGCTTCGGCCGTCGGCATTCCGGTATCGGGGATCTACCGCTACTTCCCCGGCAAGTGCGACATCCTCGCGACGGGTTTGCGGCGTGCGGCCGATCGGGTTTCGGGCCGGCTGTCGGCGATCCTGACCGGGCTGACCGAACCGGGACACATGCTCATCTTGCTGATCGAGGCATACGTGGCGACCTCGTTCGCGAATCCGCATCTGGCCGCGATCTACTACACCGAACGGGTGAACTTGACGCGGGTGGATCAGGAACTGCTCCGCAGTGTGCAGCGATCGACGATCGATGCCTGGATGCGCCTACTGGCCGCGACGCGGCCCGCGCTCACCAAGACGCAGGCGCGTGTTCTGGTCCATGCGGCGATGGCGCTGGTTGTCGATGTGGGTCGACTGGTGCACTACGAGAACTCCACCGACAACTCCGCCTATTCGCAGGCGTGTGTGCGAAAACTGATGGAAGCTACGGTTTTTGGGACTGGCGGATAGTATTTCCGCCCAGGTAGGCAAGGTATCCGATCAACCCGACGGCGCCCAGGCTGCGGGTCTGCCGGCTGGCGAAAGTTAGTCCTAACACGGTTTCGATGCTGCCGTTGGTGTAAACGTGCTGGCGAGTGTTACGCGGGAACGCCGGCTTCGTGATCGGCTCGAACAACCCCGGGCTGGTGAAGTGGGCCAGGCCGGCGCCGGCCAACGCCAGACCCGAAAAGCGGGCAACGCGATTACTTTTGCGAGACATACCTTTTTAAGCCCTTCCCTAGCTGATTGCGTAGTCGCTCAGCGGGAACCGAGAGCCGTCCCGCACGGCGTTGCGTACCGACGTGGGTCGCAGCAGTGTCGCCTCGCCGCTGTGGTTGAAGTAATACGACCGCGACGTCGCGCAGTCACCGGCGTAGAACACCGAGCTGTCGAGCTTCTTCGTCATCCGATCCAGGAAGCGGGCATTGGCCTCCTCGGTGACTTCGAAAGTTGTTGCGTGCGTGCGCTTCACCTCACCGAGCAACCGGTCCATGTGCCGCATCTGGTATTCCATGGTGTTGAAGAACGACAGTCCGCAGAAGGCGAACGGGCTGGCCAGGCTCAGGTAGTTCGGGAAGTGCGGAATCGACAAACCCTGGTAGGCCTGGAACCTGTTCTCTCGCCACCACTTTCCCAGGTTGCGTCCGTTGCGGCCGATCACCTCGATGGCCGGGAAGTTCGCGTCCCACAGATCGAACCCGGTGGCCAGCACCAGGGTGTCGATTTCGGCCTTGTTCCCGTCGTTGGTGATGATGCCGTCGGCCTCGATGCGTTCGATGCCGCCAGTCTCCAGGTGCACGTTCGGTTTGGTGAAGGCGCGGTAGTAGTCGTTGGACCAGCTCGGCCGCTTGCAGCCGAGGTCGTAGTTCGGAGTCAGCTTGGCTCGCAATTCCTTATCGCGAACCTGCACGAAACGGTGCGTCTTGCAGAGATCCATCGCGCTGACGGACAGCCGTCGGAATTGGCGGTAATTCACCACACCTACGAGGGTCATGAACTCGAGCAAATTGTCGGTCACCCACCGCATCGCCCGCTGAGTGAGCGGAATCCGGGCGAAAAGGCGTTGCATGAGTGGGGCGATCCGGAAGTCCAGCTTGGGTGCCACCCAAATCGCGGTGCGCTGATACACCGTCAGATCGGCGACGGTCTTCTGCAGCTCGGGGATGAGCTGAATCGCGGTGGCCCCGGTGCCGATCAGGCCGACCCGGCGACCCGCGAAGTCGTAGCTGTCGTTCCAATCGGTGGTGTGCACGACCTTGCCGGCGAAGCTGGTGATGCCCGGAATGTCCGGGGTGCGCGGTTGGGACAGGAAGCCGGTGGCAGTGATCAGAAAGCGAGCCGTCAGCGTCTCGCCACCGGCCAGCGCCACCTGCCACAGCTGAGCGTCTTCATCCCATCGGGCGGCTTCCACCGACGTGTTGAACCGCATATGCCGGCGTACGTCGTACTTGTCGGCGACGTGGTGGGCGTACTCCTTGAGCTCAGCGCCCGTGGCGAACAACCGTGACCACTTGGGATTGGGTTCAAACCAGTAGGAGTAGGTGGTCGACGGGATATCGACGGCCAGACCCGGGTAGTGATTCACGTGCCAGGTTCCGCCGAGGTCGTCCTCCCGGTCGAGGATGACGAAGTCGTCGATATTCATGCGCTTGAGCTGGACTGCCGCGCCAATACCGCCGAAGCCGGCCCCGACGATCAGCACCTCGAAGTGCTCCGAACTCATGGCACGACAATATACGCAGTACCCCTGGTACCGGCAATCGACCGGGCCCTAGCTGGGCTCGGGTTTCGTCGTCGCCTTGTCGCTGTGTGCGAAGTTCTCGGCGACCAATCCCGCGTTGTCGTCTTCGAGCTCAAGAATGCGGCCGATGCCGGCGAGGTTGACTCCGGCGGCGACCAGTCGGCTGATCCGTCGGAGGCGGGCTATGTCGTCGGCGCTGTAGCGGCGGGTGCCGCCGTTACTGCGAATCGGAGTGAGCAGACCGTGGCTCTCGTAGAGCCGTAGCGACTGCACTGGAATACCGGAAAGTTCGGCGGCGACAGAAATGCCGTAAACGCCGTGGCCGCCGGCGGGCTGGCCATCAGTATCAGGTCGATCGTTCGTCAAAATCATCCTTGGCTACGGCTACAGGAAATCTTTCTACCACACTTGCGACTTAGTCTCGTTAATGCTATATAAAATCTCTGGAAAGATCCACAGATAATAGATGCCGTCATGCAGAGGATTCGAGAGTCAGGAGGTTGCCGTGCCGTCCCACCTGTGCGTCGCTCCACCAGGCGTGTTCACGTCCTTAAGTGATGTCGCCCGAGAAGCCTCAACGCCGAAAGAGATGTACGCGGCGATATGTGTCGCGGCAACACTGACAGTTCCCGGATGCGACCATGCGAGCCTGATGATCTGCCGTGACGGCGTGTACAGCACGGCCGCCGTGAGCGACTCAATCGCCCACCAGATCGACAAGCTGGAGTTGGCGCTCGGTAGCGGCCCGTGCCTGGACGCGATCGGAGAGTGCACCGCTCAAATTCAGACCGACCTGACCACGGACAGACGGTGGCCGTCGTTGGCGAACCGGGTACTCGCTGACACACCGGTGCGCGGCGTTCTGAGCGTTCGGCTGCTGGTAGACGGGGAACGGGCCGGCGCACTCAACCTTTTTTCCGACAAACCCAATGTGTTCGACGAACGATCGGTCGAGTGTGCGGTTGTGTTGGGTGCGTTCGCCACCGTTGCCACCAATGCCGTGGCGCAAGGCGAAGACGCCGCCTCGTTGCGCCGCGGACTGGCCAGCAGCCGCGCGATCGGCAAAGCCATCGGCATGCTAATGGTGCTGAACGACCTGTCGGACGATGACGCCTTCAGTCTCCTGCGCCGGATATCGCAGGAGACCAACGTCAAGCTTGCCGACGTCGCGGCCGGCATCGTGCGGAAGTACAGCCTCCTCGCGGTCAAAGACAGCGCGTGACCTATCCGCGGCCGAGCAGTCGTAGCGCCGCGGCCACCGCCAATCCGGGTACGTCGAGCGTCTTGGAGCCCAAATCGTGCCGCGCACCGGCGATCTCGACGATCTGCGTCGGCGCGGGAATCAACGCCGCGGCGCCCCGCACCTCATCCGGAGTGCCGAACGGATCCGACGTGCCGTGGGTGAAGACTGTCGGCACTGCGATGTCGGGCAGATGTTCGGTGCGGGCCCGTCCCGGCTTGCCCGGTGGGTGCACCGGATAGGAGAACAACGTCAGCACGTCGACGTGCGCTTCTTTCGCGGCCACCACCATGGACGTCATCCGGCCGCCGTAGGAATGGCCGCCGGCGATCAGCGGACCGTCGGCCAGGCCGCGGCAGACGGTGATGGCCTCGACGATGCCGGCGCAATCGGTGGGCGCCGAACCCGAGGGTGGGCCCTTGGGTCGTCTCCGCCGGTAGGGCAGGTTGTAGCGGACGGCAAGCCAGCCGCGCCGGGCCCACTCGTCGCACAGTCTTTGCAGCAGCGGCGATTCCCTGTTGCCACCGGCTCCGTGCGTCAGCACCACCACACCGGCCGGCGTCCCGCCCGGTTCGTGGGCGACGCCCGCGATCTGCTCGAGGTCGATCACGGGTGCAGCCTAAACAACGGAGACACCGGGCCATGGCCGTGTCCGAGTGGATAGGAGGTCCGCAGACATTCGGTGACCCAGCCCTTGGCGAACGAGACCGCGTCGAGCACCGGGTAGCCGTGGGCCAGCGCGCAGGCCGTCGCGGCGGCCAACGTGTCGCCCGCGCCGTGGTCGTTAGTGGTGTCCACCCGCGGTGCATCGAACTCGTGAAAGTCGCTGCCGTTGAACAATAAATCAGTGCTGCTGGCCGAACCTTGCAGGTGTCCGCCCTTGACCATTGCCCATTTCGGCCCCAGCGCGTGCAGGGCGCGGGCCGCATCGGCCTGAGTTTTCGGGTCGATGACGTCGATACCGACCAGCAGTCGTACCTCGTGCAGATTGGGCGTCACCAATGTCGCCAGCGGAAACAGTTCGGCCCGAAGGGAATCCAGTGCGGCATCATCGAGTAGAGGATCGCCGTGCATCGATGCCGACACTGGGTCGACCACCAGTGGCACGCCGGCACCGTGCTCGCGCCAACTCCGCGCGACCGCGTCGATGATCTGTGCTGACGCGAGCATCCCGGTCTTGGCGGCATGCAGTCCGATATCGTCGCACACCGCCGCGATTTGCGCGACGACCAGATCGGGCGGGGTCTCGTGAAAGTCCTTTACGCCCAACGAGTTCTGCACCGTCACCGCCGTCACGGCACAGAGCGTGTGCAGGCCCAGCAGCGTGCAGGTGCGGATGTCGGCCTGAACACCCGCGCCCCCGCCGGAGTCCGATCCGGCGATCGTCAGCACCCGCAGTGGCGTCATACCCGACGGCGCCAGCGGAAGGTAACTCACTGGGCGAGCGGCAGATACACCCGGTTGCCGTGCTCGGCGAACTCGACCGACTTCTCCGCCATGGCCGCCTCGATGGCTTCCTCGCTGTCGAGTCCGTGCTTGGCCGCGTACTCCCGGACGTCCTGGGTGATTCGCATCGAGCAGAACTTCGGTCCGCACATCGAGCAGAAGTGGGCGGTCTTGGCCGGCTCGGCCGGCAGCGTCTCGTCGTGATACTCCCGCGCGGTGTCGGGGTCCAGCGACAGAGCGAACTGGTCGTGCC
>DATAZN010000425.1:0-7757 GCA_036272035.1 Mycobacterium sp. | reverse complement strand
CGACAGCCGCCCGCTGACGCCCAGGTCGCGGTCCAGCCACGAGTTCAACCAGGCACCGCCATAGGGCTCCAGGGCGACCATCTGCCAACCGACGACATCACGGTCGGGATGTTGCTTGACCCGCAGGTTGGGACTGTCGGTATGGCCGCCGATGACCCGGAAGGGTCGACCGTCGGCGTCGTCGCCGCTGTTCCAAGCCACCAGTGACCCGGCCCGCACGATGAAGAACTTGCCGGCGCGTGGCCACTCATCCGCCTCGGCGAGCTCGGCGTAGCCGGCCGCCCGCAACCGGGACGCCACGGTGGCGCAGACATGAAACGGCGACGGGGACGCGTCGATGAATTCGCACAGGCCCTGCGCCGTGGCAACCATGGGCCCAATCTTTTCATCACGGGCTCATCGGAAACGTTAGGGTCGAACACGTGCCCGATCCGCAACCGGTGCTCGCGCCCTTGACACCCGCCGCCATCTTCCTGGTAGCCACGGTCGACGAGGGCGGCGAGGCGACGGTGCACGACGCGCTGGCCGACATTTCCGGGCTGGTGCGCGCCGTCGGATTCCGCGATCCCACCAAACACCTGTCGGTGATCACCTCGATCGGCTCGCAGGCCTGGGACCGGTTGTTCGAGGGCCCGCGACCGGCCGAGCTGCACCCGTTCGTCGCACTGGACGGCCCGCGGCACACCGCGCCAAGCACGCCGGGCGATCTGTTGTTCCATGTCCGGGCCGAGACACTGGACGTCTGCTTCGAGCTGGCCAACCGCATTCTGCAATCGATCGCAGGCGCGGTGACCGTGGTCGACGAGGTGCACGGTTTCCGGTTTTTCGACAACCGGGATCTGCTCGGGTTCGTCGACGGGACCGAGAATCCCGATGGCTCGCTGGCGGTCTCGGCGACCACGATCGGCGACGAGGATCCGGAATTCGCCGGCTCGTGCTACGTGCACGTGCAGAAGTACCTGCATGACATGGCGGCGTGGGGTTCGCTGTCGGCCACCGAGCAGGAGCAGGTGATCGGCCGGACCAAGCTGGACGACATCGAGCTCGATGACGACGAGAAGCCGGGCAATGCACACATCGCGCTGAACGTCATCACCGACGACGACGGCACCGAGCTGAAGATCGTGCGGCACAACATGCCGTTCGGTGAGCTCGGAAAAGGCGAATTCGGAACGTATTTCATCGGCTATTCGCGTACGCCGAGGGTCACCGAGCAGATGCTGCGCAACATGTTTCTCGGTGATCCGCCCGGCAACACCGACCGGATTCTGGACTTCTCCACGGCGGTCACCGGTGGGCTGTTCTTCTCTCCCACCGTTGACTTTCTCGACGACCCGCCGACGCTGCCGAGCTCACCGGCGGCCGCCCAGGCGGTACTGAACTTATCCGCGGATGGCTCGTTGGCGATCGGCAGTTTGAAAGGAACCCCGCAATGAACAACCTCTATCGCGATCTCGCTCCAATCACCGAAGAGGCTTGGGAAGAAATCGAATTGGAGGCGAGACGGACTTTCAAGCGCCACATCGCCGGCCGACGGGTCGTCGACGTCAGCGAATCGGCCGGACCGGCCGCAGCCGCGGTTAGCACTGGCCGGCTGCTCGATGTCAAGGCGCCCTCCGACGGCGTGATCAGCCACCTGCGCGCCAGTAAACCGCTTGTACGGCTTCGGGTTCCGTTCACGCTGTCGCGCTTGGAGATCGACAACGTGGAGCGCGGCTCGCAGGACTCCGACTGGGATCCGGTCAAGACGGCGGCCAAGAAGCTCGCGTTCGTCGAAGACCGTGCCATCTTCGAGGGCTACAGCGACGCCTTGATCGACGGCATCCGCAGCTGCAGCTCCAACCCGGCGTTGACGCTGCCCAAGGACATTAGCGAGTTCCCCGACGTCATCTCGCAGGCGCTGTCCAGCCTGAGGCTGGCCGGCGTGGAAGGTCCGTACGCGGTCCTGCTGTCGGCGGACGCCTACACCAAAGTCAGCGAGACGACCGAGCACGGCTACCCGATCCGCGAACACATCCGTCGGTTGGTCGAAAGCGACATCATCTGGGCACCGGCCATCGACGGCGCCTTCGTGCTGACCACCCGCGGCGGCGATTTTGACTTGCAGCTGGGCACCGACGTGTCCATCGGCTACCTGTCGCATGATGCCGAGAGCGTGCAGCTGTATATGCAGGAGACCCTGACGTTCCTCTGCTACACCGCTGAGGCATCGGTTGCCCTGAGCCCGTCGCCTGGCAGCCGCGTAAAGGCGGCTAAGTAAGCGGTTCGCCGCCGTCGATCTTCAGCGTCACACCGGTCATGAAGGTATTGGTCATCGCGAACAGCACCGCGGACGCGATGTCGTCCGGCGTCCCGATCCGTCCCGCCGGGTTGTGCTCTGCGATGTGCTCGAAGTAATCGCGTTTGCCGTCCTCGCCCATGGCGTCCCAGGTGCCGGTGTCGATGACGCCGGGTGAAATCGCGTTGACCCGAATTGGCGCGAGTTCAACCGCGAGCCAACGGGTCAGGAAGTCGACGGCGCCGTTGGTGATGCCCACGCCGAGATAGCCGACGTTGTGCTTGAAGGCATGCACACCCGAGAACACTACGAAAGAGCCGCCCGGGTTGATCTGCGACGCAAAGTGTTTGGCAAGCATGGTCGGCCCGATGACCTTGGTGTCGAACGACTGCAGCAGGTGCTGACGTTGGAGGTCGGCCAGCTTTCCGCGGGCGCGAGCAGACGCGGTGGACACCACATGATCCACCCGGCCTACCCGGTCGGCGAGCGCGACGATCGAGTCGTCGTCGGTGATATCGATCGTCTCGGCGCTGATCGCGGGGTCGTCATAGGAATTCGCGAGCTTCGCCCGATCACGTCCGGCCACAACCACCCGGGCATCCTCCGACCGCACCCGCAAGGCTACCGCACGTGCGATTCCACTGCCGCGCCCGACCACCAGAATCGTTTTGTCCTGCAAGGTATTAGCCATCAACACTCGCCCTTAGCCGCGTCCGATCAGAATGGGACACTCCGCCCATAATATGGGCCTGGCCGCAGGCCGGTCAACGGCTGACGCCGACTATTGCCAGACTGCCTTTTCAGTGCATAATGGGTTGACCATCCCAAAATGCTTGGTCGAGCGAACGCCGCAGGAGGAGTCTCATGGCAGTCGTCCACCATCGCTACGCCACGGTCTCCGGCCACCGACTGTTCTTCCGTGAGGCCGGCGACCCGGACGCGCCCGTGCTGCTACTGCTCCACGGATTCCCGACCAGCTCGTATATGTTCCGCGGCCTGGTTCCCGCGCTGGCCGATCGCTATCACCTGGTTGCGCCGGACCATCTGGGCTTTGGCCTCTCCGACGCACCGTCCGTTGCGGACTTCGACTACACCTTCGATGCCCTGACCGAGTTGACCGAGGGCCTGCTCCAGAGCCTCGGCATCAACCGGTACGCGATCTATGTGCAGGACTACGGCGCGCCGATCGGCTGGCGTCTGGCGCTACACAACCCGTCTGCGATCGCGGCGATCATCAGCCAGAGCGGCAACGCCTACGACGCTGGCTTCGTCGAGAGCTTCTGGAAGACGGTGCGTGCCTATCAAGACCAGCCGACCCCCGAAAACGAGGCGCCGATAAGGCAATTCCTCACTTTGGACGCCACCCGGTGGCAATATCTGACCGGCGTACCCGATGAGACGCTGGTCAGCCCCGAAGCCTGGCATCATGACTATGCCCTGTTATCGCGGCCGGGCAACGACGAAGTACGACTCAAGTTGTTTCGCGACTACGCCAGCAATTCGCCGATGTATCCCAGCGTCCACGAATACTTTCGCTCCAGCCGCGTGGCACTGCTCGCGGTCTGGGGGCGCGGCGACGAGATCTTCGGCCCGGCAGGCGCTGAGGCATTCGCCGACGACCTGCCCGATGCCGAGATCCATCTTCTCGACGGCGGGCACTTCCTGCTCGAGTCGGCGCTCGACGAGGTTGCCGGGCTGATCCGCGCTTTCTTGACCAAAGTCCATTCAGCTGCTTAACGACACACGGACTGACCGTATGGGATAAACGTCCCATAATCGGGTGCGCCGGCGGGCTAACCTGACGCTATGGTCCACGCCGAGCTGCAGGACGAGCGGCGCCTGACGGCCAAGGGCCGGGCAACGCGTGATCGGATCCTGCAGGTCGCCGCCGAACTCATCCTGCGCGAGGGCCTTTCGACGCTGAACATGGATGCGCTGCGCAAGGCCGCATCGGTAAGCGGGTCCCAGCTCGCCCACTATTTCGCCGACAAGCAAGCGCTGATCCGCGCGGTCGTCGTCCGCCAGATACACGTCGTGCTGGACTTTCATCGCCAGCCCAAGCTCGGCGAGCTGAACACGTTCGATGACTTCGAGCGATGGATCGATCTGAATATGCGTTACCTGCGACGCATCGGCTATTCCGGCACGCCGACCTATCACGCGCTGGCCGGACAACTCGGTAAATCCGACAGCGCAACGCGCGAGACGCTGGCGTCAGGTTACTGGCAGTGGATTGAGTTGCTGGAGCAGGTAATTCAGCAGATGAAAGATCGTGGCGTCGTCGCCGCCGGTGCGGACCCGCGATGTTTGGCGCTGGTCATCGTCAGCGCCCATCAGGGTGGCGCCACACTGGCCTTCACCTATCAGGCCGATTGGCCGCACGCCGATGCTGTCCGATTCGCAGTCAACTACTTGCGGATGTTCGCCACCGACCCGGCGGAGCGGGTGCCACGTCCAGCGCGTCGTCCACGCGGCAGGCGTACGGGTGCACGACCCGCGTGACCATCGCCGAAAGGGGCGGCACCGTTGTCTGACGACGGCACGTCACGGCTGACCCGCAAGGGCCGGGCCACCCGCGCACGCATCATTGATGTGGCCGCCCGCCTCATGTTCGAGCGCGGGGTCGGCGGGACCAGTATCGACGAGGTGCGTGGTGCGGCCGCCGTAAGCGGTTCACAGATCTCGCACTACTTCGACGGCAAGCGTGATCTGACCCGCAACGTGATCGGCGCACGCCGCATTCACGTCCGAGAATTTCACACTCAACTGGACGGCCTGGACAGCTTCGCCGCGCTGGACGCTTGGGTCGAGGCCACCCTTGCCGAACTAGACCCGGTCTACCGCGTGGGCGGATGCGTATACGGCTCGCTCGCAGCGGAATTGGTCGAGGCCGACGCCGAAATCCACGGCGATCTCGCCGACGGTTACGACCAGTGGATCGAGTTGTTCCAGAGCGGTCTCACCGAGATGCGCCGTCGCGGCGATCTGCGACCGAACGCCGATCCGCGCCACCTCGCGGTCTCTCTGGTGGCCGCTCATCAGGGTGGCGCCTTGATCACCTTCCTCACCGACGACCCTGAACCTTTGCGTGCTGCGCTGACGGCGGCTGTCGAATACGTCCGTTCGTTCGCGGCGACCCCCAAACGCCGCAAACCCGGACCTCGCAAGCGGACAGGCTAAGTCGCCCGCCGGTGCCCGTGGACAAGAATGGGCCACCACGCCCATAATAATGGGCGGAACATCCCAATACGAGTAGACGCAAAGGAAAGCACATCATGTCCGCTGCGGAGTCACCTCAGCCCGCCAACGCACTGCCCACCGCACCCGCGGTGGTGCGCGAACAACCGGGCGGCGAGACCATGCGCGCGATCGTGCTGGAGAAGTTCGGTGGACTCGACAGCCTGGTCTACACCGACATCCCCAAACCGCTGCCCAAAGACGGCGAAGTGGTCATCAAGGTCCGCGGGTTCGGCATCAACCACGCCGAGTTGCACATGCGCCGCGGGGAATGGGCCGAAGCCGCCGAAGTCAGCGGCATCGAATGCGTCGGCATCGTCGACGCGTGTCCGCGCGGAGAGTTTTCGGTCGGCGCCAAAGTCGCCGCATTGATGGGTGGCCTCGGGCGAACCATCAACGGCAGCTACGCGGAATACACCCGGGTACGTGCGGCCAACGTCGCCCTTATCGAGTCCGATTTGCCGTGGTCACAGTTAGCGGCACTCCCGGAAACGTTTGCGACAGCGTGGACGTGCCTGTTCCGCAATCTCAAACTGTCTGCGGGACAAACCATCGTCATCCGCGGCTCGACTTCATCGTTCGGCCAGGCCGCGGTCAAGATGGCAGTCGCGGCCGGTGCACACGTGATAGCCACCGCACGCAAGCGCGAGCGTTTCGGCATGCTGGAGGCACTAGGCGCTGTGCGTGCCGAGCTGGAATCACCGACGCTGGCTGCGAGCATCGCCGAAGCCAAGCGGATCGATGCGGTCCTCGACTTGGTCGGCAACAGCACGATCCTGGACTCGTTGGACATGCTTCGCCGCGACGGCACGGCCTGCCTGGCCGGGTGGCTGGGTGGGCTCGACCCGATCGGCGACTTCAACCCGTTACTGCGGATGCCGAGCGGGGTGAATTGGTCCTTCTTCGGCAGCTTTGTGTTTGGCAGCCCGGGCTTCCCGTTGTCTGATGTGCCGCTGCAAGACATCGCAGCGCAGGTGGCCGCCGGCCAACTCGAAGCCGCCCCGGGACGTGTTTTCTCCTTCGATGAGATCCGCGACGCACACCGCATCATGGAGGCCGGAGAAGCTGGCGGGAAAATGGTGGTCGTTGTGGAGTGAGCGCTAGATGATGGGGCGATGACCGCCGCACCGTCAGTTCTCGTGTTCGACGTCAACGAGACGCTGATCGACATCGAGTCCATAGCACCGATTTTCGAGCGCATCATCGGCGATCCTGCGGCGATGCGGGAGTGGTTCAATCAACTGGTCATGTACTCGATGACGGCCACCTTGTCGGGGCACTACATCGACTTCTTCACGCTCGGCCAGGGAATCTTGCGGATGCTCGCGACCACCCGCGGCGTGGAGATCGCCGAGGAGGATGTGGATGCGCTGAAGCGCGCGATGCTCACCATGCCGGCCCACCGCGACGTCGAGGACGGCCTGACCGCTCTGCGCGACAATGGCTTTCGTCTGGTCACGCTGACCAACTCGCCGCCCAACCCGGACGGGCCCAGCCCGCTGGAACACGCCGGGCTGGGCCACCTGTTCGAGCGACAGCTCAGCGTCGAGAGCTGCCGAGCGTTCAAGCCCGCGCCTGCGGTGTACTTGCACGCGTGCGAGCAGCTGGCAGTATCCCCGGCAGACTGCATGATGGTGGCCGCCCACGTCTGGGACACCATTGGCGCCCAGTCCGTCGGATTCGGCGGCGCACTGATCACCCGGCCCGGCAACGCGGCATTGCCGCTTCCGGGCTTGCCGCAGCCGACGGTCGTCGCGACCGATCTGCACGATTTGGCGGCAAAACTCACAAACTCCGCGCTATCTCGCGGGTGAGGGTGGCCCCCCTACATCGGGATCCAGACTCCGAAGAGATTGAAGCCCCACTGGTTGAACTGTGGATCCCAGGAAGGCGTTTCTTCGAATCCCCAGTAATTGATTGTGCCGTCGGTCCACTGTCCACCCGGCGGGGGAAGTGGTTTGTCCCAGGCCGGTGGCGGCGGCGCGCCCGGACCCCAGGGTGCGGGTCCGTCGCCCCACGGGGCACCCCGGAAGCAGCCGCGAAGGTCGTCGCGCCACGAGCCGAGCCCGCACCGGTTGCCGTTGTTGTCGTAGTAATAGTTGTTGTAGAAGTAGGTGTAGTAGGGCGCGGATCCGCGCCCGCCGTCGCCACCGCGGCCGTGATGTCCACCGGGTCCACCAGCGTGGCCAGGTCCACCCGGCCCGTTAGGACCACCAGGCCCACCCGGGTTACCAGGCCCACC
>DATAZN010000424.1:0-6999 GCA_036272035.1 Mycobacterium sp. | reverse complement strand
GGCGGGATGCCGGTGATGGTGCAAACGGCCGGGCTTCCGGGCGAGGTCGCGCTGATGACCGCCCCGGACGCCTACCCCGGCTTTCTGGGTCTGGTGCCCGACGGCGTCGAGCTGCGCAACGAGGTCGCCGCGCGCATTGGCGTGAAGCTCCTGCCGTACCGGCCGGGTCGGCTCGCGGCGAAGGTGCCCTGCCCAATCCTGTTCTGCATATGTGAAACCGACACGGTCGCGCCGTCAGGTCCGACCCGCCGCTATGCGGCGACGGCGCCCCGCGGCGAGATCAAGCTGTATCCAGAAGGGCATTTCGAGATCTATGTCGGCGATGCCTTCGAGCGCGTCCTCGCCGACCAACTCGAGTTCCTCCAGCGGAATCTGCTGAAGGCCTAGCGGACGACGCTGACGCCACCGTCCACCGGGATCACCGCGCCGGTGATGTAGCTACTGGCCCGGCTGGCGAGGAAGACCGCGATGCCGGCCATGTCGTCGGGCTGGCCGATCCGGCCGAGCGGAAAGCCCGAACCGACGGCGTCCGAACCCGCCTGCAACAGCTCTTTGGTCATCCGGGATTCGAAGAGCCCGGGCGCGATCGCGTTGACCAGAATCCGCGGCGCCAGCTCCCCGGCGAGGTGCTGGGTCAGCATGTGGACCGCGGCCTTGCTGGCGCTGTAGGAGAAGTTGTCCCGGCCGCGCCCGGGCGGAACGATCCCGTCGATGCTGCCGGTGTTGATGACGCGGGCCGGGTCGCCCTCGGTCGCGCCAGCAGTGAGCATCGGGACCATGGCGCGGGTCAGCAGGAAGACACCCTTGACGTTGACGTTGAAGACCTTGTCGAAGCCGGATTCAGGAAACTCGCCCAACGGCGCACCCCATGCGGCGCCGGCGTTGTTGTACAGCGCGTGGACCGCATCCGTGCGCTCGGCGAGGTCGGAAACCAGCGCCTGCACTCCGTCGATGGTGCCCAGATCGGCGGGAATGGCCTGTACCGGTCCGTGCGCCGACAATTCAGCGACGGCGGCATCCAGCTCGGCCTTTTTGCGGCTGGACAGGTATACCGTCGCTCCCGCTTGCAGCAGGCCGCGCGCCATCATCACGCCGATGCCGCGGCCGCCGCCGGTGACCACGGCGACCTTTCCGTCCAGACGAAACATGTCAGTCATGTGATCAGTCTCTTCGACGGCTCAGGAACGACGCGCGGCTGTACCGATGTCGGTTCCGACGCCCAGCGGTGATTCGACCCGGACCGCCTCGTCGCGGATCAGACCCCGCAGCAGTGCGGTGCTGAACTCGGCGGCGATCTCCTTGGCGCTGCGGCGTCCGCTCGGCCGAAGCCATCGGTAGGCGCCCAGCGTCATCCCGATGTAGCCGAGCGCCAGGACGTGCGAGTCGCATTCATAGAACTCGCCGCTGGCGATGCCCCGATCGATGAGACCGTGCACGTGCTCATAGACCTGGGTTTCCTTCTCGCGGACCGCGGCGACCTGTTCCTCGGTGAACCATTCGGTGATGTAGGGCTGTTCCTGGAAATACACCGCCGCGCCTTCGGGGTTGCCGGCGATCCCGGTGAGCAGCCGCACGGTGTACTGGTAGAGCGCCTCACGGGCCGACATCGTCGGGTCGTCGTGCACGGCGGCCAGGGTGCGCTCGGCGGCCTGCTGATAGATGTCGTAGAGGATCAGCGACTTGCTGGCGTAGTAGTGGTAGACGGTGGCCTTGTTCAGCCCGACCACATCGGCGACGTCGTCCATCCGGGTGCCGTGATAGCCGCGCGCGGCGAACAACTGGGTGGCTACAACCAGCAGCTCCTCGCGGCGGGTGAGCCCGTTCTCGGATGGCATGTCTACTCGCTATCGGCAGTCCGGGGGCTGCCCGGAGTCAATCAACTAGTTGGGTAGTCTAGGCAACACGACAGTTCACTGTTGCGCGTTGCCCGCCGGGACTAGACTCCGACATGGAACACGTACCGACTCGAGAGGTAGTCAGATGCAACCGGATCCTGATCCCAGCTACGACTTTTCCGACGAGCTCGAGTTCTACTTCAAGTACCTGCCGTGGGGCCTGCGCGGCGTCACGGACGGCCAGGGCTATCCGCCACCGGCGTACCCGCCCGTCTAACCACTCAGCCTTCGTCGAGAACAGCTAAGGGCCGTTACGGGCCCCTACCGTTACAGCGCCTTCAGCTCCTCAGCGACTTCGCTCACCGACTTCTTGGCGTCCCCGAACAGCATCGTGGTGCCCTCGCCGTAGAACAGCGGGTTGTCGATGCCGGCGAATCCGGAGTTCATCGACCGTTTGAGCACGATCACCGATTTGGCCTTGTCCACGTTGAGGATCGGCATGCCGTAGATCGGGCTGGACGCGTCATTGCGGGCCGCCGGGTTGGTCACGTCGTTGGCACCGATGACGATGGCGACGTCGGTGCGGCCGAACTCGTCGTTGATGTCGTCCATGTCCTTCATCGCGTCGTAGTCGACCTCGGCCTCGGCCAGCAGCACGTTCATGTGCCCCGGCATCCGGCCGGCCACCGGGTGGATGGCGTACTTCACCTCCACCCCCTTGGCCTCCAGCAACGCCGCCATGTCCTTCACAGCGTGCTGAGCCTGGGCGACGGCCAGGCCGTAACCGGGGACGACGATCACCTGGTTGGCGTACGCCATCTGGATCGCGGCATCGGCGGCCGAGGTGGACTTGACCGTCTTGTCGCCGGCGTCACCGCCACCCGGTGCCACACCGCCGCCGCCGAACCCGCCGGCCACGATCGCGGGGATGGAACGGTTCATCGCCTTGGCCATCAAGTTGGTCAGGATCGAACCCGACGCACCGACGATCATGCCCGCGACGATCATCGCGGTGTTGTTCAATGCCAGGCCCGCCGCGGCGGCCGACAAGCCGGTCATCGCATTGAGCAGCGAGATCACCACGGGCATGTCGGCGCCGCCGATGGGCAACACCACCATCAGGCCCAGCACACCCGCGGCGGCCAGCAGGCCGATCATCCACCACAGCGACACCCCGCCGGTGTCCGGATGTGCGCCCAGCCCGATCACGACCGCGGCGGCGATCGCCGCGATCAGCAGCAGCAGGTTGATCAGCTGCTGCGCCTTGCCCAAGCCGATCGGCGATCCGGAAATGATCTCTTGCAGCTTGCCGAACGCGATGATCGAGCCCCAGAACGAGATCGACCCGATGATCGCGGCGAACAGCGACGCCACCACGATGTGCGCCGTCGGCGACTCGCCGTGCTCAAACGCGGAAAAGCCCTTCGTCTCCATGAATTCCGCGAGTGCGATCAGCGCGACCGTGCCACCACCGACACCGTTGAAGAATGCCACCAGCTGCGGCATGGCGGTCATCTTGGTGAAGCGGGCCGGCGGGACGCCCAAGACGACGCCCACCACCAGACCGGCGATGATCCATAACCACTGGTCGGTGTGCCGAATCTTGATCAGCGTCGCGGTCACGGCCAGCGCCATGCCGACCGCGGCAATCAGGTTGCCGCGCACCGCGGTTTTGGGTCCGGTCAGGCCCATCAAGCCGTAGATGAACAGCGCGAACGAGATGACGTAGAGGGCGATTACCAGGTAGTTCATTTGGCGACCGCGTCTTCCGTTTTCGCCGGCACAGGCTTCTTCTTGCCCTTGAACATGCCCAGCATCCGGTCGGTGACGATGAAGCCGCCGATGACGTTCAGCGTGCCGAACACGACGGCCACGAACAGGATGATCTTCACCGCCAGCGACGGGTGCTCAACCTCGCCGAACACCACCAGCGCGCCGAGCAGGACGATGCCGTGGATGGCGTTGGTGCCCGACATCAGCGGCGTGTGCAGTGTGTTGGGCACTTTCGAGATCACCGCGAACCCGACGAATCCCGACAACACCAGGATCGCCAGATTGGACAGCAGTTCGTCATACAGGCCGTGCATTTAGGAGTCCTCCCCTGTCTCGCGCGTGACACATGAATCCGCGATGACTTCGTCGTCGAAGTCCGGGGCCAGCGCGCCGTCGGTGATCAGCAGGTCCAACAGCGCGGTGATGTTCTTGCTGTAGAGCTCGCTGGCATGCTCGGGCATCGTCGCCGGCAGGTTCAACGGTGAGGCGATCGTGACGTCGTGCTTGACGACGACCTGCCCCGGCTCAGTGAGCTCGCAGTTGCCGCCGGTTTCGCCGGCCAGGTCGACGACCACGCTGCCGGGCTTCATCGCCTCGACCGCGGCCGCGGTCACCAGCTTGGGTGCCGGCCGGCCCGGGACCAGGGCGGTGGTGATCACCACGTCAAAGCCGCTGATCGCGTCCTCCAGCGCCTTCTGCTGCTGTGCCCGTTCCTCGTCGGTGAGCTCACGGGCATAGCCGCCCTCACCCGCCGCGTCGATGCCGATGTCCAGCCATTGCGCACCGACCGAGCGGACCTGGTCGGCCACCTCGGGCCGCACGTCGTAGCCGGTGGTGCGCCCGCCGAGCCGTTTCGCCGTCGCCAAGGCCTGCAGCCCGGCCACACCGACGCCGAGCACCAGCACGGTGGCCGGCTTCACGGTTCCGGCCGCGGTGGTCAGCATCGGGAAGAACCGGGTCGACTCCGAAGCCGCCAGCAGCACGGCCTTGTATCCGGCGACGTTGCCCTGCGACGACAACGCGTCCATCGCCTGCGCCCGCGATATCCGCGGAATGGCTTCCAGTGCAAACGCTTGCACGCCGGCCGCCTTGAGCGCGCCGATCGAGTTGTCGGCGTTACGCGGCGCCAGAAAACCGATCAGCGTCTGGCCGCTGTGCAGCTTGCCGACCTCCTCGGCGGTCGGCGGTGCGACCTTGACGACCACATCGGCCGCCCAGGCATCGCCGATGGTGGCCCCGGCCTCGGTGTAGAGCGAGTCGGGAAGCAACGCTCGCTCGCCCGCACCCGGCTGCACTACGACCGCGACCCCGCTGTTCACCAGCGGCGCGATTGCCTTCGGGACCAGCGCGACCCGTCGCTCGTCGGCCCCCGACTCGGCGACCACGCCGACCGTCGTCTGCGTTTCTGTCATGGCGTGCGCATCTACTTCCTGTACTCCCTGCCGCGGTAGATCGGCAACAACCCTAACCGGTCACCAAAGTGGAAAGTCCCGGCCGTGCTCCGCCGGCAGCCGTGGGCCGAAGTATCGCCGCTGGGACTCGTCGATCGCGACGTCGTTGATGCTGGCCTCGCGTCGGCCCATCAGGCCCGCCGCGTCGAACTCCCACAATTCATTGCCGTAGCTGCGCCACCACTGGCCGGAGGCATCGCGGCACTCGTACTGGAACCGAACGGCGATGCGGTTGTCATGGAAACTCCACAGGCTCTTGCGCAGTGCGTAGTCGAGTTCGCGTTGCCATTTGCCGGTCAAGAACGCCACGATCGCCGCGCGGCCGACGATGTGCTCTCCCCGGTTCCGCCATTGCGAGTCGACGGTGTAGCCCAGGCTGACCCGGTCCGGATCGCGGCTGTTCCACGCGTCCTCGGCGGCCTGAACCTTCTGGATCGCCGTCTCCAACGTGAACGGCGGCAACGGCGGGCGGGTGTCGGTCATGACCTTCATCCTGCGCCCCCGGTGTGCCCTCGCCACGGGTGGCTTATCGTGACGGTCATGGACTTCGCAATGTCAGCCAAAGCAAGCGACTACCACAAGCGGCTGAGCGAGTTCATCACCGATTACGTCTTCCCCGCCGAAGCCGAATACGACAAGCACCGCGAGGAAGTCGGCCCGCACGATCACACCGTTCCGCCGATCATCGAGGAACTGAAGGTCAAGGCAAAGGCCGCCGGCCTGTGGAACCTGTTCCTGCCCGCGGAATCCGGGCTGACCAACCTGGAATACGCGCCGTTGGCCGAGCTGACCGGGTGGAGCCTGGAGATAGCGCCCGAGGCGATCAACTGCGCGGCGCCGGACACCGGCAACATGGAAACCCTGCACCTGTTCGCCACCGAAGAGCAGAGCAAGCAGTGGCTCGAGCCGTTGCTGAACGGCGAAATCCGCAGCGGCTTCTCCATGACCGAACCCGCCGTCGCCAGCAGCGACGCCCGCAACATCGAGACCTCGATCGTGCGTGACGGTGGCGACTACGTGATCAACGGCCGCAAGTGGTGGACGTCAGGGGCGGCGGACCCGCGCTGCAAGGTCCTGATCGTCATGGGTCGCACCAACCCCGAAGCGGCCAGCCACCAGCAGCAGTCGATGGTGCTGGTACCGATCGACACGCCTGGTGTGACGGTGGTCCGCTCGACATCCGTCTTCGGTTACCAGGATCAGCCTGGGCACTGCGAGATCATCTACGACAACGTCCGGGTGCCGGTCACCAACCTGCTCGGCGAGGAGGGCTCCGGTTTCGCGATCGCTCAGGCGCGACTCGGCCCGGGTCGCATCCACCACTGCATGCGCGCGCTGGGCGGTGCCGAGCGTGCACTGGCCCTGATGGTCCACCGGGCGAACACCCGGATCGCGTTCGGCCGGCCGCTGGCCGACCAGGGCCTGGTGCAGCAGGCAATTGCCCAGTCCCGCAACGCGATAGATCAAGCCAGGCTGCTGTGCGAGAAGGCGGCGTGGACGATCGACCAGCACGGCAACCGGGCCGCCCATCTGCTGGTCTCGCAGATCAAAGCGGTGGCGCCGCAGGTGGCCTGCGATGTGATCGACCGTGCCATCCAGGTGCATGGCGCCGCCGGTGTAAGCGAGGACACCGAGTTGGCCCGGATGTACGCCTGGCATCGCGCGATGCGAATCTTCGACGGACCTGACGAGGTGCATATGCGGACGATCGCACGGACCGAAATCGGCCGGGAGAAAAGCGCTTTCGCTGCGGCGGTCACCTAAAGTGGCGACTGGTGTACGAGATCTACAGGGAGCCTGGAACTTTCGCGACGTCGCCGACACCACCGGCGTGCTGCGACCGGGTCGGCTGTTCCGTTCCGGCGAACTGAGTGAGCTGGCCGACGGGGGCCGAGACGAGTTGAGCCGCTTGGGCATCACCGATGTCGCCGATCTACGTT
>DATAZN010000423.1:0-3389 GCA_036272035.1 Mycobacterium sp. | reverse complement strand
CGGTCAGAGCGTGGAAGCATTCCTGTAGTCCCTCGCCGAGCGTGGGGTGGGTGTGCACGTTGCGGGCCAGCTCGGTGGCGGTCAGGTCCCAGAGTTGGGCGGCGGTCAGTTCGGGGAGTAGCTCGCTGACTTCGGCGCCGACGAGGTGAGCTCCGAGCAGCTCGCCGTGGGCAGCGTCGGCGAGGAGTTTGATGAAGCCGGCCCGTTCGCCCAGGCCGTGCGCTTTGGCGCTGGCCTGCATGGGAAACGTGGCGACTCGAATATTGCGGCCGCTCGCGCGGGCCTGGTCTTCGGTGTAGCCGAAGCTGGCGACCTGCGGTTGGCAGAAAGTCACGCGTGGCATCATGCGGTAGTCCAAGGGCATGGTCGGAGAGCCGGCGATGGTTTCGGCGGCGATGACTCCTTGGGCTGAGGCGACATGAGCGAGTTGCACTTTGGCGGTGACGTCGCCGATCGCGAAGACGTGGGGAGCCGAGGTGCGCATGTAGTCGTCGATGTCGATTGCCCCGCCTGTTGTGAGGTGCACGCCCAGCATGTCGAGGCCGAGGCTTTCGACGTTGGGGCAAAATCCGATACAGATGAACGCGCGGGCGGCGTCGACTGAGATGGTGTCGCCATTGCGGTCAGTGTGGGTGACGGTGATGTGGCCGCCGTGGTCGATCACCGAGTCCACCCGGGTGTTGGTCTGGATGGGGATGCCGCGGCGTCGGTACTGGCGGGTCAATTCCTTTGAGACGTCGGCGTCTTCGTTTGGGAGTGCGCGGTCGGCGTACTCGAGAATTTGGACATCGGCGCCGTAGCTGTTGAGGATGTAGGCGAATTCCATGCCGATTCCGCCGGCGCCGATGATGATTATGGATTCGGGTATTGCTGCGTCGAGGATCTGCTGTTCGTAGGTCACGATGTTGTCGCTGAGGGTGACCCCGGGCAGCATCCGCACCCGTGAGCCGGTGGCGATGATGGCGTTGTCGAAGCGGAGGCTGGTGGTGCCGCCGTCACGTAGCAGTACGTCGAGTGTGTGGGAGTCGCTGAAGCGGCCGCGGCCGTCGATTTCGGTGATCTTGTTTTTGCGCATCAGGAAGTGCACGCCGCGGACCCGGGCGTCGGCGACCTCGCGGCTGCGTGACACGGCACGGGCGTAGTCGAGGTGGATGTGACCGCAGATACCGAACTCGTCGGCCTGATCGGTCAGGATGGAGGCGATCTCGGCATTGCGCAGCAAGGCTTTTGACGGAACGCACCCGGTGTTGAGGCAGACGCCGCCCCAATAGCGTTCTTCGACGATCGCGACGGTCATGCCGAGTTGGGCCGCGCGGATGCCAGCGACGTATCCGCCCGAGCCGGCGCCCACGACCACCAGGTCATACCGGCGGGGGACTGGTGTGCTCATCGCCCGGCGCCAGTGAGGATGATGCGGCGATCGTGATCGCGGACTAACGGGTACAAGCCCGGCGAGATCGGTGCCTGATCGAACTCGAGCAATGATCGAAATTGAGCCCCGGCGCCGACGTGAACGGACACCGTACTGGTGAGACGATGGCGCGGCAACGGTCTATCGCAAACTAGCAGTGCTGTTCTGGGGTTCACCGGTTAGTGCCCCTTCTTGGTCGTTCGACATGGTTGGTTTGGCCACGGTGTCCTGCGACCCCATCGGCGAGACACAGCAGCGATTGCTTGAGGGCGGCCGCCTGCGCGGAAAGGATCCGCAACGCTTTGTCGACTATGAGCGTGCTGCCGGGCCGGGTGGGATGTCATCACCCTCGAGACCGATTCACCCGGGTGAAGAGGACCGCGGGCGTTGCCGGTGGGGCGGCCGCGCCCTCACGTACCGACAACCCAAGTCATAGCGATCCGAACTGGGAAGCCGCCTAGCCGAGGCCACACGCCGACTGGACCACTTGCGATGAGAAGTTCCGCAATCGTTTCGTGTTTGATCGGCCGCAGAAATCTGTTGCGGAGATGACTGGGACGTTGTCAGTGTCGGAGCGGGGACGGAAAGGGCGGCTCGCCGCATAGCGCCAGCAGCGCGTTCTCGACGAGCTCAGATAGAGCCGGGTGGATCCAGTATTGACTGCGTGCCATATCTTGGGCGGGCAGGCCGAAGCGCATCGCTTGGATCAGGGGTTGGATCAGTAGTGAGGCCTGCTGGCCCATGATATGGGCGCCTAGGATCAGGCCGGTGTCATCGTCGACGATGATTTTGGCGAAGCCGGTCGTGTCTTCCATCGCCCATCCGTAGGCGACGTCTGCGTAATCTTGCACCTTCGACTTGACGTTGTAACCTCGTGCGCGGGCCTCGTTTTCAGTTAGGCCGACCATCGCGATCTGCGGATCGGTAAATACCGCCGACGGCACGTAACGGTGATTGGCCCGCATCAGCGTATCGGTGTCGTCCCAATCGGCCAGCAGGTTGTTCTTGACCACGCGGGCCTCATGGTTGGCGACGTGCTTCAGTTGGTATGGCGAACTCACATCACCCAATGCATATATGCCACGCGCGGTAGTACGTTGGTATTCGTCCACGCTCACCAGCCCGTCGATAACCTCGACCCCAGCTAATTCGGCATTAAGCAAGTCACCGTTGGGGATCCGCCCGGTCGACACCAGCAAGGTGTCAGCGTGAAGTCGTGAACCATCGTCAAGATGTAGGGTGATCCCGGAGTTGTCTTGGATGCCGCCGACCACGTTACGGTGGCTCCGGATGCTCCAATTCTTGCCGGCGATATCGGTAAATCGTTCACACAGGGTGTCATCGCATTGTCTGAGCAACGTGCCGCCGCGGATGACCAGCGTGACTCGAGAACCCAATTCCGAGAAGATATGGGCGAACTCAGTTGCGATGAAACCGCCACCAACGATCACTACGTGTTCGGGCAGCTTCGCGATGCGCATGATGGTGTTGCTGGTGTGATACTGCACCCCGCACCTGGCGATCGCGTCTGGCACGGTGGCACGGGCGCCTGCAGCGATGACAACCTGGTCGGCGGTGAATTCGTCTCCGTCATCGGTGCGTAGCTTGTAGCGCCCGTTCTCCAAGGTCGGGGCGAACCTAGTGCGGCTCATGTACAGCTCTACGTTGGGCGAGGAACGCCGGTATTGCTCCCCGCTCATAACCAGTGGGTCGATGCGGCTGAATACTCGCGAGACGATGTCGTTCCAGCGGACGCCATCGACATGCGCATCAATACCGAATCGTGGTGATTGCCTAGCGAATTGCGCTATTTCGCCGGCATAGACGAACATCTTTGTCGGGATGCAGCCGACGTTGATGCAGGTGCCGCCGAACACACCCTGCTCGCAGATCGCGATGCGTCTGTCAGCATAGCGCTCGTCGAGGATGGTGTTGCCAGATCCGGTGCCGATGATGGCGATGTCGAAATGGTCCATAG
>DATAZN010000422.1:0-11770 GCA_036272035.1 Mycobacterium sp. | reverse complement strand
CAGCGCCTCGTCACCGCTGGCCACCACGACAAGTTCGTAGACGAATTCGTCGTCCGGGCGACGCCACTTGCGGACCTCGTTGCGCAGCGCACGTTCCTGGGCGTCGGTCATCTTCTCGACGACGAGCACCTCGAAGTACGGCCGTTCGCGCTCTGCCTCGGTCTGACCTTCGAGTTGCCGCGGGTCGGATGGGAACATGTCCAGCTCATCGGCGCCGGCGTTCTCGACGTCGCCGGTGCGGTATGACTCCTGGGTCAGCGCCCGGTTTATCCGCGCAACTGCTTGGGAGAACTTGTCGTAGCTGCCACCGGTGAAAAGCCTTTGCACGCGGGCGAATTGCGGCGAACCGGGGTAGGCCCAGTAGGGTTCCAGTGTGCTCAACCGGGCCAGCAGTTCCTGGCAGGACGCCACACACTTCTCTTTCAGCTTTCCCGCGGTGTCCGGGCGCGTCAGCCGGTCGGCGGCCTCCTCCAATCGGCACCAGGAGTCGCTACGGACCTGCCAAAGGCTGTTGTAAGCGCGCAAGTGTTCTGTCATGACGACCCTTTCAGCGGTGCGTGGTGTCAAGGCTCGCAGACCCAGCCCGCCCGCTGGTGACCAGCAAACAAACAATGAGCGTCCGTCGCGTAATGCTGACACTTGCGAGCGCAGCCCGCCGGAGCTGACGTCCGGTTATGGTTCTCGATGTGGGAGCCCCGAGGCGTGAAGGCGGTTCGACGGTGGAGATCTGGGAACTGCTCGCCCGTGAGCACATTCGTGACACTCTCGCGCGGTACAACTGGTCGGGTGACGCCGGGCGGCTCGACGACCTCGCCGACACCTTCTGCGCGGACGGCGTTCTGGAGATCCGCGGCTTCGAACCGCTGCGCGGCCGATCCGAGATCGTGGGGTTCCTCGACGGTGTAACCGGCAACATCGCCGTCAGCGCGGTGGTCAAACCGATCGTTCGGCACAACGTCGCCAACGTGCTCTTCAACGAGATAACTCGCGACGAGGCTCAGGTGTCGTGTTACTTCACAGTCGTCACCCACATCGGCCTCGACCAC
This sequence comes from Mycobacterium sp., assembly GCA_036272035.1. GTDB lineage: Bacteria > Actinomycetota > Actinomycetes > Mycobacteriales > Mycobacteriaceae > Mycobacterium. The sequence goes on along the minus strand of DATAZN010000422.1, from coordinate 10,724 downwards.
TTCGGCCGCTACCGCGACATGCTGGTTCCCGACGGCGACACGTGGCGAATCAAACATCGGAAAGTGTCTACGGATTGGGCGGCTCCGGATTCGGCCATGGCGCGTGACGTTCCAAGTTAGTTCGGCGTATTAGCCGCCTACGGCGCGTCGAACGAATAGGGAGTTTTCCCTATATCTTTGGTTTGCGGTGAGGCGGATAATTCGTCTTACCATGAAGCGACTAATCGTCGGAGCCGCAGCGAGTGTCCTGCTATGGGGTGGTGTCGCGGGGGTGCTCGGCGCAGGTACCGCCCAGGCATCACGGTGGTGCCCGGACAACATTGTCGAGGGACCTGAACCACCGACGCCACCGGGCCTCAATTTCTGCCCGATTCCCCCATTTTGCCCCGGACCGCCAAACCCGTAAGCGGCGCACACCGATTAACGGGCGAGGACAGGTCCATCGTCGAGTTGCTCGGTGATACCGAGTTCGGCCAGGCCCAATTTGGTGAGCATCGGTATTCCGTACGCGTTGAGCGCGTAGCGTTCGTCGGTGCTCACGCCGTCGGCGTAGAGCATCGCGCCGATGAGGCAGATGGCGGACATCTTGTAGGCAGCCAGGGCGCGATACCACGGGCGGTGCCGCGGAGTGATGCCGCTGGCCGCCGTGTAGCACGCCAATAGCTCGTCGATCGAATACGCAGACGGGTGGCTCGCGATGCCGACCGGCTGCATCCACAACAGTTCGAGCCAACCGAGATCGGTCAAGGGATCGCCGAGTGTGGCCATCTCCCAGTCGAATACAGCGCTGACCTGTTCCGCGACGAACGCGAAGTTCCCGGGCTTGGCGTCGCCGTGAACCAACGTCACGGCAGGGAATGGCTCCGGCATCGCGACGCGTAGCTCGCTCAAGAGCCGTTCGAGCGCCGGCAGCGGGCCACGCTGCACCCGGCGGATCTCGGCTGCCCAATGGTCGAGTTCGCGAGTCAGATGCGTCTCACCGTCCGCGAGATCGGTCAAGCCCACGTCGGCCGCGTCGACAAGATGAACGGCAGCGAGTTGTTCAGCGAGTCCTGCGCACATCGCGCGCACCCGTTCGCGGGTGCCATCGGGTGCGTCCAGTTCGTAGATACTGCCGGCCACACGATCCATCACGAAGAACGGCCGACCCAGCACCTCGCCCGTCGGCTCGTGCCATAACGCGGGTGGCACCCGCACAGCTGTTGGAGCCAACGCCGTAAGGACGTGAAACTGGCGTGCAAGGTCGTACGGCTCCAACAACGCGGGCGGTGTGGGGCGCAGCCGCAGCACCACATCGCGCCGGTTCGACCCGGCGGCAATCGTGAAGGCCACCATCTCGGCGGAGTGCCCGAACTCCACGCTCTGCAGCCCGTCGATCCGGACGTCGCCGGAGACCTGCCCGCCCATCCATGCGGTGAGCCGATCGACGACGTCGGGTGCGAGAGTCATGTGTACGACACCTTGTAATCGGATTCAGCGGTCAGTCCCAATTCGGGCCACTCGCCGCCGATGATGCTCTCCATGATCCCGTAGCCGACGGCGTCGCCATCGCGCACGCGGATCGGGGTATCGCGAAATTGGCCTAATTCCGAGAGGTTTTCGGGCGTCCAGCAGTCGGCGAGGTACTCACCCTCGACGTGAAGTTTGCCCTTCCACGAGCCGTGCTTGTGTCCACGCCACGAGCCGTAGCCACCGGTCTTGAGGAAGAAGCCACAGTCGCCGAGGGCCTCGACCTCGATGACCCGCTGTTCGCCGGACTCCATGGTTAGGTGGAGTTCGCCACCCTTGACGAACCGGGTTTGGCGGTCGTACTCAATGTGCGGCGTCACGCTGCGAACCGCAGTCTGTTGTCCCGCAGCATCATTCAGATAGGCCGAGCTGTACGCCCATGGCCCCTCGACGACGAAGATGGCCGTCTCGTAGTAAGTGCCGTCGGGCCGCTGGAAGAACGACGGCGACCACTTCATGCCTCCGCGCACTCCGGGAGGAGCTCCGGGGACGGGTATCAGGTCGGGCACCGGTTCGCCGATGGCTTGCCGGACGCCCCAGGAATGGTCGCGGAAGCCGAACCACTCGTCGGGCGTGATGTGGTGTTCGTGGCCATCGACCGTGACGGTGCCCTCGGCCCAGCCGCCCTGGTGGTAGCGGATGACGTCGACGTCGACGCGGCCGGTGCGCCTGTCGCGAACGATATTCCGCTCTTCGAAATACGGCGGCGTCACTCCGGACAACACCACATCGAATGAAATCGGCTGCGCGTCATTCGGTTCCAGTACGAACCGCATCCGTTTCAGGGGCTCGACAACCTCCATGCGTACCGGACCGATGACCGCATCTTCGGGTGCGGTGCGCAGTTCGCGGCTGGCCCGCACCGTCCATTGCTCTCGTCCACGAGACACTCCGCCAAAGCCGTCGATGATGCCGCGGTTCTGGTATTTACCCAGCCCGAAGTCCAGCTGGAGAGTGCCGTCGATCCGCGCAATCGAAGCCCAAATCTTCTCCGTCCAAGCAAGTTCGGACTGCGAGAGAGTCGCGAAGGTATCGACGATCTGATGGTTGAGCCCTTCGTCCGCGCCGAGAAGGCGGCCAATGTCCTTGATTCCCATACGTTCCTATCGTTGATGCCTCGGCACGTAGTATCTGGCAAATGACCGACGACGCTGCCCGGCGCATCCTGGACGCCGCCGGTCGCTGCATCGTGAGGCGGGGTAACACCCAAATTCGGATGTCCGAGGTGGCTCGCGAAGCGGACGTGGTGCGCTCGACGGTCTACCGCTACTTCCCCACCCGCGATGACTTACTTCTCGGCCTGGTGCTCCGGCGAGTCGATGCGGCACTGGGCAGACTGGTCCGTGGACTGAGTCACCCCGACGACCCACTTCGGTGCATTTCCCGCATGGTGCTGGAACCGGCCGAATCGGTGGACGGAGATCAGCTGAACGAAGCCCTGTTCGCCAGCGAGAGCACAGCCCTGGCCGCCGCCCTGGCCTTGGGGTCGGAGCAGATCGTCGACGTGGTCGTCGGACATTACGACGACTTATTTGCGCGTTGGCAGGACAACGGGACGTTGTATCCGGATCTCGACCGTCGCGAGGTGGCCCGCTGGATCCACACAGCCGTCCTGCACCTGTTGTCCCCATCGTGGCGGCATCGATCGCGAGCGGCCAAGCGGCGGTTCGTCGACCAGTTCGTCGTCCGCGCGCTCGTCCCACAGATCGGACATTAGACTGAAATTGTCCGATATAGCGTCCGATGCGGGTAATTTGCCTTCGGTGAGCATTCCGGCTGAGCCAGCAGAACTGACCGCCGCGTGGTTCAGCGATGTGCTCGGTGCGACGGTCACGTCGACCGAGGTGCTCGACGCCCACTCCGGAACCACGGGTCGCGCACGAATCGGCCTAGGCGGCGCCGACGGCGTGCCGGCCAGCGTGTTCGTGAAATTGCAGCCCTTCCACCCCGAGCAGCGCAAGTTCCTCCGCCAGATCGGTCTCGGTGTCGCCGAGGCACGGTTATACGAGTCGGTCGGCAATGAGCTGCCGGTGCGCATCCCGCAGGTCTGGCATGCCGCCTGCGACCCGACCGACGGAACGTTCGTCATGGTGCTTGAAGACCTCGCCGCTTCCGGCTGCCGTTTTCCGGCACCGGCCGACGCCGACATCATCGCCGTGGCGGAGTCGCTGGTCGAGGAACTCGCGCTCTTGCACACCGCTTACCGGGGCAAGGATCTGTCGTGGCTGACACCTGCCGAAGGCATGCGGCGGGCGCCGTCGGATAGCGAACTGGCGGCACAGCGCACGCATTTCATCAAGCTCGGCCTCGATCAGTTCGGCGACGAACTCGGCACGGCGTTTCGCGCCATCGCCGAGTTGTATATCGAACGATCGGGCGACATCATTGCGCTCTACGGGGAGGGCGAGCAGACGCTGATCCACGGCGATGACCACTGCGGCAACCTGTTTGTCGATGCCGGCCGAATCGGGTTCTATGACTGGGCGGTGGCCTGCCGGGCACCAGGTGTCCGAGACGTGGCCTATTTCTTGTGCAACTCGTTACCGGTGGAAACCCGCCGGAGTGAACAGGATTCGCTGTTAGCGCGCTACCGCACCGCACTTGCCGAGGGCGGGTGGCCACTGGACGCCGGTACCGTCGACCGTCAATACCGGCTCTTCGCCGTCTACTCGTGGGTGGCCGCCGTGTCGACCGCGGCGATGGGCACCCGATGGCAGCCCGTGGAGGTCACCCGACCGGCGCTGTTGTCCACCACCGCCGCGATCGACGACCTCGACGTTGTGGGTCTGCTAAACGAGCGCCTGTAGCTCGCTGTGGCGGCAGCGCTGACGTTTCTTCACCAGCACACGATGATGCCGTCATCCCGAGGCCGATCGTCCGGCACAGCGTCGCTGACCTGTTCTTCGACGAGGTGACTCGAGACCACGTGCAGGTGCGGTCTCGTTAGCGGGACACCTTCACGTCCCGCGGCGACGTATGGCGAATCAGGCATCGGAAGGTCTCCACCGACTGGGCGGCCCCGGATTAGGTGATGGCGCGGTCGTCACACTGAGTTCACGGTGCTCGAAGTCGCGGCGCAGACTCGCCCCGAGCTCGTGCATCAGAGCATCGAGCCGGGGCGAGCCAGACCAGTGATAGTGGAAGGTGCTCACAGCCGGTCCATTTCGCGGGCCATGCGGGCCCGCTCGAGGTAACCGGTGTCCACCGGATGACGCTGCCGCGGCGGCGGCAGGTGCAGCGAGCCCGCGGCGACGCGAATCGCACCGATCCACCGATGGGGAGCGGACGCCTTTTGTAGCAACAGGGCCACCCGGGTGCTGAATAGCACCTCCTCCGCGGTGATCAGAACGGGCGCGTCTGACGTCTCGTCCTTTACCGAAATCGGTGCAGCTTCATGAACGACTTCGCTCGTTCTCGCGGATGTCGTTGTTGATTGCGACATTTCGCCTCCTTGACTATTTGCGTGCCACCCGTTGGCGGACATGCTCGGATAAACATTGAGTCTCATCCGATGACAAGTCGGCGGCCAGAAAGCACGCACCACACCTGTGGTGGTGCGTACCCCCCCGGGGCACCTACACCTACCGGCCCGGCCCAACGCGGCGGGCGAATTGAATTGCCATTTCACACAACGGCTTCGAAGCCATCGCCTGGCGCGCGACCAGTCACCGCGCGGCCGTCAGGGCTTGCGTCGCGAAATTAAGTAGCGCACTACTCTAGCGGCCCGCCGCAAATGCGCGAATAGTTCGGGCGGCGATATCGGTTGAGTATTCTAACGATCGAGGAAGGACGGCATTACGGGTGAGTGGTTCAATTTCGATCGTCATCGCTGAAGACAGCCTGTTGGTCCGAGACAGCGTCCAACGGGCACTATCAACCGATGCGGATGTGAATGTCGTTGGCGTCGCCGAGGATTATGACTCCGCCGTCGAACTCATCGAAAAGCATCATCCGACACTGCTGTTCACCGATGTGCGGATGCCACCGACGTCGACGGACGAGGGCATTCGCTTGGCCCGGTGGATGCGGACCGCGCATCCGGACATCGGGGTAATTGTCTTGTCGCAATACGCGGATCCCCACTACGTGACGGGGTTGCTGGACGGCGGTACCGCGGCCCGCGGCTATCTGCTAAAGGAACGCGTTTCACACTTCGACCAGCTCAGCGAGGCGGTGCACCAGGTCGCCGCAGGTGGGACCGTGCTGGATCCACTCGTGGTCGAGGCACTACTGGCTCAGCCGAGCTCTGCCGAGACGCTCAGCCGGCTGACGCCCAGAGAACGCGAAGTGCTTGCCGAACTGGCCACCGGGCTCAGCAACCGCACGGTGGCGCAACGGCTTGTGCTGACTCAGCGGGCGGTGGAAAAGCACATTAATTCCATCTTTGCCAAGCTCGGCTTGACCGTCAACGACTCCGTCGACCGCCGGGTCAAGGCTGTGCTGATGTTCCTCAACGACAACAGCTCGACGAACGAGAAGTGATGTGCGCACCATGAAAAGTGTGGTGTGTACACCATCGTGAGGCGCACAAGCGTGCCGCATCATCCGAAGGTGGCAGACGAGCGGGTGCGGGTGTGGGTTGTCGACGACCAGGCCAGTTTCCGGGTCGCGACGGCCGCTGCCGTGGCGGCCACCGAAGATTTCACGATGGCCGGCAGTTGCGAAACCGGGGAATCTGCAATCGAACTCATTCCGGACGGCAGTGCTGGGATCGTCTTGATGGACATTAATATGCCTGGAATGGGTGGCATCGAAGCCACCCGGCGACTCCGCGCCGCACATCCAGAATTGATCGTCCTGTTGACGTCAACGTATGACGTCGAGGACCTTTCCCCGGACGTCGCGAGTTGCGGCGCCGCGGCCTACTTACACAAAGAACACCTGACTCCGGACCTACTGACGCGGTTATGGACAGCAAGCCACTAAGCGCCACGACGACAGCCGAATCGGTGCCCTACTGGCGGGTGCCGAAAGTCCTCTTGGACGCGGCTGTGCGGTCGTCGTCGTTGCTGGGCCACGACCTCATTCATCGATTTACGGTGGAACGTTTTCAGCTGTTCCTGGCCGGTTACTTCGCCATGTACTTCGGTGCCGGTGTGGTGCTGTCCCTATGGCAATACGTGTGTTTTCTGCGATCCGCCTGGTTTCTGGCCATCGCCGCGATATGCACCGCGCAATGTCTCGTGCTGGCGGTAGCGCTGGCCTTGGCGCGTCGCGCTAGATACCAGCAATCGATCACCCTGGCGTGCATCGGTAACTGGTTCGCCGTTTTTCTCATTACGTTCGTCGCACCGAACCTGCTGCCGGCGATGGTGCTCGCTGCCCTGGTACCTGTCGTATTCGCCCAGCCCTACATGCGCTGGCAGCGGGGGCTGGTTTTCGCCGTCATCACTGCCGGTTGCGTGCTGGCTCTGGCTTCGGTAGCCCGTTTTCAGCATTTCGCGCACTTCGCCACGCCACCGCCGCGGTGGATCGAGCACGCATTCATCATCATCGCGTTGCCGATGAATGCCTTTCACATCCTGGTGATCGCGTGGAACAACGCCGCGGCACTAGCAGTGTCGGAGAGCATGCTCGCCGAGCGCGCCGCCGAAGTCGAAGCGTCACGTGGCCGGCTCGTCACGGCCGCCGACGAGGAACGGCGCCGCCTCGAACGCGACCTGCACGACGGTGCCCAACAACACCTCGTCGCTCTGGCGGTGCTCATCCAACTCGCCCGCAACGCTGAACAAGGCAAACATCAGCCGCTGCTCGCTGAGGCATCCGGACTGCTGGAAAGTGCGATCGCCGAGATCCGCAGGCTCGCGCACGGCATCTACCCTCCGTCGCTGGTCAGCGGGGGCCTTCCCCGTGCCTTGTCGGCGGTCGCCGCGCACGCCCCGATCCCGATTCGGCTCGACATGCAGGATCTGGGCCGCTATCCCGCGTCGATCGAAGCCGCTCTCTATTTCTGCTGCAGTGAAGCGCTGCAGAACGCCATCAAGCACGGCGGCCCCGGCACTGCCGTCACGATCACCGGCCATTCCGACGGGCAGACACTGACCCTTGCGGTCAGCGACACCGGCCGCGGATTCGAGCCGGCAACCGTCGGCACTGGGTTGACCAATATGACCGACCGCGTGTCAGCCATCGGCGGGAAAGTGAAGATTGACACCGCGCCCGGACGGGGCACCTGCGTCACCGCCGTCGTCGAGACTGCGGCGCAACCGAACTCGGACCCGTCGGCAAACGGCGGACGCAATCTGGCCAGCGGAGCTACCGAAGCATCTCTTTCCCCCAAGCGGTGAAGAAACAATTCGGTGAACTTGCACCGAAAATCCAGCGCTGTTGTTGGATTCTCTTGTGCATTGCTACCCGGCGGGATCCCAATGGCCGACCTGACTCCCGACGACGTGCGCCGCTGGGATCCTGCGGCGGTCCTCCAGGTTTTCCAGGTGGCCAACGGACGTGCGGACACCATGCAGCGGTTCGGCGATGATCTGGGTCAGGTCGGACAGGGGCTCGCCGACTGGGAGGGCGAGGCGGGGACCGCTTTTCACACCAGTCTGGACCGGGCGCGCACCGACATCGAGGCTGACGGGCGCGAGTCCGCGCAAGTGGCGTCCGCGGTGTGCGACGCCTGGGAGGACGTGCAAATCACCAAGGGCATGATGAGCGAGGTCGACGAGACCGCTTCAGGGCTGGGTTTCACGATCACCAACGACTGGAAGGTCGACATCGCCATCGCCGGGCTGTTGATGGGATCGACCGAAGCTCAGTTAGAGCAGCAGATTCTGCAGAGCGAACTCGACACGGTGAAAACCAAGGCGCACACCACTGATCACGAACTGGCCACCGCGATGCGCGCCGCGGTCGGCGACGCCAAGCTTGACCAAAACGGACGCGAAATACCGCAGGCGCCAGCCCCGGGGGACGCCACGACGACGCCGGCCGACCAGCTGCCGTTGTCGACGAAGGGTGGCCACCAACCGTTCCCCACCGAGGCGACGAAGGACAACGGCTCACCCGACATCAGCCATCACCTGACGGACAACCTCAACCCTTCACCGCTGCTGGCCGGATTGAGCGCGGACGAATGGCACGAGCGACTGGCGCACTTCAAGCCGGGCGATCCCCTGCCGGACCCCCGGACGCCGACCGGCGATAAGACCATCGACTCGCTGGCATTCGCTGCGGGACAACAGAACACGACGTACGCGTGGGGAGCCAACAAGTCGAAGGACGGCCCGTCGCAGGGTGAGGGAGACACCGGTCAGGGCGCCAACCAGAACCACGACTGGGACCGCTACGGCTACGACTGCGGCGGCCTGGTCCGCTACTCCGTGCAGCAAGGCGCCGGATTCGATGTCGGTCAAGGCACCGACGCGATCGACAGCAACCCCAACTTCACCCGCGCCCAGGACTTGTCCCTGGTCCCTGGCAGCGCCGTTATCGGCAAGGCACAACCCGGCGATGTCCTGGTCTTCCGGCCCAATGCGGGCGCAGGCACCGAGCACACCGGCATCTACATCGGCAACGGCTACATGATGAACGCGCCCGACTCCGGCAATCCGGTCAGAGTCGATCCAGTCGCAGGCCACGGGCTCACCGATATTCTGAGGATGCCATGAAACTCGCCGTCGCCCTCGTCCCGATAGCCGCGCTCCTGGCGTGCAGCTCCCCTGGTAATCCTGCGAAGGCGGACCCCACCGTGAACCAGCAGATCATCGACCGGTACACCCATGACATCTGGCCGGCCATCAGCGCCTACAACGCCGACCATTCTCAGGGCGGCCCAGCCGCCAAGCAGCTCTCTGCGGTCGTCGAGCCGAATCTGGGTGCCGATCAGTTCAACGCCCTGCGCAGTGCGGCACAAGGATTGGGTAGGCAAGGCGAATACGACGCCCAAGATCAGACGAGCCACTACAACGACGGCCTCAAGCTCGGGACCGTCGATGTGCAGTCGGTCAACGGCGGCGCGGCCGCACTGAACGTCTGCTACACCTACAACCACTTCTGGTACGTCAACGCCGACAACACCACTCACGCCGCGGCGGCATCCCAAATCTCGGTCCAGTTAGCCAACCTGAACAACAACTGGTACTTGCACGGCATCACCAATGACCACGTCGTGCCGAGTTGCGGCGCCTCCAGCAACTGACGTCGCGAGCCGCGGACTGGCTTTGGACTGGCCCGCAGCTCAAAATAGCTGCTGCGGGACCACGTACCCTCTGACCTTGGTGGCAGATCCAGGATTCGAACCTGGGTAGGCATAAGCCGACGGATTTACAGTCCGCTCCCATTGGCCGCTCGGGCAATCTGCCGTGGTGCGTGTAGCAGCCTACAACGAAGATGTACTTGGCTAACAAACGGCCAACACCGATAGAAGGGGACGTATCCAGTGGCGGATTCATCGTTCGACGTCGTCAGCAAGCTCGACCGGCAGGAGGTCGACAACGCCCTCAACCAGGCGGCTAAGGAACTGTCCACCCGGTTCGACTTCCGCGGCACCGACACCAAGATCGCCTGGAAGGGCGAAGAGGCGATCGAGCTGACCAGCTCCACCGAGGAGCGCGTCAAGGCTGCCGTCGACGTGTTCAAGGAAAAGCTGATCCGGCGCGACATCAGCCTCAAGGCCTTCGACGCCGGCGAGCCGCAGGCCTCCGGCAAGACCTACAAGGTCACCGGCACCCTGAAAGAGGGCATCAGCAGCGAAAACGCCAAGAAGATCACGAAGCTGATCCGCGACGACGGCCCCAAGACCGTCAAAACCCAGATCCAGGGCGACGAGGTGCGCGTCACCAGCAAAAAGCGCGACGACCTGCAGGAGGTCATCGCGATGCTCAAGAAGGCCGACGTGGACGTCGCGCTGCAGTTCGTCAACTATCGCTAAATCGTGCGATTCGTGCGATCTGTCGATACGCATGAATCGCATGTAGCATGGTTGCCATGACCACTGCCGAGGACCTGGTCCTGGCGGCCCAGCGCGTCCGGGAGAGCGCTCAAGCCGTCGGCGCTGCCCTGGCATCAGTCGCGGTGTACGCCGAGCCCGCGATTACTCGGGCCGTGCAGGCCGAGCAGAACCTCTACGCCCGGATCGAGCAAGAGTTTGGGATGTTGACCAGCACCGAGGCCGGCAAACGAATGGGATCGCGATCACGTGCTCCACGTAACTTCGCAGCCACTGCACACCGTGACAACGCGCTCGTCGCCGTGCGGCAAGGCAACAGCCTCGT
>DATAZN010000421.1:0-6433 GCA_036272035.1 Mycobacterium sp. | reverse complement strand
CCGGTCGGGGGCGGGTGCATGAGCACCGACGGGCTCGACATCGCGCTACAGGCATGAAAACGGCCCCCGGAGGATTCTCCGGGGGCCGTTTCTACTAGTAGCGGGGACAGGATTCGAACCTGCGACCTCTGGGTTATGAGCCCAGCGAGCTACCGAGCTGCTCCACCCCGCGACGGGTGAATACCAGGTTACCGAACGCTCGCGAGGCCTCCAAATCGCGCCCTCACCAGGCTCGACGGAGCTGGGTGCCTCAGTGCGAAGGCGCGTTCAGCCCATAACGCTGCCTGATGTCGTCCATCCAATCTGGAGTTCCGTAGGTCAGCCCATATTTGTCAGCCAGCTCGTCGAACTCGGGCAGCTCGTGCATCACCTTGCCGAGCGGATCATTCGCGTGCTCGACGAGCAGCTCACCCAGTTCGCGAAAATAGTTCTCGAACCCACCCGGGGTGATGATCTCGATGATGCGGCCGGGTTCGCTGCCGGCGTTCCACATGGCGTGCATCTGCCCGCGCGGTTTGGTGATGTAGCCACCGGGCCCGAGGACGACTTCACTGTCGTCGGAGCGGAACCCGATTTCCCCGGTCAGCACGATCGAATGCTCGTCCTCATGAGTGTGCCGGTGTGCTGCGGTGAGTATGCCGACCTCAAAGGGATGCTCGACGATGGACACCTCGCCCCCGTTGGCTTTGCTGGAGAGCTTGAACACCGCTCCAAAACCCGGAAGCGCAACGTACTCCCCTTCGCCGGGCTGCACGACCGTCACCGGAATTTGATTGATGTCGGCCATCTCCCGTACCTCCTCGCCGGAGCAAACGCGACTACTTGGCGTTGTTGTACTTGTTGATCGCGTCATCGAGCCGTTGCAGTGCCGCGCCGTAGGCCGCGAAGTCGCCCGACTTCTGCGCATCGCGGGCCGCACCCATTGCCGTCTCGACGTCTTTGAGTGCAGCGGACTTGGCCGGTGACAGGCTGACGGCCCCGCTCGGCGCGGGCGCCGCCGCGTTGGCCGGGGGCGGCGGGTTCGCCGGCGGCTCGCCGCCCGGTGGGGCACTGGCCGGCGCACCCGATTCAGTGGGCGCGATGCCTGCCGCGGTTGCGGCGGCGCCGGGCCCGAACAACCCTGTCAGCGCGTCGCCGACGGTGGGCCCGTAACCGATCTTGTCGTTGTACATCATCGCCACCCGGATCAGTCGGGGATACGACGAGGCGGCATCGCTGGTGCCGGGCGAGGCGTATACCGGTTCGACGTAGAGCAATCCGCCCTGAGCCACCGGCAGGGTGAGCAGATTGCCCCACTTGATCCGGTTTTGATTGTCACGCCCGATCACGCCGAGGTCTTGCGACACAGCGGTATCGGTAGTGATCGCATTATTGGCCAACTTCGGCCCATTGACCTGACCGGGAATGGTCAGCACGGTGATCTTGCCGTAGGTGGATGGATCGGAGCTGGCGCTGATATAGGCGGCCAGGTAATCGCGCTTGAACCTGTTCATCGCGCTTGTCAGTTGGAATGAGGCCGAGTTATCTTCTTTGGCAATGTTTTTCGCGACGATGTAGTACGGCGGCTGGTAACTGCTCGCGGTCGGATTCGGGTCCAGCGGCACGTCCCAGAAATCTGATGTGGAGAAGAACGTCACCGGGTCGTTGACGTGGTACTTGGCCAGCAGCATCCGCTGCACCTTGAACAGGTCTTCGGGATAGCGCAGATGGGCCGCCAATTCGGCGGTGATGTCGCTCTTGGGTTTGACCGTCCCGGGGAACACCTTCATCCACGCTTTGAGCACCGGATCGTGCTCGTCCTGCTCGTACAGCGTCACCGTTCCGTCGTAGGCATCGACGGTGGCCTTCACCGAGTTACGGATGTAAGACACCTGCTTGTCGGGCGCCAACCGGTTGAACGCCACTTCGGTGGAGTCGGCGGTGGCCGATGACAACGACGTAAGCTCGGAGTACGGGTAGTTGTCCAGCGTGGTGTAGCCGTCGATGATCCAGACCAACCGCTTGTTGACGATCGCCGGGTACACGTTGCTGTCGGTGGTCAGCCACGGCGCCACCGCCTCGACCCGCTGGGCCGGGTCGCGGTTGAACAGGATTTTGCTGTTGGATCCGATCACGTTGGAGAACAGGAAGTTTCGTTCAGCGAACTTCGCAGCGAAGACGCTGCGCGATACCCAGCTACCGAGCGGCACTCCGCCGCTTCCGGTGTAGGTGTAGTTCTTGGTCTCGGTGTTGGTCTCGTAGTCGTATTCTCGGTCAACACCGTTCTTTCCAACGATCGCATAGTCGGCGGGCGAGCTGGCGATGACCGGTCCGTAGTAGACGCGCGGCTGATCCAGCGGAGCGGGACCGCTGGACGTCACGCCGCCGTTGGCCCCGACCACGCTGGCCAAGAATTCGGGGTATCCACCGTTTTGGTTGGGGTCGTTGGCAATACCGCGCACGGTGTTGGCCGGCGAGGCGATGAAGCCATTGCCGTGGGTGAAGACGGTGTGCCGGTTGATCCAATCCCGCTGATTGTCGATCAGGTGGTCGGGGTTGAGTTCGCGTGCGGCAACCACATAGTCGTGCAAATTGCCGTCGCGGTCGCGGTAGCGGTCGATGGACAGCTGGTCGGGAAAGTAGTAGAAGTTCTTGGCCTGCTGGAACTGTGTGAACGCCGGGCTGATGATGGTCGGGTCCAGCAGTCGGATGTTGGAGGTCGTGGCACGGTCGGATGCCACCTGCTCGGCGGTTGTCCGCCCGTCACCGCTGTAGTCGCGGTAGGTCACGACGTCTTCGGTCAGGCCGTAGGCTTGCCGGGTCGCGGTGATGCTTCGGCTGATGTATTCGCGTTCCTTTTGCGCCGCATTGGGTTTGACGCTGATCTGCTCGACGATCAATGGCCAGGCGGCACCGACGACCATCGACGAAAGCAACAGAAGCACCAGAGCGATCGATGGAATTCGCAAGTCTCGCAGCACAACAGCCGAGAACACCGCCACCGCACAGATCAACGCGATCGCCAGAAGGATCAGCTTGGCCGGCAGCACCGCGTTGATATCGGTGTATCCAGCCCCGGTGAACGGCTTGCCAGCACGGGTGTGGGACAGCAGCTCGTAGCGGTCCAGCCAGTACGCGAACGCCTTGAGCAACACCAGCGTTCCGACCAGGCTGACCAACTGGATGCGCGCCGAGCGGCTTAATGCTCCGGTGCGTCCGGACAGCCGGATGCCGCCGAAGACGTAGTGGGCCAACAAGTTCGCCACGAAAGCCAGGAACAGCGCAACAAAGAAAAAGCTGAGTACCAGCCGGTAGAACGGCAGCTCGAAGGCGTAGAAACCAAGGTCCTTGCCGAACTGCGGGTCGCGAACGCCGAAGTCGCTGCCGTGCAGGAACAGCTGAATACGCACCCAATAGGTCTGTGCGACAACACCGGCGAGCAAGCCGATCCCTACCGGGACGCCGGTACCGATCACCCGCAACCGCGACATCACCACGGTGCGATAGCGCGCCACCGGATCGCTGCCGTTGCTCGGCACGAAGACCGGCCGGGTGCGATACGCCATGGCCAGGCTCGCAAACACGATGCCGCCGACCAGCAGCCCGATCACCACGAACACGATCAGCCGGGTCACCAACACGGTGGAGAACACCGACCGGTAGCCCAGCTCGCCGAACCAGAGCCAGTCGACGTAAGCATCGATGAATCGCGGGCCGACCAGCAGCAGACCGATCACGGTCAGAGCGATCGCGATCAGAGTCCGGCTGCGTCGAGTCAGCTTCGGCATCCTGGCGGCGGGCCGCATCCCCACTAGCTACGCTCCCTGCTCGGTTGTCCTCGGCTTTTCAACTGTACGCACTCCGTCTGATTTGCCTGCTCCTCCTCACGCCACTCTGCGGCGCGCATCGTCGCGGGGCGTCAGCAGCTCGGCGGTTTCCCGCCGGTGGCGACGGCCTGCAGCGCGTCCACTGCCCCACCGAGGTTGTCGACCTTCACCAATTGCAAACCGGGCACTTGTTTGGAGTTTGCCTCGTAGCAGTTCTCGGCCGGCACCAGAAACACCGTCGCACCGGCATCGTGGGCCGCGCTCATCTTGTGCAGGATCCCGCCGATCCGGCCCACTTCGCCGTCCGGCTTGATCGTGCCGGTGCCCGCCACGAACTTCGAGCCGGCGAGATTGCCGGTGGTGAGCTTGTCGATGACCGCCAAGCTGAACATCAGACCCGCAGAGGGCCCGCCCACGTTGGCGAGGTTGAAATCGACCGCGAACGGCGCCCACGGCGCGTCCGTCACCGAGACGCCGACAAAGCCGTAATCACCTTTCGGGTGATGGCCCAACGTAATGTGCGCAACCCCGGGCGGCGCATTTTTGCGATGGAAGTCGACCGCGACGTTTTGTCCGGGTTTGGTGGTCTTCAGATACGAGGTGAACTGCTCGACGGTGGCCACCGGCTTACCGTCGACGGCTTGGACGGCGTCGCCGGCCTGCAACTTACCCACCGAAGGCCCGGGATCGGTCAGCGTCACAACCGTGACGGCCTCCGCGTATTTCAGATAACCCAGGGCCGCGAACTCGGCGCTGTGCTCCGAGTCCTTGAAATCGGCGTCGTTGGCCTTGTCGACGTCGTCGCGCGACGTGCCCGGCGGGTAGACCAGGTCGCGCGGCATCAACTGTTCCTGCCCAGACAGCCACAGCGTCAGTGCCTCGGCCAGGCTGAGCTCGTCACGCTGGGACACCGTCGTCATGTCCAGGTGGCCCGTCGTCGGGTGCGTCTGAGTGCCTTTGATATCGACCACCTGCTTGCCGTCGATCTCCCCGAGCGTGTCGAACGCCGGACCCGGCCCCAGCGACACGTAAGGCACCGTCACCACCGCGAGCAGCACGCCGAAGACCACGATCGGGATTAACGCCACAATCAGCGTCAGAATCCGCCTGTTCACGTCGCTAACACTAGACGGAGTGGTCAGAGGGCCCAGGTTCGTGGCCCGACTCCTACCCACACCGTTCCGGTCTGCATCGTCGCCGGGCGGGTTCACTCACAGCGTGACAGCGGGCCGCGCGTCGTGCGTGGGCGATGAGTACCGTTGAGGACATGGCTGACCTGCCTTTCGGGTTCTCCTCTGGAGACGACCCCGACCGCGACAAGCGCGGGGAAAACGATCCCGCTTCCGACTCGGGGTCTGCGGACCCATTCGGCCTGGGCGGCCTCGGCGGCGAGTTCAACGTGGCCGACCTCGGCCAGATGTTCACCCGCCTCGGGCAGATGTTCAGCGGGGCCGGCTCCATGAGCGGGCAATCCTCCGGTCCGGTGAACTATGAGCTGGCCCGCCAGCTGGCGTCCAGCTCGATCGGCTTCGTGGCTCCCATCCCAACCGCCACCCGCGAGGCGATCGGCGACGCCGTCCACCTCGCCGAGACCTGGCTCGACGGGGTGACCGCGCTGCCGGCGGGTACCACCAAGGCGGTCGCCTGGACGCCCAACGACTGGGTGGACCACACCATGGAGACCTGGAAGCGGCTGTGCGACCCGATGGCCCAACAGATCGCCACCGTGTGGGCGTCGGCGCTTCCCGACGAGGCCAAGGCCATGGCGGGTCCGCTGCTGTCGATGATGTCGCAGATGGGCGGCATGGCATTCGGCTCTCAGCTGGGCCAGGCGCTGGCGCGATTGGCTCGCGAGGTCCTGACATCGACGGACGTCGGATTACCGTTGGGCCCCAAGGGCATTGCGGCGCTGCTGCCCGACGCCATCGAGGCATTCGCCGACGGCCTCGAGCAGCCGCGCAGCGAGATCGTCACCTTTCTTTCGGCCCGAGAGGCCGCCCACCACCGCCTGTTCAGTCATGTGCCGTGGCTGTCCAGTCAGCTACTCGGTGCCGTCGAGGCCTACGCCAAGGGCATGAAGATCGACATGCACGGAATCGAAGAGCTGGCTCGCGATTTCAACCCGGCGTCGCTGAATGACCCGGCCGCCGTCGAGCAGCTGCTCACCCAAGGGGTGTTCGAGCCCAAGGCCACACCCGAGCAGACCCAAGCGCTGGAACGGCTCGAGACACTGCTGGCCCTGATCGAGGGCTGGGTGCAGACCGTGGTGAATGCGGCGCTGGGCGAACGCATCCCGGGCGCTGCCGCGCTCGGTGAGACGCTGCGCCGCCGCCGGGCCACCGGCGGGCCGGCCGAGCAGACCTTCGCCACGCTGGTCGGCCTGGAATTGCGGCCACGCAAGCTGCGAGAGGCCGCGACGTTGTGGGAGCGGCTGACCCAGGCTGTCGGTGTCGACGCCCGCGACGCGATCTGGCAGCACCCTGATCTGCTGCCCGGCGCCGACGATCTCGACGACCCGGCCGCCTTCATCGACCGCTCGATCGGCGGCGACACCAGCGGAATCGACGAGGCGATCGCCGAGTTCGAGCGCGACGCCGAGCGTGGACCCGACGACGGTCCTGTGGACA
>DATAZN010000420.1:0-2236 GCA_036272035.1 Mycobacterium sp. | reverse complement strand
CCGAGCGACCGCATGGCGAGTCGGCGGCACTCCACGTCGAGGTCGACGTCACCTACCTCGCGCCAGTGATCGGCGAACGTTTGCGCCGCCTGCGTCATGTGTCTGCCGAAGCCGTCGACGTTTTGTTTGGTGAACACCGGTTGTAGTGCGCGTCTGCGCGGAGCCCATTCTTTGTTGGGCAGGCTAAAGAGGTTGTCGCCTGCCACGTTCCGCACTTCCTGGTGGATCTGGCATCGCTCGGTGAGTCCGTCCGCGCGTCCCAACACATCGCGCACCCCGTCGGGCGAGGTGACCAGCACAAGGGCCGGGGCAAACAACTTTGGCAGCGGTACGAAGCGGGTCACCGGTCCGCCGGCCTCGCTCAGCAGTACTAGTCCGGTGTGCAAAACCCGCGCCGCTGACAACGCGTGCCGAATGGGCAGCGGGTTTTTCGGCGCCAGCGGAAGCGTGGCCACATCGAGGCTGTCGATCGTCGCGGTCATTGCACCAAGAATTATGCCGTACCTGGCAGATTGCAAGACTTTGCACCTATTCCGTTCTCGGTCTTGAACTCCCTGATCAAGACGACGTGTCACCGCTCACCTAGATGCTGAACACCTTGACAGCGCCGGGGAATACTTGCGCGCACCGTCGACGCTGACGGTGACACGAGCGACAGGAGGGCATCATGCCCCAGACCAAGCACTACGAGCGGTTCCTGGCTTTGCACCAGCAACCTGAAGCGTTCGTGATGCCCAACCCCTGGGACGGGTTGTCGGCCCTCATATTCAAGAAGGCGGGCTTTGCTGCGTTGGCGACGTCGTCGGCCACGCTGGGCCGCCACGCCGGGCGCCACGCGGTCAGTGTCGACGTGCATCTCGCGCACGCCAAGCTGCTGATCGAGGTTAGCGGATTGCCGGTGAACGGAGATTTGGAGGATGGCTACGGCAGCACCCCCGAAGACGTAGCCGCGACGGTCAATGCCGCCATCGAAGCGGGATTGGCCGGCATCGGGATCGAAGACACGTCCGGCGATTCCGCGAACCCGATCCGCGACTTCGACGAAGCCGTCGCGCGGGTCGCGGCGGCGGCCAAAGCGGCCAAGGGCCGGATCGTATTGACAGGGCGCACGGACAACTTCATCCAGGGCCGCAACGACCTTGACGACACGATCCGACGTCTGACCGCGTTCGCAGAGGCGGGCGCCGACGTTCTCTACGCCCCATATCCACCCGACATGGGCGCAGTCAAGTCGATCGTGAAAGCTGTTGCGCCCAAACCGGTCAACATTGTGGTGTGCACCATGTCAGGGACTCCGACGGTGGCTGAGCTTTCCGCCGCGGGAGTCAAGCGCATCAGTACGGGCGTCTCGCTATATACCCACATCGCGGCTTCTCTTCAAGACGCGGCGACGGCACTGGCCAACGGCGATATTGCCTCCGCCACTTCGGGAATGCCTTTCCCCAAAGTCAATTCGCTGCTCGACCAAGTCGCTCGCGGCTGATCCGGCCGAGCGTCGCAACGGATGTGGCCGAGTTTGAACCGGATATCTTGACCGAGGGTCTCGATGTCGTTTTCTGCGGATTGAATTATGCAGCCAGTGCCGTCAAGGACGGCTACCACTTCTCACACCGCAACAACCGTTTCTGGGCCGTGCTAGATCTGGCCGGGTTTACCGACGTGCGCCTCCAGCCAGCCGATCAGCGTCGGCTATTGGACTACGGATGCGGGGTCACCGCAGTGGTCCGGCGACCGACGCGGTCAGCCAGCGAAGTTTCCCCCGAGGAGTTCCGGCGCGCACGACCCGAATTCGAGTCGAAGATCCGCCGCTACGCCCCGCGGGCGATCGCTTTTCTCGGAAAGCGGGCGCTGGCCTGCATGCTCGGTGTGTCAGATGTCGCCTGGGGCCGGTATCTTCCGGGCTTCGCCGGAGCCGAGGCGTGGGTACTGCCTAACCCGAGCGGTTTGAACCTCGGCTTCGCACTCGATCAGCTCGTCGACGCGTATAGCGAACTACGTCAAGCCATTTCGGCATCCGACGCGGAAAGCCCCGAAGCATGAATGATCTCGAATCGGTGATCCCCGGGAAGATGTCACGAGCAAGCGGCGAAGCGCCACGCATCGCGTCGGCTATTGCTGAGGATTCTGACAGTGCAAGGTCCAGACCGCCCCATCGCCTGCGAACCGAAGACGTATGACAGCACGGTTGAGCGAAGGTCTATTAAGCTGAGCGTTTGAAGAGATTGGGTTTTCCGCG
>DATAZN010000419.1:0-7974 GCA_036272035.1 Mycobacterium sp. | reverse complement strand
AACAAACGCTACGGCGACTTTGCCGCATTGGACAACGTTGACTTCGAGGTGCCGGCCGGTTCGTTGACGGCACTGCTGGGCCCGAGTGGTTCCGGCAAGTCGACACTGTTGCGCGCCATCGCCGGACTTGATCAGCCGGATAGCGGAACCATCACGATAAACGGTCGCGATGTGACTGGAGTTCCGCCGCAGCGGCGCGGCATCGGCTTTGTCTTCCAGCATTACGCGGCCTTCAAGCATTTGACCGTTCGGGACAACGTGGCCTTCGGGCTGAAGATTCGGCGGCGGCCCAAGGCCGAGATCGCCGACAAGGTAGACAACTTGCTGGAGGTGGTGGGACTCAGCGGTTTCCAAACCCGGTACCCGAGTCAACTCTCCGGCGGTCAGCGTCAACGCATGGCGCTGGCCCGCGCGCTGGCCGTCGATCCCCAGGTGCTGCTGCTCGACGAGCCGTTCGGCGCGCTGGACGCCAAGGTCCGCGACGATCTGCGTGCCTGGCTGCGCCGCTTGCACGACGAGGTACATGTCACCACTGTGCTGGTAACTCACGACCAGGCCGAGGCGCTTGACGTCGCTGACCGGATCGCCGTGCTCAAAGACGGGCGCATCGAACAAGTGGGATCGCCCAGCGCGGTCTATGACGCGCCGGCGAATGCGTTTGTGATGTCGTTTCTGGGCGCGGTCTCTTCACTGAACGGGATTTTGGTCCGCCCGCACGACCTCCGGGTTGGCCGTAGTCCTGATATGAAGCTCGCTGCCGATGACGGCATCGCGCAGACCACCGGCGTGGTCCGGGCCACCATCGATCGTGTGGTGATGCTCGGCTTCGAGGTGCGGGTGGAGTTGACCAATGCCGCCACCGGCGGGCCGTTCACCGCTCAGATCACCCGCGGCGACACCGAAGCGCTCGGTCTGAAGGAGGGGGACACCGTCTACGTGCGTGCGACTCGGGTGCCAATGATCCCCGGAGAAGCGCTGACGCTCAACGACAGTGGATCCGCTGCCCCCGCCGGCGACACCTCGGTGAGTTCGCGTTGAGGCCGCTCAGCCCTTGATCGAGCCGACCCGGTCGGAACTGAAATACGCAACACATCCCGCCGCGTGATTGTCCATATACCTCGACTCCGTGCCGGGGGGCCATGCTTCGACTCGTAGCTCCGGGTCCCGGCTGGCGGTGGCTGAGAATTTCGGCAACTCCGCTTTGCAGCGGTTCTCGAGTTGCTCCTGTTCGGTGTCGTTGTCTGGGAAACGAGATAGCGAGAGCACCGCGAAAACCTCGCGGGAATGCGGTTTGTCGCAGCTCACAGGCGAATTGATGGTCTCTCCAAAGCACTCGCCGAGCCGCAGCATCGGCCCGGATTGCAGCGTGCCGGTGATCAGCCCGTCTTTGGGCCAGGCGCTGTAGGCCCAAACCGCCCCCCACAGCATGGATATCACCATTCCGGCGATCGCCAGCCCGCGTCCAGACTCTCGACCGTCCCGGGTTTTTACCAACGCGACGATTCCGGCGATCACGCTCAGCGGCGCCAGGCTCACCAAGCCGAGCAGGAACGCCGCAATCGCCCACCTGCTGACCGGGCGACCAGCGTCGGCCGGGCCTGCTTCTTCGGGATCCGTTGCCTCTGGCGAAGTCATAGTGAAGGCCACCGTAGCCCTCTAGAGGGGGCTCCTTCAATGCAGTTCGAACTCGGGGTCAGGCCGCGATACGCTCGGCCACCGCCGCGGCGAAGCGATCCAGTACCGTTTCGGCCACCAGTCGGTGGGCACCGAGCGGTGCCGCCATCGGAATGCCTTCGGATCCAGCAAATGTCGCGACCCGATCGGTCAGCCGCCCAGGCGCCAGAAACCACGGTGCAATTGCCAGGTGACTGGCGCCACGGCGGCGCAACTCGGTCGCGGCCTGCGTCAATGACGGCCCGGAGCCGGTGGCGAACGCGGTTGTCGCACAGGCCCACTGAGCGCCCGCGCTGAGCTTGTCCGCGACCTGGGCAGTGCGGGCGTTGGCCGCAGCATGCGTCGAGCCGATCGCCACCACCAGCACACCCAGTTGCGGGTCGTGCGCGCTGACCCCCAGGTCGGCCAGCCGCTCATGCAGCACTGCCACCAGCCGGTCGTCCTCGCCGAGCACGTCGGCCTGTCGCACGGTGGCACCGCCGCCCGCGATCTGGCGGGGGATGTCGATGCGTGCGTGGTAGGCGTCGGCCAGCAGGAACGGGGTGACGACCGCATCCGGCCTGACGACATCAACCAGGCGTGGCGTGTTCAGGTCGCAGAACGCGACCCGCACGTGGAGGCCGGGCCGCATGAAGCGAATCTGATTGGCCACGGCGCGGGCATTGGCTGCCGATCGTGGATCGGCGCTGCCATGCGCAGCCAGCACCAGGGTCGTCACGACGCGTGCAGCCCGCATTCGGTCTTGGACAGCCCCTGCCAGCGTCCGCTGCGCGGATCGGCACCCTCGACTGGCTTGGCCGTGCAGGGCGCGCAGCCGATCGACGGATATCCTTCGTAAACAAGCGGATTGACCAGTACATCGTTCTCGTCGATGTAGTTCTGCATCTCGTCGTCGGACCATGTGGCCAGTGGGTTGATCTTCACCAGCCCAAACGCCTCGTCGAAGCTGACCATCGGCGCGTTGGCGCGGGTTGGCGCTTCGACCCGTCGCAGACCGGTCACCCACGCGGAGTAGCCGCGAAGCGCCTTGGACAGCGGGGCGACCTTGCGCAGCCGGCAGCATTCAGTGGGCTTACGGGCGAACAGGTCTTTGCCCAGCAGCTCGTCCTGCTCGTCGACGCTGTGCTCTGGCGTGACGTTGAGCACCCGCACGTCGTAGACGGCCTCGACCGCGTCGCGGGTACCGATCGTCTCCACGAAGTGATATCCGGTGTCCAAGAACAACACTGGCACGCCAGGGCGGACTTTGGCGGCCAGGTCGACCAGCACGGCGTCCTGCATATTGGAGGCCACCACGTAGTTGCAGGTCGCCGTGGACCGGGGCCCGCCGACGCCGCCGAAGTTCTCGTCAGTCCAGCGCAACAAGTCGCTGGCACTGGCGCCTTCCAACTCTGCGGCGCCCTTCTCGGCCAGCTGCCGTAATTCCGCTTCCGTCAAGCTGTCCAACTCCTTGCTCATCGCAGGTCCGCCTCATCGGCGCGCAGCGCCCAATTCGCGAACCGTTCATTCCCGTCGCGTTGCTTGACGAAGTTGCGCACCACACGGTCGATGTAGTCGCCGAGTTCGTCGCTGGTGACCTTGTGCTGCCGCAGTTTTCGCCCGAAACCGCTGTCGAGTCCCAGGCTGCCACCGAGATGCACTTGGAATCCCTCGACCGAGCCGCCGTCGCCGTCGTCGACCATCTGGCCCTTGAATCCGATGTCGGCGATCTGGATGCGGGCACACGAGTTCGGGCAGCCGTTGATGTTGACGGTGACTGGCACATCCAGTTGCGTGTTGAGGTCTTCCAGCCTGCTTTCCAGTTCGGGTACCAGGCTCTGGGAACGCACCCGCGTTTCGGCGAAGGACAACTTGCAGTACTCGATTCCGGTGCAGGCCATCAGGTTTCGACGCCAGTGCGACGGTCGTGACGGCAGCCCCAGCGCATCCAGGCCGGCAGTCAACTCGTCGAGCTTGTCGTCTGGCACGTCGAGGATGATCAACTTCTGGTACGGGGTGAAGCTGACCCGCTGCGATCCCGCCTGTTCGGCCAGGTCGGAGACCGCGGACAAGATCGTGCCGGACACCCGACCGGCGATCGGCGCGACGCCAACGGCGTTGAGCCCGTTCTTCAATCGCTGCACACCGACGTGGTCGATCGGGCGCGTGAGCGGTTCGGGGGCCGGGCCGTCGATGAGTTTGCGTTTGAGGTACTCGGTTTCGAGTACCTCACGGAACTTCTCGATGCCCCAGTCTTTGATGAGGAACTTCAGCCGGGCCTTGGCCCGCAGTCGTCGATAGCCGTAGTCACGGAAAAGTGAGGTGACGGCCTCCCAGACGTCGGGGACCTCCTCCAGCGGCACCCAGGCGCCGACCCGTTGCGCCAGCATCGGATTCGTGGACAAGCCGCCGCCCACCCACAGGTCCAACCCGGGACCGTGCTCGGGGTGGTTGACGCCGATGAACGCGATGTCGTTGATCTCATGCGCAACGTCCTGCAGACCCGAGATCGCGGTCTTGTACTTGCGGGGCAGGTTCGAAAACTCCGGGTTGCCGATGTAGCGGCGCACGATCTCCTCGATCGCCGGCGTGGGGTCGAGCACCTCGTCGACGGACAGACCGGCCAGCGGGGAGCCCAGCACCACGCGGGGGCAGTCGCCGCAAGCCTCGGTGGTCTGCAGCCCGACGGCTTCCAGCCGCTTCCAGATCTCGGGTACATCCTCGATCCGTATCCAGTGGTACTGAACGTTCTCCCGGTCAGAGATGTCGGCCGTGTCGCGTGCGAATTCGATGGAGATCTCGCCAAGGGTGCGCAGCGCCTCGGTGGAGATGGTCCCGCCGTCGCAGCGCACCCGCATCATGAAGTACTTGGCTTCGAGCAGGTCGATGTTCTCGTCGCCGGTGAAGCTGCCGTCGTAACCCTGCTCACGCTGGGTGTAGAGCCCGGCCCAGCGCATGCGGCCACGCAGGTCGTTCTTCTCGATGCTGTCGAATCCGGCGGTGGAGTAGTGATTAAGGATTCGGTCGCGGACGTTGAGCGCGTCGTCATCTTGCTTGAACTGCTCGTTGGGGTTGAGCGGCTCGCGCTCACCGAGCGCCCACTGGCCCTGGCTCTTGGCGGGGCGGGGGGACGTCATGCGGCAATCTCCTTTGTGGAGTAGCCAGCTTGGACCGCGCAAACCACCGGTGGCTGTCCCGGCGGCGCAGATCCGGGGGCCAGCTGAACGTACTGGTGGACGGGTCTACGACATCAAGCCAGACAGCGACAGCTGCAGACACGCAAGAAGTCGACATGACGGCGCGCCACCAACGCGATGCGGAAACTGGGGTGGGCGACGGTCACTCGACCATTGTGCCACGGATGTCGTCGCCCATAACTACCAGGGGGGAATTTCACTCATAGTGATCGAAAGTAGCCACCGAGGCTGAAATGTTCCGTAGCGCTTTCTCTGATTCAGCTGCAAAGATCTGTCCGGTGTCATTTGTGGTGGCCCGCGCTGGAGGTTGGGCCGGCAGTCCGGAATATTGGTAAGGCGTGACGGCACCCTCCGCGCCAGTCGGCCTCCCTGAACTGCAGTTGAGCGCCGGCGGGCCCTTCGGCATCTATGTACACGTGCCGTTCTGCTTCACCCGCTGCGGCTACTGCGACTTCAACACCTACACGCCGGCCGAGCTGGGCGGGGTGAACCCCGACGCCTGGCTGGAAAAGTTGCGGTCAGAGCTCGAACTCGCAGCGGCTCGGCTGGGCGGACCGATCGTGCAGACCGTCTTCATCGGCGGCGGGACGCCGTCGCTGTTGGGCGGCGAGCGGCTGGCCACCGTGCTGCGGTCGGTGCGCGACAATTTTGAGCTGGCCACCGACGCCGAGGTGACCACCGAGGCCAACCCGGAGTCGGCGTGGCCGGATTTCTTCGCCGCGGCCCTCGCCGCCGGCTGCACGAGGGTGTCGTTGGGTATGCAATCGGTGTCGCCTTGGGTGCTGGGTGTTCTCGACCGGATCCACACGCCGAATCGGTCGGCGGCAGCGGCCCGCGAGGCGCTTGCCGAAGGATTCGAACACGTCAGCCTCGATCTCATCTACGGCACTCCCGGGGAGTCCGACGACGAGTTGCTGCGATCGGTCGTCACCGCGATCGAGACCGGCGTCGATCACGTGTCCGCCTACGCACTGGTCGTCGAGGACGGCACCGCGCTGGCGCGCCGGGTTCGCAGCGGCGAATTGGAAGCTCCTGACGACGACGTTCTTGCGCATCGCTACGAGCTGGCGGACGAGCAGCTGTCGGCGGCCGGGTTCGACTGGTATGAGGTGTCCAACTGGAGTCGGCCGGGCGGGGAGTGCCGACACAATCTCGGGTACTGGGACGGTGGTCAGTGGTGGGGCGCCGGTCCGGGCGCGCACAGCTTCGTCGGCGCGACGCGCTGGTGGAATGTCAAGCATCCCAACGCTTATGCGCAGATCCTGGACGGTACCGTGCTACCGGTCGCCGGTTTCGAACAGCTGGATGCCACCAGCCGCCACACCGAGGACGTGCTGTTGAAGATTCGGCTGCGTCAAGGGTTGCCGACCGAACTGCTGGACGAGGCCGAGCGCGAGCGCGCCGGCGTTGCTGTCAAGGACGGCTTGCTGTCTCGGGAGGGCGACCGCCTGGTGCTCACCGACCGGGGCCGGCTGCTGGCCGACGGCGTCGTGCGCAACCTGCTCGGTTAGGCGGCGTGTCGCGCCAGTGCTATACCGATGCGAACTTCGACATCGCTTGCCGTGATCGTCGGGGCCCGCGGAGGCGCTGCCGATCGGTAGTGGGTGCCGGTTGGTGTGATGAATTGCGCTGTGTGCCTGCCAATTTCATCGACGTTCGGTTTGACGCACCAGCCGGCGACCTCTTTGACGTAGTTGCATCGTTCGCACAGTCCGAGCCCGTTGCCCGCGCTTGTCCGGCCGCTGCCGGCCCACGGCTGCGCATGGTCGCGGTGGCGGATCGGTGCGTCGCAGTACGGTGTGCGGCATCGCTGATCCCGTAGCCCGATGAAAGCGGCCAACCCCCGCGGGAACAGCCGGGCTCTGGACTCCATTGCCACCAGGGCGCCGGATTTCGGATGAGCGTAAAGCCGGCGCAACATTGCGCGGGATCGTTCGTCACTGACGGCACCTGAAACCAATTCCCGCGCGACGGCCGCCGGGATGGGACCGTAGTCGCTTACGGTGGCAGGCGCGTTGGACCCGCCAAACAGCGTTTCGTCAGACAACACCAGATTGACCGCGATCGGGGTCGCCGCTGCCGCGCTTCGCCCGGTGGTCCGTTCGACGAGAGTGTCGGCCATCACCTGGCCACGCGACCGCCCGTCGGCGCAGACATCGGCTTCCCGTCGCAGTGCTGCGTAGACTGAGACACCTTGGGCCACAGGCAATAACGCGGTCAGATAGGTCATCGTGTCCGGCGCGGGCCGAATGGTCACCGTCCGTTCGGTTTCGGCCTTGGCGGCCCGGTCGACGACGGCGTGCGGATCGAGCCGGTAAGCGATCGTCTTGGCTGCCGCCGCCATCCGCGCGTCGCCCATCCCGGCCAGGCCCGCTGTGTCCGCGCACAACTCGGCATCCAAGGCCCGCCGGTCATCGACGTCCAAGCACGCGCTTTCGCGCACGATCAACGTGGCCCGCCACTCCGTCAGCACGCCTGCCTCCAACGCGGCCAGGGTATGTGGCATCTCATGCACCAAAGCTTTCGCGAAGCCCAGATGCCGATTACCCCGGGCGGGCGAGTCGAGTCGCGCGAGCGCGACCTCACTGGCAACCCCGCGCCCACGCCGCGCGGCCGGTACACCCGCGGCGGCATCGGCGGCCCGGCGCGCCGCGTCCAGCGCTGCCGCGGCTCGGGCTTGACCCGCCGCTGCAGCGGCTTTTAATCGTTCCAACTCGGCAATGCGCTCGATCAGCGCCGATTGCTCGCTGACAGGATCGACGATCGCCAAGGATTCGAACATACATTCGATCATACATCGTTCCACCGACCGGGTTGACTCGTCAGAAATGCGCGCGAACCCGCGAGCGTTCGTTGGGGACCCGGTCCGGCAATAAGCGCGGATCCACGTCCCGGGCCGACGTTTGATGTCAGTCTAAATGGCATGACAGAAGCCGACGGGTTCGTAAACCATACGGTGGCGGGTCTTGCCGAGCCGCAACCGATGTACAAGGCGTTGCGCGAGTCGACCCCGGTGTTCCGGGCACCGGACGTGGTCGTGCTCAGCCGGCTGGCCGATATCGAAATGGCGCTCAAGCACACCGAGTTGTTCTCGTCGAACATGGATGCCGTCGACCTGGGCAAC
>DATAZN010000418.1:0-7082 GCA_036272035.1 Mycobacterium sp. | reverse complement strand
GGTAGTCGCAGTGGGTTGAGCTGTTGCTTTCTGGGCATGGCGTGGGGATGTGCGCACTAGTTCAGCTGCTGAAATCGGGTGGCCGGGATTTGTCGGGGGTGGCTGCGATGATGATGTCATGTCTTCGATTGCCTCTGCCGGCGCTGTGGTGGTGAGTCCCAGCGTGCGTCTTGAGGTGCTGTTCGAGGAGTTGGCGGAGTTGACCGGTCAACGCAACGCGATTGATGGGCGCATCGTTGAGATCGTGGCCGAGATCGAGCGCGACCAATTGTGCGGCGGCACCGGTGTGCGGTCGGTGCCGGCGTTGGTGGCCTGGAAGACGGGCTGCTCGCCGGCGAACGCCCACACGATCAGCACCATCGCGAGCCGGCTGCAGGAGTTCCCACGTTGCGCCCAAGGTATGCGAGAGGGCCGGCTGTCGGCCGATCAGGTCGGGGTCATCGCGGCGCGGGCCGGCGAGGGATCCGATGAGCACTACGCGCAGCTGGCGGCCTGCGCCACGGTCACTCAGCTGCGCACTGCGGTCAAGCTAGAACCGCGACCCGAACCCGAACCGCGAAACGAACCCGAGCGCTCGATCACCACGACCACCACCGAGCGGGGCAGCTGCTACCGGATCACACTTGCTCACCATGACGCCGCGAAGTTCGACGCCGCTTTGGCGTCTCATCGTGATGCGCTGATCGCTGAGTGGACACACGATCACGGCGATGGCGAGGGCCCTTCAGATCAGCGGCCCCCGTTGCCGGGCACCGCCGAGGCGTTTATGCGCCTGATCGAGGCTGGCTGGGACGCCGAGGCGGCCAGCCGCCCACACGGGCAGCACACCACCGTGGTGGTGCACCTCGACGTGGAGCAGCGCGTAGCGGCGCTGCATCTGGGTCCGCTGCTGTCTGACGCCGAACGCCGACACCTGACCTGTGATGCCATCTGTGAAGTCTGGTTCGAACGTCACGGCGAGGTCATTGGTGCCGGCCGGGCGACGCGGCTGATCAACCGGCGTCTTCGCCGCGCGCTGGAGCATCGCGACCGCATGTGCGCGGTTCCTGGCTGTGGCGCCACCCGCGGTCTGCACGCCCATCACCTGCGGCACTGGGAAGACGGCGGCGCCACCGAGTTGGCCAACCTGTTGTTGGTGTGCCCTTATCATCACCGGTTGCACCATCGCGGGGTCATCTCCATCATCGGACCCGCAGACGCTCTCATCGTCACCGACAACGACGGCCGGTCACTGGGCCCGGGATCGCTGGCGCGCCCACCAACTCAACCTCCGCCCGCGGTGGCGCCCTGGCCCGGACCTACCGGCGAGCGCGCCGACTGGTGGTGGTATGAACCCTTCCAACCCAAACCACCACCGACAAACAACTAGCCCGGTTACCAGGGCCGGTCACCGGTCACTACCGGCATCGTTCACAATGCCCGGCTGCATACTGCGTCGTGGACATCGGCGCACACCCGCGACCCAACTACTCATCAACGCCACGCGGACGACCCGGATGTGGCTGTAGCCGAGCACTGGACGCAACGACTGGGAGTGGACCGGTCGGAGTTGTTGCGGAATGCGCTTCGGCGCCATCTGGCCTAACTAGCTGCGGACCACGACGTGGCAGCCTATGAGGAACGGCCGCTCAGCTCGGAGCAGACGTCGCTGGCCAACATCGCCGATTGGGTTCGGCCGAAGAATGGAGCGACTTGGCCGTTGCGAAGGGATGAACTGTGGCTTGCCGGAACCCCTGGCGGCGACCGACCCGTACTGGTCCTCACCCGGGGCCCAGTCGCTGATCGGATTGGGGCTCTGGTTTGACACGGACTCGCCGTGGGCTGTCGTCTGAATTGGAACTGACAGTCGACCAGGATCATGTTCCCAGCGATCGTCAACTTCGACAACATCCATACCTTGCCGCGCAACGCTTTTCGTCAGAGGATCACCAGATTTGTCACCAACGCGCCTTCATGAGGCGTGTCGCACGCTACGAGCCAGCACCGGATGCTGAGTGCGACTTAGCCGAATCCCAGGAGTCAGCCCCGCAGGTTACCGACCGGTAGCAACCGGCCCGCGATCGCGTGGGAGAATTCGGTTATGACTGTCATCTCGGACAAGATCCCGGAGAATTTCGTTGCCGGACTCGAAGGCGTGGTGGCATTCACCACCGAAATCGCCGAGCCCGACAAGGACGGCGGTGCCCTGCGTTACCGCGGTGTCGACATCGAAGACCTGGTCGGCCAGCACGTCACTTTCGGCGATGTGTGGGCTTTGCTGGTGGACGGAAAATTCGGCCACGGGCTGCCGCCCGCCGAGCCGTTCCCGCTGCCGATTCACAGCGGCGACGTGCGCGTCGACGTGCAGGCCGGCCTGGCGATGCTCGCACCGATTTGGGGATTCCAGCCGCTGCTCGACATCGACGAGAACACCGCCCGCGACCAGTTGGCCCGCGCTTCGGTGATGGCGCTGTCGTACGTTGCGCAATCGGCCCGGGGCATCTACCAGCCCGCGGTACCTCAGCGGGTTATCGACGAATGCTCAACGGTCACAGAGCGTTTCATGACACGGTGGCAGGGCGAGCCGGATCCCAAGCACGTCGAGGCCGTCGACGCCTACTGGGTTTCGGCCGCCGAGCACGGCATGAACGCCTCGACGTTCACCGCGCGGGTGATCGCCTCCACTGGCGCCGACGTGGCGGCCTCGCTGTCGGGTGCCGTCGGCGCCATGAGCGGCCCGCTGCACGGTGGTGCGCCGGCCCGGGTGCTGCCGATGCTCGAAGAGGTCGAGCGCACCGGTGACGCCCGCGGTTTGGTCAAGGCCATCCTGGACCGCCACGAGAAGCTGATGGGCTTCGGCCACCGGGTGTACCGCGCCGAGGATCCCCGAGCGCGCGTCCTGCGGGCTGCCGCCAAGCGGTTGGGGGCGCCGCGCTACGAGGTGGCGGCTGCCGTCGAGCAGGCGGCGCTCGCCGAGCTGCGGGAGCGGCGGCCGGACCGGGCGATCGAAACCAACGTCGAGTTCTGGGCCGCGGTGATCCTGGACTTCGCGCAGGTGCCGGCGCGGATGATGCCGGCGATGTTCACCTGCGGCCGTACCGCCGGGTGGTGCGCGCACATCCTCGAGCAGAAGAGGCTGGGCAAGCTGGTTCGTCCGGCGGCGATCTACGTCGGCCCGGGGCCGCGCAGCCCCGAGTCCGTCGAGGGCTGGAACGAGGTCGTCACGGCCTGACGACCGCAAGCGCCTTCGTTGTCGGTGGGCAGTGATGAGATTGCATCGGCAATCGAGTCATACCCATAGGCCCATCCCGGGCCGCACCGACACCAAGGAGGCCCTGATGGCAATCGCCGTCGAACCCGCACTATCCCCGCATCTCGTCGTCGACGACGCCGCCGCTGCGATCGACTTCTACGTCAAGGCTTTTGGCGCAGTCGAGATCGGCCGAGTACCCCGCCCCGACGGCAAGTTGGTGCACGCCGCTGTACGCATCAACGGCTTCTTGGTGATGCTCAACGACGACTTCCCGGAGATGTCCGGCGGAAAGTCGATGACCCCTACGTCGCTGGGCGGCACTCCGGTGACCATCCACCTGACCGTGACCGACGTCGACGCCAAGTTCCAACGGGCTCTCGACGCCGGCGCCACCGTGGTCATGCCGCTCGACGAGCAGTTCTGGGGCGACCGCTACGGCATGGTCCGCGACCCGTTCGGCCACCACTGGTCGCTCGGTCAGCCCGTCCGCGAGGTCAGCAGCGAAGAGATCGCGGCCGCGATGGGCAGCGGCTAGAGGTCGGCCAGTTCGCGCAGCCGATCGGCCAGCCTGCGGTGCAGGGGACGCGTCGGCGCGGCGGCCGCGACGTCGAGCATCTCGGTAACCGAGGTGAACTTGTTGCGCGGCCGATCGCTGCTTTCGCCGCGGGCCACCTCGGCGGCGTCGATCGCCCGCCAGCCGGCGGCATCGACGACGTCGGACTGGCGCTCCCGGACGAGTTTGTCCAGCGCCGACGGCTTGCCGATCGGGTTGCGTAACGTGCCGGCGTTATAATCGTCGACCAGTCGCTGAACCGTTTGCAGCGCACACGATTTGTTGGTGCCGATGAATCCCGTCGGCCCGCGCTTGATCCAGCCCGCCACGTAGGCGCCGTCGACAGGCTGGTCCGAGTCGGTATGGGTGACGCGGCCACCGTTGTTGGGGACCACGCCCGCCCTGTCGTCGAACGGTAGATCTTTGATCGCCTTGCCGTGGTAGCCGATCGAGGTCAACACCAGCCCGGCCTCGATCATCTGCACCTCGTCGCTGCCGGTGACGATGAACTCCATCCCGGTGGCTCGCTGTTGCCCCGAAATACGCTGGGGCGTCAAGTTATAGGCCAGCCGGATCCGCGGCCGCGCCGACGGGCCCGCCGCCGTCGACGCGTCGCCGAGCTGGCTCAGGATCTCCAGCTTCTGCTTCGTCAAGGGGTCGGAGACGGTGGCAAGGCCGCGCAGCACCGCTTCGCGGTCGGCGCCGGAAAGAACGACCTCGGCGGTGGTCGTCAGCCCGATCAACTCGGGCAGGGTGAACGCCGAATGCTCGGGCCCGCGGCGGGCTGCGATGACGACTTCCTGCACCCGTGACGCGCCCAGCGCGCTCAATGCCTGATCGGAGATGTCGGTGTGGGCCAGCTCGTCCGGGTCGGCGGTGAGCACGCGCGCCACGTCGAATGCGACGTTGCCATTGCCGACGACGATGACCCGCTCGTGGCTGAGATCGACTGGCAGATCAACGAAATCGGGGTGGCTGTTGATCCAGGCCACCAGCTCGGTGGCAGTGCCGGTGCCGGGAAGGTCCATGCCGTCGACGTCCAGCCGGCGGTCGTTGGGCGCGCCCGATGCGTAGATGACCGCGTGGTGATGCGCCAACAAGTCGTCGTGACTCAGATGGTTGCCGATCTCGACATTGAGGTAGAACCGGAATTCGCGCCGACGGGCGATCCGGTCGAAGAGCTGAGTGACCCGCTTGGTGGTCTGATGGTCCGGTGCCACCCCGGCACGTACCAATCCATAAGGGGTGGGCAGCTTTTCGAAGACATTAACCCGCACGCCGTGTTGAGTGAGCAGTTCGTCGGCAGCGTACATCGCGGCCGGCCCGGAACCCACGATGGCCACCGTCAGCGGACCGTCATGGTGGCCGCGAACCTCCGGTGCCGGAATCACCGGCGCCAGTTTGGATGTCGGCGGCAGCTTCTTGTCGGCGGGACGATCCGGATAGAACGACGCGTTGAGCGCGATGAACGGTTGCTGCTCAGCCGTCAGCCGGGCGTCGGGTGCGATCGCACCCACCGGGCAGGCACTCACACACGCGCCGCAGTCCACACACGCCACCGGATCGATGTACAGCATCTCGGCAGTGGCGAAGCCCGGTTCGTCCGGCGAGGGGTGAATACAGTTCACCGGACAGGCGTAGACACATGACCCGTCGCTACAGCACGACTGGGTAATAACGTGCGGCATATGAACCGAGTCTTCTAGGCAGCCGGTGCGACCGCGAGGTGCTGGCGCTGCGGCTCGCTGCGGTAGCGTGACGGCTTACCGTCGATCTTGCAGATCCGCCAGATCAGCTTGGCCAACGGGTTCATCAAACCTGTGTCGCGACACAGCATCCGGACGTCACCGAACATGTCCCGCAGCATCTGACGCGACTCCGGCGAGGAGAAGAACACCTCCTTGCGGACCTGACGCGGAATGTCGAACTCCCGCCAGAAAGCCTTGGGCGGCACGACAATCGCCGAACACAGGATCCGCATGGTCAGCGGCACGTACAGCGAGAGCCAGAAACGCTTGCGGCGCGGCAGGTTCGGAACCCGCTTACGCAGATACTCGTGCGCGAACGAGATGTGGCGAGCCTCCTCGGCCACGTGGATCGCCATCACCCGCTCCATGATCGGGTGCAGTTCCTTACCCTCACGCAGGACGTTCTTCTGGGTGTGATCGATGGGCTCTTCGCCGGCCAAGATGCCGAACCAGAACGGGATCGGCAGCGGACCTGCCGCCAACGGGATGTAGGGCTGGATCCACTTCAGCATTCGCGGCATACCGGGCACGTCGACGCCGATGTGGTTCACCATCTCCTGGAACATCATGGTGTGGTTGCACTCTTCTACCGCTTCGTGCAAGCAGTACCGATATTCCGGTGAGCCGTTGGGCACCCAGAACGCGTACTCCATCAGGCCGCGAATGAGGATCGACTCGAAGTGCAGACCGACCTTGGCCACATTGGCCTGACGCCACATGCCGATCTCGATCTGACGCTCTTGCGGCTGCGACTGGTACCACGAGTGCCGGCCCAGCGGGTCGGTCTTCGGGAGAATCCAGCGCGGGTCGTTGTCGGTGACCGCGAACTCCGTCGACTTCCAGTCGATGTCGGTGTACGGATTGAAGTTGCGCCGCACTGACCCTTCGGACAGTGTGTTCAGCATCTCCACGTAGTTGGCGTCGTCCTGAACCTCCATGTTGTTGCGCCAGCGGCGCACCAACTTGGTGCGTGCCCGATGCTGGGCGGTTCCCGTCTGAGCCATGCCTGGCCTCCCCAATGAGGTTTACATTTGGACGTGCTATGTCCAACACAGTACCGAAGGTATCGGGAACTTGCTAGCCCCCAAACGGGCAATGTGGCCCACCCGTGAACATATGTGCACTGTGACCTATTTCACATCGATATTGAGGGCCCCTACCGCCTGAATGTCGGCCTCAACCGGATCACTAACCTGGTGAGTATGGCTGACCAGCTCACGATCCCCGACAACATCAAACCCGGCGACGGACGCTTTGGCTCCGGCCCGTCGAAGGTCCGACTCGAACAACTGCAGGCTCTTTCCACCAGCGCCGCCGCGCTTTTTGGCACGTCGCACCGGCAGGCGCCGGTCAAGGATCTGGTCGGCCGGGTGCGCAGTGGTCTGCGCGAGTTCTTCTCAGTGCCCGACGGCTACGAGGTGGTGCTGGGCAACGGCGGGGCGACGGCGTTCTGGGACGCCGCGGCATTCGGGCTGATCGACAAGCGGTCCCTGCACCTGAGCTACGGCGAATTCAGCGCCAAATTCGCGTCGTCGGTGGCCAAGAACCC
>DATAZN010000417.1:0-17068 GCA_036272035.1 Mycobacterium sp. | reverse complement strand
CCGCACCGGCCGGCCGGCGCGGATGGACAGCTATGAGAACTGCGTGGGGCCGATAGCCGCACTCACGCGTGCGATGGGCCTGCGCGCGGCGGTGGGTACGCCCGTCGTCCTCGATGGACGGGTATGGGGCCTGGCGGCCGTGGGTTCGGCTGAACCCGGGCCCATGCCGGCCGATACCGAGGCGCGCATCAGTGCCTTCGCCGAACTGATCGGCGCAGCTCTGGTGGCCGGATACCGCGACGAGCAGCGACGGCAAATGTTCGACGACGCATCGCGGCGCCCGTTATTGATCGACTCCCTGCTTGAGGGCCGAATCGTCGACGACTGCAGCTTGTCCGAGCTAGCCGGCTATCTTCGGTTGCCGAAGGATGGTCCCTTTGTGGTCATAGCCGCCGAGGTAACGCCCGGGGGCGGCGAGCCGCTGCCGCTCATCGAGCCGAAGCTGCGCAGCCTGGATGTGTATTCGGCATGGCGGCTGCTGCCGGATTGGCAGGTCGGGATCGTGCACCTTGCGTCCGAGCGGCAACTCGACAGGGTTGTCGCTTTGGTGTCTCGGACGGCGGTCGGCCGCGTCGGGGTAAGCGCGCAATTCAACGATCTGCGCGGGGCACCGCAGGCTCTGCACTTCGCCAAAGTGACACTGCGGGGCCGGCCCGGCGCCTCCACAGTCGCGGTATTCGACGGAACGATCCTGGCTACCGCAGCGCTCGCCGCCCCGGAGGTGATGGTCAAATCGGCCGGCATCACGTTGGCTTGTTTTAGCGACCTTCCCGACGAAGAGCGCGAGATTCTGTTCGAAACGTTTCGGGTGTGGCAGGAAACTGAGGCCTCGGTGGGCGACGCCGCTGAGCGACTGTGTTGTCATCCCAACACCGTGCGCTACCGCTTGCGCCGGATTGAGAAACGGACCGGACTAACGCTATCGCGCCCAAGGGATGTCGCAGAACTGTGTTTGGCGTTCGAGATCCATCGCCGGCTCATCTAACCGATCTGCGTGATCCTTCGCTGTTGGGCCGGCCGTGCTGCCGACTAGTGCGTGGCAAACCGCACGGACGCCGGAGTGCCGGGCGCTGTCGACCATCACAACGCACACCCGGGCATGTTGTAAGCGTGCACATCGACACCAGTGTCGGCTCATTTAACGATTGAGGAGTTGACGAAAGGCGCATGGCCGGCATCGAAACCCATTGGCCTGCAACGACAGCGGGCGGTCAAGGTGCGGAAATATATCGATGATGTAAGGAGCGCCACCATGAATGGCATTTTGGCTAAACAGCAGTGGAACGGGAAGCTGGTCGCCGGCGCGCTGGCTGCGATTTTAGGCGGCGTGCTGCTGGCGTGGCCCGGCCCGTCGATCCTTGTCGCTTCAGTCCTATTCGGCGTCTACCTGCTAGTGAGCGGATTCACTGAGGTGTATATGGCGTTCACCTTGCCAAGGTCGGCGCCCGCACGGGTCATGTGGTTCATCGCTGGCGCGCTGTCGGTAGTCATGGCCATTTTTTCCTTCCGGCACTTCGGCGAAGGCTACGCGGTCTTACTGCTGTCGCTGTGGATCGGAGTTGGCTTCATCTTCCTGGGCGTTTCCGAGGTTTCGGTCGCCGGCAGCCTACCGGCGTTGCCCGGCCGGTCCTGGTACATCGTTGTTGGCGTCATATCCATGATCGCCGGGTGCGTTGTGCTTGCTTGGCCGTTTGATTCCATCGTCGTGCTCGACATCGTTAACGGTATGTGGCTAGTCCTGATCGGGTTGTTGCAAATCGTGCAGGCGTTTCGGATCCGCAAGGATGCCAAGAAGGTACGTCGAACGCTCGACCCAGTCGCTGAGCCGATGGCGGCGTGAGATCCCTCGGCGTCTAACGGGAGGACGCAGTTTTCATGCCAGTCGCGCGGTCCAACATAGTCGTCGGTGTCGACGGATCAGCCGCATCTGGTGCGGCTGTCCGCTGGGCGGCACGTGAGGCCATAATACGTGTGGCGCCAATCAAACTCATCAACATCGTCGCTCCGACGCTGGCCAGCTCGGCGATGGCCCCGAACCACACCATTACACCGGAAGAGGAACTCCGCGCGCGTCAGATCCTCAAGGAGGCAGGACGAATCGTCGAGCAACTGGCCGGTGAGAAGCGGCCGGACATCCACACCCAGCGGCAGTACGCCGGCGTGGTGCCGACGCTTGTCGAGGCATCAAACGATGCGCAGATGCTCGTGGTCGGCAGCAGCCGGCGCGCGTTCGGCCGGCGGATGCTTGGCCCGGTCATCGCGGGGCTGCTCCACCATGCGAACTGCGCGGTGACAGTCGTTCCTGATCCAGAATCGGCACAGCATGAGATCGGTGACGCACCGGTCCTTGTCGGTATCGACGGCTCAACAGCATCGGAAGGAGCTGCTGCGGTAGCCTTCGATCAAGCTTCGCGGCGCGGTGTACCACTGCTGGCGCTGCTGGCTTGGAGCGATGTGGGAGTTTTTCCGATCCTCGGCATGGACTTGAGAACCTATCGCGACAAAGCCGCAGAGCTGCTAAGTGAGCGACTGGCCGGTTGGCGAGAATGCTACCCAGACGTGCAGGTGCAAACGCGACTCGTCTGTGACGTGCCGGACCGTTGGTTGATCGATGAATCACGCAATGCCCAGCTCGTAGTCCTGGGACGCGGTGGCCGCGGCGGGTACGCCGGAATGCACTTGGGCTCCGTTACTTCCATGGTCGTTCGGTCCGCGCACATTCCGGTCATAGTTGTCCGCGACGGTGGGCATGAAACCGACCATAAGTGGATCCAACGCGTTTGGGGTTGGACCTGACCAGTCTCCGACCGATCGTCAACCGCCGAACGTAGCCGGCGCGGAATCCGAACGACCGGATGCTGATTCGCCGATAGGGGGCCCGACCACCGGCGACCTCGCTCACGGG
Organism: Mycobacterium sp.; assembly: GCA_036272035.1. GTDB lineage: Bacteria > Actinomycetota > Actinomycetes > Mycobacteriales > Mycobacteriaceae > Mycobacterium. The sequence continues at coordinate 14,163 of DATAZN010000417.1, read as the reverse complement.
AGCGAGGTATCGGGGATAGGGTCGAGGGGGCCCAAATCAGTTCTCCTACCTCTGAATTCCGGCTGTCTCGGTAAGGCTGATGGCTCGACAACGCGTTGGCGAAATGCCGTTTCCCGAGCGGGTACGCGAGCATTTCGGCGAAACTTGCCGAACTGTGCCTGGCCTTTGAAATCCGACAAAACTTCCAACAATCGTAGGGCGGCTATCCGGGTGTCCTGGCCGGTACGAAGCCCTTGGCCCCGACCAGGGTCGCCGTTGCACTTGCCACTCTCGACAACAACAACGACGGCAAACTTCGTCTCCTGTGAACAACTGCCAGGTGGCGGTCGGCACCTAATGTGCCCACTATGAAAAGCGACATTGGGGTCCAACATGTCGCTGACGTCGCAGACGCGGTGTATCGGCGAACCGACGAAGTGTCGATTCTGCTTGCCCGCGCAATCATCCGCGAGGTACGTCCTTACGGCGCGACCGTGGCGGTGCCGTTCGACGTGGTAGTTGCGGGCTGCGCGGCCAACATGCGAGCCATCTTCGGTGCGATCGCCACCGGTGGCGATTTCAACGTCACCGCGGCCACCCGGCTGGGGGTCGAGCGTGCGCGTGACGGGGTACCGCTGTCGTCGGTGATGGAGGCCTATCGGGTCGGTTTCCGGCGAGTGTGGGAGGCGATAGCCGTCGAGGCCGCAACACGATGCTGTTTGAATGGCGACGGGTTGCGTACGTTGACTGGCGAGTTACTGGCAGCTCAGGACCTGTTCACCGATGCAATGGCCGCCGGGTACCGACAGGAGCAGACCCGGCTGGTGGTGGGCGACGAAACGGAGCGGTCCAGGCTCATCGACGCGCTGCTCCATGGCCGACTGTTAGAGCTGTGCAGCCTCTGGGAGGTCGCCGACTATCTTCGGCTGCCGGCCACCGGTCCGTTCGTGGTGATTGCCGCTGACGCCGCCGGGTCCGGGGCGGATGCGTTGCCAGATATCGCGTCGAAGCTCCGCAGTCTCGATGTCTCCTCCGCGTGGCGAAGGCTACCCGACGTGCAGGTCGGGATTGTGCACGTCAACACCGACCGGTACCCGGCTGCGGTGCTGGCCTTAGTGGCGCGGGTGGCCATCGGCCGGGTGGGTGTCAGCGCCCGCTTCGGCGATCTGCGCGACACCCCGCGGGCGCTCCATCAGGCCCGGGTGACGCTGCGCGGCCGGGGAGACCCTGGCTTGCCGGTATCGGTGTTTGACGGCTCAATCCTGGCCACCGCCGCGGTCAGCGCACCCGACGTGATGGTCGACATCGCAAGCCCCGTGATGCAGTGTTTCGCCGACCTTGCCGACGAAGAGCGAGAGATCCTGTTTGAGACCTTTCGAGTCTGGCTGGACCATGATGGGTCGATGCGCGCCGCCGGGGAGATGCTGTTCTGTCACGCCAATACCGTTCGCTACCGGATGCACCGCATCGAGCAGCGCACCGGCCGTTCCCTGACCCGGCCGCGTGATGTAGCCGAGTTATGCTTGGCTTTCGAAGTGCACCGGCGTCTCATGTAGCCGCAGTCAGATGTTTTTAGGGTGCGTGCCGTCCACAGCCGTGAGCACATCGAGTCGTGCCCCGTCGAAAAGCTTTGTCTGCCAAGCGGACCGGGGAACCAAGGTTCGGTTCAACGCCACGGCGACCCCGTGGGCGGCGTAGCCGAGCGATCGAAGCAACAGCGCGACCGTGACGTTACCGCCAACCCACACACGCCGGCCGTTGACGATGACGATCACCATACCTCCGCCGCGGCGGGACTTCGGCGGTTGTATCCGAGAGTGTCGCTCACGCCGACTCCTCTCATTGGTCAATCATGCTGCGCCAGGCTTGCACCCGCGAGTGTCGTCGCGATCGGCCCCGATTGCGATGTGTGCGATGACAACGTCGCAACCACGCCGGCGTCGTGGCGCACGGTCGAGTCCCAGTGGTGGCGGCCGTTGTGATCTGGCACCAACGACAGGGCTGGCCGTTGTCGCCTGGACATCGACGGGCTCCACAGTTTCCGCGATCGTGTTACCAGGGCGAAGATTTGGGGTGACGCAGGCATGCCGATGTACATATGCGCAATCTGATGCCGGCGGAAACGGCCATCGCGACGATCCCGGTCGGCGGCCGCGTGCACGACATCGCCGTAAGCCCTGACGGCGAGCACGTCTATGTTGCCCGGTGCGATGCGGTCATGGTCATCAATGACCGGCAGCACATCGTGGCGAGGATTCCCGTCGCCGGGCCTGTGGAAAGTCTGGTGATGGATGCCGGCGGTCAGCAGCTATTTGCTATCGGCTATGACGGGTCGGTGTTGGTCATCGATACCCGCGAGCACGTTGCGCGAACGGTCCGGGATGGAAGCGGTTCGGGCGTGGTGGTCAGTCCGGACGGACGCCACCTCTACGCGGACCACAATCAGGTTACCGATAGTGAGGCCAGCCGCGCGATATCCGTGATCGATATCGCTTGCGCGACAACCATTGCCACGGTGCCCGTCCATGACGTCGCCGCGTTGACGATAAGCCCGGATGGCGGCCGTCTGTACGCGGTCTCATGCAACCGGCGCGCCTACCGCCAATATCCCGCGGGCCGGCTCACCATCGTCGACACCGCGAGCCACGCCGTTGTCAAAACCATTGCTATCGGCGCCAGTCCGGAAACTGTAACCACAAGTCCGGACGGCTCTTACCTCTACATCACCCATTACGACACGTGTTCGGTGTCCGCGATCAACCTGGCGACAGACAGCACCATGGTGGTCGCGCTGGCTGACGCTCCGTTGGCTGTGGTGTTCACTCCGGACAGCGGGCACGCCTATGTGCGCAATGTGCATTCACTCACGCTGATCGACACGACAACCAATGACGCGAACGACATTGATGCCGGAGATCTGCCGAGGGGTATGCAGCTCAGCCCTGACGGAAAGCGCGCTTACGTAACCAATTTCGGTGATAGCACGCTCTCGGTTGTCGACACGATCACTAATTCTGTCGTGACGACCGTCGACGTGCCCGGCTATCCCGACGCGGTGGTGGTCAGCCCAGACGGGCAGCGTATTTATGTGGGCGACTATTGGTCAGGTGCGGTCACGGTGGTTTCGGTACCGACGCTGGGCGACCTGCGTGCCGACGTCGCCGGCTGAACACAATGCGCCGTTCGGCTACTTGCGCCGCCGCGCCGAGGCGTTCTCGTGACATGCAGCCCGATGATCGCGCCGACGGCGGCCGCGAGGCCTGCGATCGCTGGGATGCCCTGAAGCCATAGCGGCGTCTGATTGACAATGTACGACGTGCCTTGCGCAGTGATGCGCACCAGAAAAACCACGGCGTCGGTGATGTTCACCTGCGCATGCTTGAGAGCCCTGGTCGCGGTCAGCCCGCCGAAACCTGAGCAGACGGCAGCGACGCGGTGCCGCAGGCGGGTCCCATATACGGCGTCGGGCGCGGTGTCGACCATGGTGGGTTCTCCGCTCGGCGTGGCGATACGGGTACGGTTGCCTTGCACCTTCGTGCGAAAAGTCGTGCAGGCTATACGAATTTATCCTTGCTTTCGGCCGAATCCACGGCGCTATCCTCCGAGACAACATCGTTGCCGGGACTGTGTTGCGACGGACATGACGAGCGCGCAGCTCACCCTCGCGCCACGCATCCGCGCCGCGGCCGGCCCCAGCTGGCTAGATTCTCGGAACGGGTGGCTTGCGTCGCACAAGAATGTGGTTCGGTGTTGTGCCGTGGCCACCCGGTTGCGATACGACGAACCGGGTGGACGTGGGCTGGTCTCACCGTTGCGGTTGGCGCCGCCACTAATCCCTGCTCGAAGATCGTGTCACCCGAAACAATGTAGGCCGAGTAGGGAGGCGCGACGATGGCAGAACGGGGCGGATAGTCCCGGAAGTGATCGTAGGAGCTCATCGGAGGCGGAACCCGATCCGAGCGCCAAGCGATCGGACACGTCCGATACCGAGAGGCGGTGACCACGTGGCCTTGTCATCCCCGCGCCACGCCCGGCCGATCACGGCACCTGATCACGCGCTCGAGCAGCGAATCTTCGATGCTTACCAGGAGGTCAAACGCGCCCGCCGCGACGGTGATTACGCCGCCATCTGCGGCTGGATGAGCGTAGTCGACCACCTGCTCGATCGTTGCGCCGAACTTCATGCAAAAGCTCGGGCATCGACTTCCGCGTGATCACTGAGCACGAGCAAAGGTGTGCCACAAAGGCTCTCTACGCGCTTGACAACCCAGCGCAGGCCGACCGCGACCGGTACCTGAGCCGACGCGATGGACGACAAGCTATTGGATCCTGAACTACTCAGCGAAGCCTGGAATCAGTTGCACCCGTCCCACCGTGAGCTGATTCGAAAGGCCCATCACTTGGGATGGACGACGGCCGAAATCGCTGCCGATCTGAATGTCACGGAGCCTCTCGTGAAGTCCCAGCTTCACTACGCTCTACACGCCATGCGCCTCAGTTTGACCGACCTGACGCTGCGTTCGCGAACAACGTTCAAACGCAACAGCTCTCGCTGGACCCCATGAACCCGGTCTACGAGGTAGGCGTGCAGCGGGACGACCGTGTCAACGACCACGCGGATCGCTCCCGCGTCGAACAGAGGCAACACATGTCGCGGGACGCCGGCCACGACGGCCATTACGGGGCAGTCGCTGCGGCGTGGGCGGCCGCCCACCGGCGAATGCTCTGCGCATACAAAGGTGTCTCCAGCCGGCAGTTTCGTCCCGACGCCTCCACGGCTACCAAATAAGTCCGTCCTGATGCCGGCGCGCGCGGCCGTCGCTGTGGTGTGACACAACGTGGCCGTGCGAGCGGTGTAGCGGCGAACACAATGGGCTAACCCGGACAGCGTCGGCAGGAGGTTGTCTGTCTTCGGATTGCCGTCGATACAACACATTTCGCATCTACAGATTGCACGTCAAACCCGCGGCGCTCCGCACATCGCCGGCACCGCGGTGCGTCGGCTCGCCACGGCCAGCCGCGCCCATAACGACGACATATGAGATGAGTCATGCTGAACCACTTGCCGGCCAACATCGTTGAGTTCATCGGCTGTGTTGCGTGGTGACCTCGGAGGCGTATTGCCATAGTTTTTCGGCGATCGCAGCGTCGAAGACCAGCGGCGAGGCCTCGGCCACGATGGGCTCGCCGCGCAGATGGTGGAACTTGCCAGGAGTGATGTAGGAGCCGCTAGATGCACTTGGGACAACGCCGTCAAGCGCGGCCTTGAGTGCCGAGCGTGCCCCTTCGGCGGGGGTTTGGCCGATGATGAGGTTGCCAATCGTGTACGCGCCGCGCTGAAACAGGTTGGCATTAGACATGTCGCGGCCGAGATCGGACTTAACCCAGCCGGGCTGGCAGACGACGCTGCCGGCGTGCGGGTATCGGCGGTCCAGTTCTACGGCCAGTATGTGTTGTGCTTGTTTGGAGTCGTTGTAGGCGACCAGGGGCGAGAAATCGGCGGTGTGTTGTAGGTCCTGAAGGTTGAGGTGACCGGCACGGTGGCTTTCCGACGACTGGGTGACGACCCGGGGCGCATGGGCGGCGAGTACTCGGTCGAGGACATGTGAGACCAGGGCGAAATGACCGAGGACGTTGGTGCCGAACATCATCTCGAAGCCGTCTTCGGTCTCCTTGCGGTTCGTGAGCATGACGCCGGCGTTGAGGACGAGCCGATCGATGGGGGCGTCGGGCAACGCTGACGCGAAAGCGGCGACACTGGCTAGCGATGCGAGGTCTAGGGGGCTTTGTCGGATCGAAGCGGGATGCGTTGCCACGCTGCGGATTGCCGTCACCGCTTCGGCTCCGCGCGCCCCGCTGCGCGCGCCAACAATAATGCCGTAACCGGCCCGGGCAAGACCCTTGGCGATCTCCAGGCCGACGCCCCCGGTGGCTCCCGTGATCACGGCCAAGCTGCGGGGCTGGTGCGCGTTGGGATTCATCGGAAAGTGGCTCCTCCTGGGTTGAGATCGGCAAGGTCCGTCCTGCGCGACCGAACGGTAGCGACTGGTGTTCTCCAGCCATCGCCATTTTGTTCGACCCGCTGCCGCCGCAGCAGGTACTTGTGCTGGCCCGACAGCACGAGTTGCCCGCGCTGGTTGTGGACGGTGACCGCTGTGACCACGATGCCGTCGTCGCCGTGCGACTCCAGGCCGATGATTGTGAGGGCCGGATACAAGGTGTCCCCGGAGTGGACCTCGGCCAGGAAGGTGCAGGACAGCTCAAGGAAGCTGATGAACACCTGACCGATGCGCAGGTCCTCGAACGTCCTGGCCGGGACGATCAGGAACGCGTGCACATCGACATCGGTGCCGATGCGGTCAACGATGGAAGGGTCGGCCAAATTACGCCGCTATCAAATCGGTGCATCAGCCATTGCCGTTTGCCAAATTCGTTGGGGCAATGTCACTCCGGACAACCGTCGCTGCCGATCGCTGTCAACAGTCACATCGACGACGTCGGCGGCTCGCTCAACGATGGAATTACTTCCCGCAGCAGTGAATCTGGCATCCCGTTCGTATCCCAACTGATGACTTGGAGTAGAGACACATGGTCAGTTCGCGAATGCATGAACCCCAACGTGTGTCCGGCGACAACGCCACAGTGGGCCGCCTGTTCCTTCTCGACCTAAGCGATGACTGTGTGGTCTCACTGGATCCGGATGGCGCTGATCGCAAGATCCTCGTCACCGAGTGCAGATACCCGGATGGCATCGCGGTCGATGTCACGGCGGGACACATTTACTGAACCAACATGGGAGACCCCAGTGCCAACGACGGCTCTATCGAGCGAGCTGACTTCGACGGGCAGAATCGCAAGACGATCGTTCCCCAGGGTGGCACATTCACTCCCAAGCAAATACAGCTCGAAAAGGAGAGCGGAAAGCTGTACTGGTGTGACCGCGAGGGCATGCGCCTGATGCGCGCCAATCTCGATGGCTCGAACATCGAGACCCTCGTGGACAGCAGCAAGGGTGACCCGCGACCCGGTCCCGATCCTACGAATTGGTGTGTGGGCGTGGCGATCGATGTCGACGGCGGCAAGGTGTACTGGACACAAAAGGTCCCGACAACGCCGGCGAAGGCCGCATTTTCCGCGCCGGCATCGAAATTCCCACCGGACAGACGGCGTCTAATCGCGTCGATGTCGAACTTCTCTATGACGGGCTTCCCGAGCCGATCGATCTGGAGCTCGATCCCAACAACCGCGTCGTGTATTGGACCGACCGGGGCGATCCGCCGCGCGGCAACACGGTGAATCGCGCGCCGATGGATTCTGATGCGACAGGCCGCCCCGATCCCGAGATCGTGTTTACCCATTTGATGGAAGGAATCGGCATCGCCCTGGATCTGAACGCCGACCGAATGTTTGTCACCGACTTCGGCGGCGACGTCCTTTCGGCCAAGCTCGACGGGTCGGACAAGAAGGTCCTGCTTGTCGCTCAAGGCAACCTCACCGGCATCGCATATTGCGAAATTTCCTGAACGGAGACGTCATCATGCCATTCGACAAACCCATCCATCGTGTTGCAGTGATCGGTACAGGAGTGATCGGCGCCAGTTGGGCGGCACAGTATTTGGCGCGTGGGCTAGACGTCGTCGCGACCGACCCGGCTCCACTTGCTGAGGCCAATTTGCGCAAATATGTCAACGAGGCCTGGGAACAACTCGAAGAAATCGGACTGTCCCCGGGGGCATCCCGCGACCGCTTGACCTTCACCAAAGACTTGGGGCAGGCGCTCGCGACGGCCGACTTCGTTCAGGAAAACGGGCCCGAGCGATCTGACTTCAAGGTGAAGCTGTTCGCGAGCATGGATGAAGCAACGCCCGTCGATTCCATCATCGCCTCGAGTTCGTCGGGGATAACGCCAAGCGTGATGCAATCGGCTTGCAAGCACCCCGAGCGGGTCATCGTCGGCCACCCGTTCAATCCGCCCCACATCGTTCCACTCGTGGAAGTGGTGGGCGGCACCCGGACATCGCCCGAAGCGATCCGGCAGGCGATGCGTTTCTACGCCTCGATCGGCAAGAAGCCCATCCATTTGCGCAAGGAACTGCCCGGACACGTGGCCAACCGGCTACAGGCCGCACTTTACCGAGAGATGCTCTATCTCATTGAGCAAGGTGTGCTGAGCGTCGAGGAAACCGACGCCGCTGTTAGCTACGGACCCGGACTTCGTTGGGGTGTGATGGGCCAAAGCCTGCAATGGCATTTAGGCGGGGGAGCCGAAGGCATCAAACACTTCATGGAGCAACTCATGGACCCGCTTGCGGCAATGATGAAGACTCTCGGAAATCCCCGAGTTACTCCTGAACTCAAGCAAACCATCACTGACGGTGTGATGCGCGAAGCCGCAGGACGCTCCGTTGACGAGCTCGCCCAGAAAGAGAACGAAGTGATAATCGGACTTCTCAAGCTGCGAGCGAACGGTGCGACTGCGCCACTCACGGAGCAGGGACCTGATCGCGCCGAGGCAATTACCTAACCAACGGCACGGTGCCATACGTGGCTATGGCACCACAAACAAGGTGAGAGAAGGAGATAACCGTGAGGCGCTGGATCGAGAATCGGCTGGCCATGCTGGTCGCCACATGCTACGCGGCGGTGACGGAGCGGGCAATTACCGCGCTACCGCATGACGAACTTGCTTAACAGCACGGGTGAACCTCAAGACACGGTGTCCGGGTCCGCCGTGCTCATTGTTAGACGCGGCCCCAACGCCGGCTCCCAATTTCGGCTGGATCAGCCGGTCACATCAGCAGGCCGCCATCCCGACGATAACATCGTCGCCGACGACACAAGCGTCAGCCATCGCCATGCCGAATTTCGCTGCAAAAGAGGCGAATTTCCGGATCGTCGATGTGGGCAGTCTCAACGGCACGTACGTCAATGGGGAGTCGATCCATTCGGCTGTGCTGACCAACGGCGACGACATACGGATGGGGAAGTTCCGGCTGATGTTTTCGGCTTGGCCTTAGACGGGTTGACGCCGTTGGGGCAGCCCATAATATCGGTGAATCCGATTGGCCAGCCTATGCCCGCACGATACGCCGCAAGCCTGCATCGGCCTACGACGTCCGCCGACGTTCGGGTGAGATCGTGTCGTTGTTCACCGACACTGCCGAAGGCCACCGGCCTTGTGCGCGTCGACGTCGACAACCGGCGGCGGCCTCCGGAAGACTCGAGCTAGTCATGCAGACGGAGTGGAAGTGGGTTAAAGGTATGAGCGACTATAGGGTTGGCTATATTGTGGGCAGCCTTTCAACCGAGTCAATCAATCGTAGGCTCGCCCGGGCGCTCATCCGGTTGGCGCCAACGAATCTGGACTTTGTGGAGATTCCGATACGGGATCTTCCGTTGTACAACCGCGACTTGGACACCGATTTTCCGCCGGCGGGTCGGGCGCTCAAGGACGCGATCGCCGGAGTGGATGCGGTGCTGTTTGTAACCCCCGAGTACAACCGGGGCGTCCCCGGCTGCCTGAAGAACGCTATCGACTTTGCCAGCCGCCCATACGGGACGAATTCATTCGCGGATAAGCCGTCTGCGGTGATCGGTGCCTCCCCGGGCAAGATCGGGACCGCCATCGCGCAGCAGAGTGTGCGGAGTGCGCTGAGCTTCTGCAATTCGCCTGTGATGGGGGCGCCGGAGGCATACATCCAGTTCACTCCCGACCTGATCACCGAAGTGGGGGAAGTGACCGCCAAATCGACCGAGCAGTTCTTAGGCGATTTCATGGAAGCGTTCGAAATGTTCGTGACTCGTGTTCTCACCGTGCTTCCGCCTGAAAGATTAAGTACCACAACAGCATAATGCTGTCGAGCCGCCGCAGGCGACCGTCGGCGCTATGCGCAATGGCGCGCAGTCTCCACAGGGTCGGCCCGCCGCGCCATGATCGGTGCTTTCAACGAACCGATTCCCGCGCAGGGGCACATCAGGGAATGGACGACATCGACGAGACTCTCGGCCACGACCTGCAGATAGGCTGTCAGCGGCGCCGGCACGCCATCGACGAAGACGCAGATCATCATTCCGACCCCTTTGATCGCTGCGGGCGGATTCTGCGCCCTATAGTCAAATCGTCCGTCTCCCTGGGCGTTTGGTCACTGTTCAGCCCGACACGATAATCAGTCGAAGGTTATGTCCGGGGATGATCCTTTGCCGTCATAATCGCGACCCGGCGGAAGGCAAGCTTCGAGACCACGTGCACGCGAGTACAGGCGAGCAACTTAAACAGCTGTCTCCGCCGCCCGGGGAGCTCTGCAGTTGACCTCATTCGTTGGCGTGCAACGTAAGTCGCAGACGGTCAGTCTTCTCCGGCGGAGGCTGTCGAGCCGAGCACGACCGTCGAGCGCGGTCCCACATCCACGGGCCTCGCTACGGTGCCCGTGTGCGTCGGGTCGAAGCTGTCGCAGACGATGTCCCAGCGCTGGGCCGCGACATCCGCCGGTATCTGGAAGGCCAGCGGCTCCCACCATGCGTTGACGAAGACGAGGAAGTCGTCGTCGACCAGTGGTGTGCCGTCTGGCGCCATGTCTGGATCAGTTGCGCCGTCGACCAATACCGCGACGGCGCGAGCTTCGGGGTCGGTCCAATTCTGGTCGATCATTTCAGTGCCGGTCGGGGTGAACCAGCGTAGGTCCGCGGCCGCAGGGCCGGCGAGGAAGCGGCGCCTGCGGAACACCGGGTGCCGACGGCGCAGCGCGACGAGATCCTTTGTGAAATCCAGGAGTTCGTGATCGACCGTTGACCAGTTGAACCAGGTGATCTCGTTGTCTTGACAGTAACCGTTGTTGTTGCCTTGCTGGGTGCGGCCGAGCTCATCGCCGCCCAGCAGCAGCGGCACCCCCGCCGACAGCAGCAGTGTCAGCAGCAGAGCACGTTTCTGGCGCGCCCGCAGCGCTAGCACGTCGGGGTCGGTGGTTGGACCCTCCACCCCGCAGTTCCAGGACCGATTGTCGTCGGTGCCGTCGCGGTTGTTTTCGCTGTTCGCCTCGTTGTGCTTTCCGTTGTAGGACACGAGATCGGCGAGGGTGAATCCGTCATGCACGGTGATGAAGTTGACCGACGCGCTGGGCTTGCGCCCCTCGGCTGGGTCGCCGTAGATGTCGGCGGAAGCACATAGCCGCGACGCGAAGTCTCCCAGCAGTCCGTCGTGGCTGCGCCACCAGTCCCGGACGGTGTCGCGGAAGCGCCCGTTCCATTCGCTCCACAGCGCCGGGAACCGGCCCACGTCGTAGCTGTCGAATCGGCCGACATCCCACGGTTCGGCGATCAGCTTCACCCGCGAAACGATCGGATCCTGGCTGACGAGATCGAAAAACGCTGAGAATGGGTCGAAGCCGCCCTCTTGGCGACCAAGGGTGGGCGCCAAGTCAAAGCGAAAACCGTCGACGCCCATTGTGGTGACCCAATACCGCAGCGAGTCCATGATCATGCGCAGCGCAACCGGGTGGCCCGTGTTGACCGAATTGCCACACCCTGTGGTGTCAAGGTAGCGGGCTGGGTCGGCCGGGTCGAGGCGGTAGTAGGCCGCGTTGTCTAGTCCCCGGTGGCATAGCGTGGGGCCGTCGGATCCCGCTTCAGCGGTGTGGTTGAGCACCACGTCGAGCAGCACCTCCAACCCGGCGGCGTGCAGGGTGTCAACCGTGGTGCGGAACTCCTCGACCTGACCACCGGGCTGCCCGGCGCGCACCGCCGCAGAGTATCCGGCATGGGGGGCGAAGAACCCGATGGTGTTGTAGCCCCAATAGTTGGTGAGGCCGCGCTGCGGCAAGAACGACTCGGGCACATTGTGGTGCACCGGCAGCAGCTCGACCGCAGTCACCCCCAGATCGATCAGATGCTGCAACGCGGCTGGATGAGCCAGCCCGGCATAGGTACCGCGCAAATTCTCTGGTACGTCGGGATGGGTAGCGGTGAACCCCCGCACGTGCAGTTCGTAGATGATCGTGTCAGCCAGCGCGTGACGCGGCCCGGACACGGCCGGTGGTGGCGTGGCTATCACCAGGCTGCGCGGCACGTGAGTGGCCGAGTCCAGCGGGCTGGGAGCCATTGGATTATCGGTTGCATGGCCAAGGACTTCGAGCCCAAACCCCACCTCGCCGTGGATCGCTCTGGCGTAGGGGTCGAGCAGCAGCTTAGTTGGGTTGTAGCGCAAGCCGCGGGCTGGATCGTACGGTCCGCTGACCCGAAAACCGTAGGCCTGCCCGGGTATTACGCCGGGCACAAAGCCGTGTCGTGTGTCACCGTCACGTTCGGGCAGCACCAGCCGTGTCTCGACGCCATCGGCGTCGAACAGGCACAGGGCAACTTCGTCACCGCCAGACGAGACTGCGAAATTCGTACCGTCGGCGGTGGGTGTGGCGCCCAGCGGGTCGGCGCACCCCGGCAGAATTTTCGGGCTCATCAGGTCTCCTCACCCTCCCCGAGCCGCCGGATGACCTCCGATATGGCAATCCATCCTTGCTAGCTGCTTCAACGACGGTCGTTACGTTTCGTTTTCATCCACGACATGCACGACTGCGCCCCACGGAGATCGGACAAAAAACTCACCGAGGTTGTCCTGCGCAGCGTCGGGGTCTGCTTCAAGGGGCTCATCGAGTGTGACGCCGTAAACGCAGAAATCGGCATGTCTGGCGGCGATCCCACGCGCTACGTCAAGCCGGGTTGTCGCGTATGTGTATTCCTTGCCATCGAGCGGGTCCAGTGTGCGGGTAGTCGGGTCTCCGGGATTGAGGCCCCGTACATCAGCTCGGTAATAGTCCGCGTCATCGCTCATGTCGTCAGACTGTCAGACGGTGTCGTTCTACGATAGATACATTGGTCGAAATCCTGCAGAGTCGGGCAATGTATTTGTGGGACCATATGTCAGAGCGGTCTCTGTGCGACAAATACACTGCCAAGCGCCAACTGCTCCCGCTGTTTTCATTAGCCGAAAGGTCGCCGGCGAAACAGGTACGGCAAGACGCTGGGCAACGACGAAGATCAGCCGCATCAAGACCACTGGGATGTAGATGCGCACGTTTCCGCCCTCGATCCGGGTATCAATCGGAAGCCGCTCGCATCACGACAGTCCACCGGCGCACACGACGCCCCACCACCACAATGGCAATTTCGGCCATCACGATCATTAATTGACCTACGTTGCGTCCGGTCGCACCTCCTTGACCGGAATTCGGCCGATGCTGACGAGAACTCTGGCCACTACCGCACCGAAGACGAATCCACCGACATGGGCGAAGAACGCGACACCACTGCCACCTGTGTTGTCTGGATGGACCAGCGCGTGGTTGCCCTCGAAGAACTGGTACAGAAACCAGCCACCGAGGAAGATCCACGCCGGGATCCTGATCGGGAACCACCCCACGAACGTAAGGATGCGTGAGTCGGGATAGAGCACGATATAGGCGCCCAGCACGGCGGCGATGGCGCCGCTGGCGCCCAGGCTTGGTATCTGCGCGTCGGACGCCGTGCCGAAGAGTAGGGTCATCGCAGTTTGCAGCATCGTCGCGGCGAATCCGCCAGTGAAGTAGAAGACCAAGTATCCGAGCCGCCCGAAAGCGTCCTCCACGTTCTTGCCGAAGATCGCCAGGAACAACATGTTGCCGAGGATGTGATCCCAACCGGCATGCATAAACATCGCTGTGATCCAGCCAATGCCCCAAGGTACGCCCAGGTGGCAGGCGTTATCGACATCACACGGATAGAACGATGCCTGATAAACCGCCGCATCCCCGTTCGGCAGCTCGTAGAACAGAAAGACCGCGAAGTTCGCGACGATCAGCGCGACATTGACGACCGGGAACCGGCGGGACGCAACACCATCGGAGTACGGGATCATCCGGCCCCATCGGGGTCGAACAGGCACAGGGTGACTTCGTCACCGCCAGACGAGACTGCGAAATTCGTACCGTCGGCGTTGGCTGTGGCACCCAGCGGGTCGGCGCACGCCGGCAGAATTTTCGGGCTCATCAGGTCTCCTCACCCTCCACGAGCCGCTGGATGACCTCCGATACCGCCGGGTAGGCGCGGTGCCGGCGGCGGATCACGTCGGCCACCAGCCCGGTCCATCCGGTCTGATGAGATGCGCCCAGGCCCGCGCCGTTATCGCCGTGGAAGTACTCAAAAAATAACAGGTTGTTC
>DATAZN010000416.1:0-3159 GCA_036272035.1 Mycobacterium sp. | reverse complement strand
GACGTCGAGTTGGTCGTCGGAGTCGGCGGCTTTGAGCAACGAGGCGGCGGCGAAGAATCCGGATGGACCTGAGCCGACGATCGCTACGTGGTAGGGACGCATAATCCCCGATGCTAAACGCCCGCCCCGCCGGCCCGTGGCTAGTCGCCGGCTATCCCTGCCCCGCGGGCCGCATCGTCGCCGGGCGTCGGGCCGCCGGTAACGTGATCAGGCGTGGACCCCGACCGTCAGGCTGACATCGCGGCACTCGACGCCACGCTGACCACTGTGGAGCGGGTGCTCGACGTCGACGGTCTACGCAGCCGAATCGAGAAGCTCGAGCACGATGCATCCGATCCCAATCTGTGGGACGACCAGGCCCGCGCCCAACGCGTCACCAGCGAGCTTTCCCACACTCAGGGGGAGTTGCGGCGCGTGGAAGGGCTACGCCAACGACTCGACGATCTGCCGGTGCTCTACGAACTGGCCGAGGAAGAGAACGCCGACGACGCCAAGGCCGAGGCCGACGTGGAACTCAAGGCGCTGCACGCCGACATCGAGGCGATGGAAGTGCGAACGCTGCTCTCCGGCGAGTACGACGAGCGTGAAGCGCTGCTCAATATCCGCTCGGGCGCCGGCGGTGTGGATGCTGCCGACTGGGCCGAGATGCTGATGCGGATGTACATCCGCTGGGCCGAGCAACACAAATATCCCGTTGAGGTGTTCGACACGTCTTATGCCGAAGAGGCCGGAATCAAGAGCGCCACCTTCGCCGTGCACGCTCCCTACGCCTACGGCACGCTGTCGGTCGAACAGGGCACCCACCGGTTGGTGCGGATCAGTCCGTTCGACAACCAGAACCGACGGCAGACGTCGTTCGCCGAAGTCGAGGTGCTGCCGGTGGTGGAGACGACGGATCACATCGAGATTCCCGAGGGCGATCTGCGGGTCGACGTGTATCGCTCCAGTGGTCCGGGCGGTCAGTCGGTGAACACCACTGACTCCGCGGTTCGCTTAACCCACATCCCGACGGGTATCGTCGTGACTTGCCAGAACGAGAAGTCGCAACTGCAGAACAAAGTTGCGGCGATGCGGGTCCTTCAGGCAAAGTTGTTGGAACGCAAGCGTTTAGAAGAACGCGCCGAGCTCGACGCATTAAAGGGTGATGGCGGCAGCTCCTGGGGTAACCAGATGCGGTCCTATGTCCTGCACCCGTATCAGATGGTCAAGGATCTGCGTACCGAGTACGAGGTGGGCAACCCGGCGGCCGTTCTCGACGGAGACATCGACGGATTCCTGGAAGCGGGAATCCGGTGGCGTAACAGAAAAGATGACGACTAAAACCACGTATCTAGCGACAAGCGCCGCGCAGCGCTGGCACGACTTCTGGCACGGGGAAATCGGCCAATGGATCGTCAGTCGCGGTCTGCGGGTGGTCATGCTGGTGATAGTCGCGATATTGGCGGTCCGGTTTGTCACCTGGGTCGCCGATCAGATAACCCGGCAGCTCGATGAAAGTTTCGTCGAAAGCGATGCGTTGGTGCGGTCGGAGGCGACCAAGCACCGGCAGGCGGTGGCGTCGGTGATCCAGTGGGTCTCCATCGTCCTGATCGCGATCTGGGGCATCGTCCAGATCGCCGATGCCCTCAACTTCTCCGTCGGGGGCTGGGTTGCGCCGGCGACTGTGATCGGTGCCGCGCTCGGCTTTGGCGCTCAGCAGGTGGTCAGGGATCTGTTGGCGGGGTTCTTCATCATCGTCGAGAAGCAATATGGCTTCGGTGACCTGGTCACACTGACCGTGGTGTCGACGACCGAAGCGAGCGGCACGGTCGAGAATGTGACGTTGCGGGTGACCAGGCTGCGTTCCCCGAATGGTGAGGTGTTGACCATTCCGAACGGCCAGATCGTCCAGGCGGTCAACCAGTCCAAGGACTGGGCGCGCGCAGTCATCGACATCCCCGTCTCGACCTCCGTCGACCTCAACCGGGTCGGCGAGGTGTTGCGCCAGGAGTGCGAGCGCGCCCTGGATAATCCTGTCCTCGGTCAGTTGTTGTTGGATGCGCCCACCTTGATGGGTGTGGAAAGCATTCAGGTCGATACCGTCACCCTGCGAATGGTGGCTCGCACACTGCCCGGTAAGCAGTTCGAAGCCGGTCGTCAGCTACGCGTCCTGGTTATCCGGGCGCTGGCCCGCTCGGGCATCGTGACCGCGGCTGATGCGAAGGTCGGCGTCGTCGACGGCCCGGGTGTCGAGGCTGCTGCGGCCGAACAGGAAGAGTACGAAAAATCCCACGATCCGGTTCAGCGCTGATGAAGCTCACACTCAACGTTCTCGAAAATCACCGCCGCGACACGGATCGGCACTGGCCGGGCTACATGTTCGGCGGGCGGATCCGGACGTCGACGCTGGTGTTGATCACCGCGTTTTTCCTCACCTGGTGGACCTACAACACCTACCGGCCGCACCCGCCTCCACCGGTGGCGCCGCAGGTCGTGCCCCCCGGCTATGTTCCCGACCCCAATTACACCTGGGTGCCGCGCACCCAGGTGCAGCCGCCTACGTACGACACGCCGACCACTACGGTCCCGGTCCCGACCACGACGCCGCCGACCACGTCTCCTACGACGACAACGCCGCCGCCGTTCATTCAGCTGCCTGTGCTGCCGCCGCCGTTCGGGCCTGGTACGACGACTCCCACCCCTGCTCCGCCCGGCCCCGTTCCGGCGCCTGCACCCGGGCTGCCAGGCCTGCCAGGCCTGCCAGGCCTGCCCGGATGATGCGTCCTGCCTTCTCAGCGCGCCGCGTCATCCGGACACCTGAAGTTCACGGTTACACTGGCGACCCGTGATGATCACCCTCGACCGTGTCACCAAGCAGTACAAGTCATCTGCGCGCCCAGCGCTGGACAACGTCAACGTAAAGATCGACAAGGGTGAATTTGTCTTCCTGATCGGCCCGTCCGGTTCGGGCAAGTCGACGTTCATGCGGCTGCTGCTGGCGGCCGAGACGCCAACCAAAGGCGATGTCCGGGTTTCGAAGTTCCACGTCAACACGCTGCCCGGACGGCACATCCCGAAGCTGCGTCAGGTGATCGGCTGCGTCTTCCAGGACTTCCGGCTGCTGCAACAGAAGACGGTGTTCGAGAACGTCGCATTCGCGCTCGAGGTGATCGGGAAGCG
>DATAZN010000415.1:0-2065 GCA_036272035.1 Mycobacterium sp. | reverse complement strand
TCCGCCTCGGACAAAGACCCCAGCACGTAGGCCGCGTCCCACTCTGCGTACTTGTCGCCGTCTTGTCCGCGCGCTCCAGGGACGGGTGTTCCCTGCCCAGAAACGGCGGTCATGGTGTCACTCCCATCTCCTGCAGCGTTCGCTGCAGTGCTCGCAGCGCGTGATGCAGCCGCGATTTCACGGCGCCTTCGGCGATGCCCAGGTCGGCACCGATTTGTGCGGTTGTCCAGCCGTGATAATACGCGCGTCGAACCATTGCCCGATCCTCCGCAGACAGCCGCGCGAACGCAGCAGCGACCAGTGTCCGGTTGGTTTCCGGAACTTCCATGACCAGCCTTCCTTTGGTATCACGGGTGCGGCGCCGATTTAGTTCAAAGACCATCGCTAGCCGGTGGTCAACGTGCGAGGACGGCTGCCGTGCAATCAGGGAGCCGCAGAATCGCAAAACCGTGCGCCCTCGCGCGGCGCGGTGCCACATGTGCGACCCGTAGTCGCTACCGTCATCCGACCCTCCGCCGTTTCCGGCCCCCGAGTTTCCAAGGCCTCCCAAGAATAGGGCGCGCCAGAGGCCTGACTAGGCCATTTTCGCGGTCGAATCAGGACCCGCGGCGCTAGGCATCGAGTCTCCAGCTCTCTCAGGGATGCCAAGTGCTGCCGCCCAACGGACTATGGCCGACGAATGGATTGAGTCAGTACGAGAGCGAACACAACTTTCGCTCGAAGCGATCCTTCGCGAGCTGTTACTTGTTGCGGATTCGGCGCACCGCCAAAGCGGCGGCAAGCGCTGCGATCCCGGCCAGCGAGATCACTACCGCGGGCTTCTTGACGAAGCCGATCGCACGGGCTTTGGCGTCATCGGCGAGTCGGCGGGGATTGGCGCGCACAGCCAGCGAGTCGACGGTCGACGCGAGCTGGTCGCGGGCCTTGTCGATGTCTTGCTTGATGGTGTCGGGATCCCGCTCCGCCACTCTCGTCCTCCCTGTCGTCGGCGAACCCAGGCCAGGCTCGGTCTAGGTTGGTGCCTGCCGACCTACCCTAGATCAGCCGGTACTCATCCCACCTGCCGGTGAACAGAAAGGCAGCTCCTTGACCGACACCGAACGCCTTGTGCCGGGCGACCAAGCGCCCGCCTTCACCCTTCCTGACGCCGACGGCAAGAAAGTCTCGCTCGCCGACTACAAGGGCCATCGCGTGATCATCTACTTCTACCCCGCGGCATCGACACCCGGATGCACCAAGCAGGCCTGCGACTTCCGCGACAACCTGGGCGAGCTCAACGGCGCCGGCCTCGATGTTGTCGGCATCTCCCCCGACAAGCCAGAGAAGCTGGCCAAGTTCCGTGATGCCGAAGGCCTGACGTTTCCGCTGCTGTCTGACCCCGAGCGCAAGGTGCTGACGGCCTACGGCGCCTACGGCGAAAAGAAGATGTACGGCAAGACCGTTCAGGGTGTGATCCGCTCGACATTCGTCGTTGACGAGAAGGGCAAGATCGCCGAAGCACGGTACAACGTCAAGGCAACCGGACACGTAGCCAAGCTGCGCCGCGACCTGTCGGTCTAGGCAGAGGGCTCGACACCCAGCCGAATACCGGCGTGTATCACTGGGCTAACCGAGAAACTGGGCGGTTCTTACCGAAACGCGTCAGTCACCGATGACGGCGACCTCCTTATACTCGGTGATCGGCCGTGCGATCCCCTGTTCGTCGCAGACCCGCTGTAGCTTCTCCAGCGTCTCGTCGATCCCCGGTCCCAGCCGCCTGCCGGGCGTGAAGCTGGCCGGAAGGTGCTGCATGCCCTGGATCACCCCGATCGTCTGATAGTGCACGGTGCCCTTGATATCGCAGCGGTAGTCAGCCATCCGGTTGAGCACCGCCGTGAGCATCGACTTGAACACGACCCGCGCGACATTGGAGCCGATGCAGCGATGGATGCCGAGCCCGAAGCTGAAGTGCCGGTTGTTCTTACGGCCGAGGTCCAATCGATTCGGGTCGGGAAACACCGCGGGGTCGCGGTTGGCCATCGCCCAGGACAACCACAGGCGCTCGCCCTCCTTGAACTGCGTGCCC
>DATAZN010000414.1:0-1682 GCA_036272035.1 Mycobacterium sp. | reverse complement strand
ATGTTTCCGCAGGGGACCGCGGTGATGTCGTCGATCATCGTGCCGGACAGGGTTGCCAAGATGGACTACAAAGGTATCTATCTCGACTTCAACTTGAACCTGAACTCGCCGCCACCATGCAACGCCGGGTTCCTGCCTGTGCAGCAGCAGCGAATCCCGGTGCGCGAGGACTATCCCGACCGCACCAACGGCGAGTTGTATTGCCGTATCCCGCAGAACTCCGACATGAACGTCCGCGGTGTTCGTAACGTTCCCTGCGAGACCAAGCCGGGCAAGCGCGCACCGACCGTCGAGATGTGCGAAAGCGACGAGCAGTACGTCCCGCTGAACGATGGCCTGTTCTGGAAAGGCGATCCGAACGCGACGTTGAGCAGCCAGAGTGTGCCGCAGTACCCGAAGGGCGGGCCACCGTATTCGCCGGGCGAGCACTGGCACCCACCCGCTGATCCGGCGGTGAAGCCGCCAATCGCCATTCCCTACGACCCGACGACCGGAAATTACGTGGGCCCGGACGGCCGCGCCTACAGCGAGTCCGACCTGGCCTTTACTTCGAAAGGTAAGACATGGCAGAGCATGATGGTGCCGCCGCGCAAGCCGAATCCATAACCGCCACAGAGCAAGTCGACGTCGAAAGCACTGCTGAGGACATCGACGCGACCGAAGACATCGACGCCGAGGATATCGACGCCGAGGATATCGACGCCGAGGATGACGCCGGCCACGACACCAAAAAGCGGGTGCCGAAGTGGGTTTCGAGTATTCCCAGTCCGATCGCCGTCGGAGTCGCCATCATCGTGGCTTTGATCGGCGTGGCAGGCTGGCTGGGATTTCGCGTGCACCAAGACGAGCAGGTGCAGGCGCAGCGCAACCTGTATGTGCAAGTCGCACGGCAGACCGCGATCAACCTCACCACGATCGACTACACCGAGGTCGATGCCGACATCAAGCGGGTCCTGGATTCGGCGACCGGCGCCTTCCACGACGAATTCCAGAATCGCTCCCAACCATTCGTCGAAGTCGTCAAGAAAGTGCAATCCAAATCGGAGGGCACCATCTCCGAAGCAGGTCTGCTGTCGTATACGAAGGACCAAGCGCAAGTGCTTGTCGCGGTAGCGGTGAAGACGTCAATGGCCGCGGCCCCGCCAGACCAGGAGCCGCGTCGATGGCGGATGCGCCTCACCGTCGACAAAACAGGGGATAGCGCCAAGGTGTCGAATGTGGAGTTCGTACCGTGAGTGGCCGAACCGCGTTAGCAGCGCAGGAGGAGAACGCCGCCATGTCCGACGACACCGACCCAGTCGCCGACGAGTCGTCACTCGACGACCCAGCCGAGCGCGATGACCTGGCCGATGAGGCCGAGGCAGCTGACGAGGCGGACCTGCTCGACCCCGGAGAAGGAGAAGGCGAAGACGACACGGCGGAAGCGCTGGTCGAGCGAAGCAGCCGGTTCTCCTGGACACGTCTGCTGGTTGCGGCACTGCCGGTACTGGCGTTGATTCTTGCCCTGGGGGTCGGTTACCTGAAATGGCTCGACGGCACGTCGCGGGAATCGCGCGCGGCCGCAGAGGCATCGGTGCGGGCGGCCTCCGAGAGCACCATTGTGATCCTGTCCTACAAGCCCGAAACCGTAGACCGCGACTTAAAGGCTGCCGCCGACCGTCTCGCCGAGCCCTTCCGTCAGC
>DATAZN010000413.1:0-7096 GCA_036272035.1 Mycobacterium sp. | reverse complement strand
GTTCCGTGCTTTGGATCCCGACCAGGTCAACGCGCTGTCCGGCCAACTGCTCAGGGTGTTCCAGGGTGAGGGCGCCACCATCTCGTCGGTGCTGGGCGAGACGTCCGCGCTGACCACGACGTTGGCCAACCGCGACAAGCTGATCGGCGATGTGATCACCAATCTGAACGTCGTGCTGCACACCTTCGGCAACCGCGACAAGCAGTTCTCCGACGGCTTGGACAAGCTCTCGCTGCTGGTCGGGGCACTGTCCGAGCGCAAGACCGACATCACCAAGGACGTGGCCTACATCAACGCGGCGACCGGATCGGTCGCCGACCTGTTGACGCAGGCGCGGCAACCGATCAAAGACACTGTGGTGCAGACGGATCGCGTGTCGGGGCAGATCGAGTCCGATCACAACTACTTCGACGACCTGATCAGGACACTTCCCGACGTTTATCAAACGCTGTCGCGCCAGGGTCTGTACGGCGACTACTTCGGCTTCTACATCTGCGATGCCATCCTCAAGCTCAACGGCAGAAACGGACAACCCGTATTCGTTAAGCTGGTGAGCCAGGTAACCGGGCGGTGCTTGCCGAAAAAATGACCTCGATCACAAGTACCGTTAAAGACAAGTTCAAGCGGCGCAACATCAAGCCGCTCGCCGAGCGCAACCGGACCACGGTCGGCTTGGTCGGCATCGGCATCGTCGTCGCCTTGGTGGCTGCTGTCTTCTCTTACGAAAAGATCCCCTTCCTTACCGGAAAGTCTGGCTATTCCGCATATTTCACCGAGGCAGGCGGAATCAAGCCGGATAGTGACGTGCGAGTGTCTGGGTTGTCGGTCGGCAGGGTGTCCAGCGTCAAACTGGACGGGACGAAAGTGCTCGTCAAATTCACCGTCGATGACGACGTCGCACTGGGCAATCGCACCGAAGCGTCGATCAAGACCGAGACCGTGCTCGGCACGAAGATGCTGGAGATAACTCCGCGTGGAGACGGCAAGCTGCAAGGCCCGATCCCGGTCGAGCGCACTCGCGCGCCGTATGACTTACCGGATGCGTTGGGCGACTTGACCAGCACCATCAGCGCGTTGGACACCGCAAAGCTTTCTTCGGCGCTGACGACGTTGGCGAACACCTTCAAAGACACTCCACCTGATTTGAAGGCCGCACTGGAGGGAGTTGCGCAGTTCTCCAGCACGCTGGACAACCGCGACGCGAAACTGCGCAGCCTGCTGACCAATGCGAACAAGGTCGTCGGGGTGCTGGGCAAGCGTAGCGACCAGATCGCCAACCTGGTCATCAACGCGAATGCCTTGCTGGCCGAGCTTCTGACGCAACGCAACGCGGTTGACGCGCTAATGACCAACGTCGGGGCCGCGACACGCGAGATCTCGGCCGTCATCGGCGACAATCGCACGCAGCTCAAGCCCGCACTGGACAAGCTCAACTCTGTGCTGTCGGTCTTGGACGACCGCAAAAAGGAGCTGCAGCGCACCTTGTACCTCATCCCGAAGTACGCGATGTCGTTCGGTGAAGTGCTGGGGTCGGGACCATTCTTCAAAGCCTCGCTGCCGAACCTGACACTGGGACAATTTGTGCAGCCGTTCACCGACGCGGCGTTCGCTGATCTGGGCCTTGACCCCAATGTGCTGCTGCCGTCACAACTTGTCGATCCGGGCAACGGCCAGCCTGGCCTTCCGCTGCTGCCGTTGCCGTACCCGCGAACCGGACAAGGTGGCGAGCCGCGACGGTCAATCCCCGACGCGATCACCGGCAATCCCGATCAGCAGTCGTGCGGTCCGGCCGGCATCCCGCTGCCCGGGCCCGGCTGCTACCCGTACCGGCCGCCACCGCCGGCGCCGCCGCCGGGTGGACCACCGCCCGGGCCGCCGGCGGATCTCAAGCCGCCGCCCAAGCAGACGCCGGTCTACGTCCCGGCGCCTAACGAAGTGCCCGCGAACGGGGGTCGCTGATGGCATTCGCGAACGTCCGCGCGAGACTTGGCAACCGGGTCAAGAGCGGCAACGCATGGATCGAGAACCATCGACGCGTCACGAAGATCGCTACGGCGATCAGCCTGGTGCTGATTCTGGCCGTCGGGATCAGCATGATGATCACGCCGTGGTGGAAACAGGTCACCCGGAACACGTACATCGCCTACTTTCCGAACACCAACGGTGTCTACACCGGCGACGAGATCCGCATTCTCGGCGTCGCCGTCGGAACAATCGAGAAGATCGAGCCGCAGCCCAACGCGGCGAAGGTCACGTTCACGGTCGAGTCGGAATATCCGGTTCCCGCCGATGTGCGCGCGGCGATCTTGTCGCCGTCACTGGTCACTTCGCGCGCGATCCAGCTCGTCCCGGTCTACTCCGGCGGCCCGAAACTGGCTGACGGCGCGACCATTCCGGAGGAGCGGACCGCGGTCCCCGTTGAGTGGGACGACCTGCGTAAGCAGTTGGAGAAGCTGACCGAGTCCCTGCGACCGACGACCGAGGGCGGAACAAGCGCGCTGGGGCGATTCGTCAACACCTCGGCCGAGAACCTGCGCGGCGAGGGCGACACCGCACGCGACACCGTCGTCAAGCTCTCGCAGGCGGTTTCAGCGCTCGGCGACCACAGCACGGACATTTTCAGCACGCTGCGCAACCTGGAGACGTTCGTCTCCGCGCTGACCTCGAGCAGTGAGCTGTTGGCGTCGTTCAACAAGAACTTGGCCAACATCACCACGGTGATGACCAATACTCCCAACGAGTGGGGCCAGGCGATTGCGGGATTGGACGGCGCAGTCAACGATCTGCGTCCTTTCGTCGCCGAGAACCGCGAGGCGATCGGTACGACCTTCGACCACCTCAACGCCATCACCACGGCGTTGAACGACAGCCGCCGTGACATCAAGCAAACCCTGCACGTCGCGCCGAACGTGTTCCAGAACTTCCTCAACATCTATCAACCGGCGCAGAGCGCGGTGACCGGGATTCTGGCCCTGTCGAACTTTGCCGATACCGTCCAATCCATTTGCGGTTCAATCGAGTCCGACGGCCGTGTTGGGGCGAAAAATTCGGCGCGACTGTGCGAGCAGTATCTGTCTCCGATCATCAAGAACCGCCAGTACAACTTCTTGCCGCTCGGTTTCAACCCCTTCGTGGGTGCATCGGCACGTCCCAATGAGATCACCTACAGCGAGGACAAACTCAACCCGCACATACCGCCGCCGGGAGCACCGGGTGGCCCGCCGCCCGCGGACAGTCCGGGCCCGGGCCCACTGCCTCAGTCGCCTCAAGCACTGCCTGGGGGTGCCGTACCGCCGGCGCCGGTCGCCGTCCGTTCGACCGACCCCCACGGGGGACTGCCGGGCTTGATGGTGCCTCAGGCGGCACCGGTGCCCCCCGGAGGTACACCGTGAGGCGCATACTGTCTGCGGCACTTGCTATCTCGTGCCTGTGCTTGCTGACGAGTTGTGCAGGATGGCGGGGCCTCAACTCGCTACCGCTGCCGGGAACCCAGGGTAAGGGCGACGGCGCGTACACCATTGCGGCTCAACTGCCTGACGTCGTCGTCATTCAGCCGAATACCCGGGTGCGGGTCGCCGACGTCAATATCGGCAACGTCATCAAGATCGAGGTGCAGGACTGGCATGCCCTGGTGACCATGCGGATCAACGGCGATATTCACCTGCCGGCGAACAGCACCGCCAAAGTCGGCCAAACCAGCCTGCTGGGTTCCATGCACATCGAGCTGGCGCCGCCGAAAGACGAGGCACCGCAAGGACAGCTCAAAAACGGCTCGGTGATTCCGCTGTCGAGAGCTGCGACGTACCCGACCACCGAGCAGACCCTCGCGTCGGTGGCAATTCTGCTCAACGGCGGCGGACTGGGCCATCTTCAAGAGATCACCCGGACTTTCGCGACGGCGTTGACGGGTCGTGAAAAGGAGATGCGCAGCCTGTTGACTCAACTGGACATCTTCGTCACTGAGACGAAAAAACAGACCGACGACATCATCACAGCGATCGACAGTCTCGACTCGCTGGTCGGGCAGGTGGCGGACAAAGACCCAGTGGTTGATAAGGCGCTCGCGACGATCCCGCAGGCGCTGGGAGTCTTGTCAGACACCCGGAAGACGTTGGTCGATGCGATCGACAAGGTGGGCCAGTTCAGCGCCGTCGCCGCCTCGACGATCCAACAGAGCAAGAAATCGCTCGTCGACAACTTCCGCAATCTCGCTCCGGCGCTGCGGGAGCTGGCTAACGCCGGCCCCGCGCTGACCAGAGGTCTGGACTTCCTTTCGACGCTGCCGTGGGTGAAAAGCACTGTCCCCAATTGGTTTCGGGGTGACTTCGCCAACATCTCGCTTATCGTCGACCTGACTCTGAGCCGTCTGGACAGCGGTTTCTTCACTGGGTCGAAATGGGAGGGAAATCTCACCGAACTCGAGATGCAGTGGGGCCGCACCATCGGCCAGATGCCCAGTCCATACACCGCGGTCAATCCGTTGATCGCGGCCTACCACTGGGGGGGTTACTAACATGTCGCGTTCGAGCTCACTGCGGCTGTCCCGCCGGATATGGACCCAGTTGACGATCCTGGCATCGGTCACCGTCCTATCTGTCGCCGTGATGGCATTCGGCTTTGTCAAAGTGCCTGCGCTACTTGGTGTTGGCCGCTATACCGTGACCGTTGATCTGCCGGCTTCGGGAGGTTTGTACCAGACCTCGGTGGTGAACTACCGCGGCAGCGAAGTCGGCAGCGTCAAATCGGTCGACGTGACCCAGAACGGGGTTCGCGCCGTTCTTTCGCTGAAATCCGACATCGCGATTCCCTCCGACGTGACAGCCGCGGTGCACAGCCGCTCGGCCATCGGCGAGCAGTTCCTGGAACTCACACCGCATTCCGGTAGCGCCACTGACACCGGCCCGAAATTGCGCGACGGCAATGTAATCGCGGTCGGCAAGACACAGATCCCTGTCGACATCGGATCCCTGCTGGACACAACCAATAAGGCACTCGCCGCGATCCCGCAGGACAACCTGCACACCGTCGTCGACGAAGCCTCGAAAGCTGTCGCGGGTCTGGGGCCGGAACTGTCCCGG
This sequence comes from Mycobacterium sp., assembly GCA_036272035.1. Lineage (GTDB taxonomy): Bacteria > Actinomycetota > Actinomycetes > Mycobacteriales > Mycobacteriaceae > Mycobacterium. Next base: position 2,018 of record DATAZN010000413.1, on the reverse strand, counting down.
CTCGTCGACGGTGGCACCGCGTTGGCGATCGACGCCGGCAAGACCAGCGACTCGTTCTCCCGGCTGATCGACGAGTTCCCCCCGGTAGCCAGCTCCCAGGTGCGAACGTCGGATTCGATCGCGACCTGGGCGCGGCGGGTGAACGCGATCACCAGTCAGGTAAAGGCACAAGATGACAGGTTTGCGGACCTGCTCAACACCGCCGGTCCGGCTCTCGAGGAAGGCACCGCGCTGTTCGACCGGTTGGCTCCCACGCTGCCGGTGCTACTGGCGAATCTGGTCAGTCTGGGCAACATTGCCCTGTCCTACCGAAACGACCTCGAGCAGCTGTTGGTTATGTTTCCGCAGGGGACCGCGGTGATGTCGTCGATCATCGTGCCGGACAGGGTTGCCAAGATGGACTACAAAGGTATCTATCTCGACTTCAACTTGAACCTGAACTCGCCGCCACCATGCAACGCCGGGTTCCTGCCGGTGCAGCAGCAGCGAATCCCGGTGCGCGAGGACTATCCCGACCGCACCAACGGCGAGTTGTACTGCCGTATCTCGCAGAACTCCGACATGAACGTCCGCGGCGTTCGTAACGTTCCCTGCGAGACCAAGCCGGGCAAGCGCGCACCGACCGTCGAGATGTGCGAGAGCGACGAGCAGTACGTCCCGTTGAACGACGGCCTGTTCTGGAAGGGCGATCCGAACGCGACGTTGAGCGGTCAGAGTGTGCCGCAATTCCCGAAGGGCGGGCCGCCGTATTCGCCGGGCGAGCACTGGCATCCACCCGCTGACTCAGCGGCGAAGCCGCCAATCGCGATTCCCTACGATCCCGCGACCGGGAACTACGTCGGGCCAGACGGCCGTCATTACAGTGACTCCGACCTGGCTTTTACTTCGAAAGGTAAGACATGGCAGAGCATGATGGTGCCGCCGCGCAAGCCGAATCCGTAGATGCCGAATCCATAACCGCCACAGAGCAAGTCGACGTCGAAAGCACTGCTGAGGACATCGACGCGACCGAAGACATCGACGCCGAGGATATCGACGCCGAAGATGACGCCGGCCACGACACCAAAAAGCGGGTGCCGAAATGGGTTTCGAGTATTCCCAGTCCGATCGCCGTCGGAGTCGCCATCATCGTGGCTTTGATCGGCGTAGGAGCCTGGCTGGGATTTCGCGTGCACCAAGACGAGCAGGTGCAGGCGCAGCGCAACCTGTATGTGCAAGTCGCACGGCAAACCGCGATCAACCTCACCACGATCGACTACACCGAAGTCGATGCCGACATCAAGCGGGTCCTGGATTCGGCGACCGGCGCCTTCCACGACGAATTCCAGAATCGCTCCCAACCATTCGTCGAAGTCGTCAAGAAAGTGCAGTCCAAATCGGAGGGCACCATTTCCGAAGCAGGTCTGCTGTCGTATACGAAGGACCAAGCGCAAGTGCTTGTCGCGGTAGCGGTGAAGACGTCCATGGCCGCGGCCCCGCCAGACCAGGAGCCGCGTCGATGGCGGATGCGCCTCACCGTTGACAAGACAGGGGATAGCGCCAAGGTGTCGAATGTGGAGTTCGTACCGTGAGTGGCCGAACCGCGTTAGCAGCGCAGGAGGAGGACGCCGCGATGTCCGATGACACCGACCCAGTCGCCGACGAGTCGTCACTCGACGACCCGGCCGAGCGCGATGACCTGGCCGATGAGGCCGAGGCCGCTGACGAGGCGGACCTGCTCGACCCCGAAGAAGGAGAAGGCGAAGACGACACGGCGGAAGCGCCGGTCGAGCGAAGCAGCCGGTTCTCCTGGACACATCTGCTGGTTGCGGGACTGCCGGTACTGGCGTTGATTCTCGCCCTCGGGGTCGGTTACCTGAAATGGCTCGACGGCACGGCGCGGGAATCGCGCGCGGCCGCAGAGGCATCGGTGCGGGCGGCCTCCGAGAGCACCATTGTGATCCTGTCCTACAAGCCCGAAACCGTAGACCGCGACTTAAAGGCTGCCGCCGACCGTCTCGCCGAGCCCTTCCGTCAGC
>DATAZN010000412.1:0-5929 GCA_036272035.1 Mycobacterium sp. | reverse complement strand
AATCTGGGTCGGGTTGCGTCAGCACCCAGGTAGCGCAGCAGCGGTTCGTCGTGCACCCAGTACATCGTCGCGTCGGCGTCGGCGTAAAACACCGCGTGCGATCCGGCCGGCAGGGTCAAAAAGTCGCCTTTCTCCCACCCGACCAGGTGGCCGTTGATAGCTGCAAAGCCCCGCCCCTGCAGCACGTAATACAGCTGGCTGGTGGCGTTCGGGCTGGTGTCGATCTGCTCGCCGGCACGGATGCGCAAGAAGTTGGCCAATAGCGCGGGGCTGGTCGCCTCACCGTCGACGATCCCCAGCTCTTTGGACAGATCCAACGGCACCACGCCCGTCGGCTCGTCGAGGTAGAGCTCGGGGCCGAACCGAACGATCGGCATCTGCGGCACGTGCCCCGAGCCAATCGGGTTAGCGGCCTTGGAGTACTCGAAATAGCGTGCATCGTCGGCCCACTCTTCGAAGCGGCCCTCGAACCCGTACTCGGCGACGTTGGTCATCGGCGCCGGCGCCGGCGCAGTGGGATCCAAGTTCATCGACTCGGCACCTGACTGCTGCGGGTTCGTGATGGTCACGATCTGCCTCCTCTGCTGAGTATCTTGTACCCTAATAGTATCTATCTTGTATCTCAGTTGCAACCGTCTCGGAATACCAGATTCTCGTCACATGGGCTGAGCAGCGGTAACATGCGAATACGGCGAGGGATACAAGTGGGATACGGCTTAGCTTCAAGGGGTGTGGTGTGGTACCGAAGGCGACTGGGGGTGGCCGGCCCGCGGCCAAGGACCGCGCGCTGGATTACGTCAAAACCCAGGTGCTCACCGGTGCGTTTCCCGGTGGGGAATTGATCAGCGAGGGTGAGGTCGCCACCGCTCTCGGGATGTCGCGCACTCCGGTGCGTGAGGCCTTCCTGCGACTGGAGGCCGAGGGGCTGCTGCGGTTGTACCCGCAGCGCGGTGCGCTTGTTGTGCAGGTGTCCTCGGATGAAGCGCGCGCAGTCATCGAAGCGAGGCTGCTTCTGGAACAGTTCGCGGCCACCAAAGTGGTCGCGCGTGGGCCGGAAGCACGCGCGGCGGTGTTCGAGCGGCTGTCTGCGGCGCTGCAACGACAGCGTGACGCCGCTGCCGCATCAAACTGGCGAGACTTCGTAGAGGCCGACCGCGCCTATCACGACGTCACTTTGGCGGAATCGGGCAACGTCATACTGTGCGGCTTCTATTCATCACTGCGTGATCGTCAGATGCGGATGACCGGGGAATCATTGATCCATGACCGCCGGCGGATGGCGACGATCCTCGACGAGCATCGCGGCATTGCCGAAGCACTGCGCGACGGCGATCTCCAGCGGACTCTAGAGGCCGTGCAGACCCATCTCGCGGGCACGCTGCGGTCGCTTGGACTCGCGGCTGAGCCGCCCTACGGCGGTGGCGCTTCCCGTTGACCGCGTCACACCTGCCGCCATGATGGTTGGCTCGGGTCGGCCAGATGCACGTCGACAGGGCCGAGGCCGAAGATGGCGATGACGGCAGGCTCGGACTGGTCGGCTGGCACGCCGTCGTAGTGCGGGGTACGCGCGGCGCGCTTCACATAGCCACCAGGCCCGACAGGTACTGCATCCTGCGGTTGGAAATCATCCCCGCTGTTGACAAACCATATGCCGTTAACCACCACCTGAATCCGGTCGGTCGCATAGGTATGTGGCGCGCTGAACCACCCCGGATTCCACTTCATCATCACCAGATATGGACCCGGAATGTTGAAATCTCCGTACAGCATGGCCATTTCGCCGCTGTGTGGCGGCAAATTGCCCCACGGCTCAAAAACAATGTTCTGGTAGTTCTGGATGAACGTTTCACTGGGATCCGGGCCGGCTTCTGGCGGCGGCGCCAACTTGATTTCGCCCAGGTTGCCTGTCTTGTCACCGGCGGCGATCGCTGTCAGCAACAGTGGCCCTGCAGCCAGGAGCGACCGCCGGTCCAATCCCACACCGCTCATCCGATACCTCCCTGTACTCGCATTGATTAACAATTTGACGCCACGACGGTGACGCCGCTGTTGCAGCGAGACTCCGGCACCGGTCACGTTGACGACACCGCCAGTGAGCGAAACAATCCTAGTTCCTCTCGGCATTACCGACCAGAAAAGGTGACGGCATGAACGGCTCCACCGAGGAGCTCGGCGTGGGGGCCTGCGATGGTGTCTGATCCGGCCGAGTCCGCTACGAGCCGTCTGCGCGGTTGGCTGCACGCGATGCTCGCGCATCGCCACGGCAGCGAGGTCTACCAGACCTCGACGATGGGTGCTCTGCTCGACGGCGTGTACGACGGCGACGTGACGATTCGGGAGCTGTTGCAGCACGGCAATTTTGGCCTGGGCACTTTCAACGGGCTCGACGGCGAGATGCTGGTGCTCGACGGCGTCTGCTACCAACTGCGCGGCGACGGCAGCGCTCAGATCGCCGATGCGGATCAGCACACCCCGTTCGCCGTGGTCACCTGGTTCGACGCCGACCGGTCGTTCGAGGTGACCGAACCCGTCGACCGCGCCGGCCTCAAAGCACGCATCGACGAATCGCTGCCGAGTACGAATTTGATCGTCGCTGTACGGGTTACCGGCGATTTCAGTGTGATTCGCACTCGCACGGTCACCGAGCAGCACCGGCCCTACCCGCCGTTCACCGAGGCCACCCAAGACCAGCAAGAGGTGACCTTCAGCGACGCCACCGGCACCTTGGCGGGATTCCGGATGCCGGACTACGAGCAGGGTGTCTCGGTGGCCGGCTACCACTCCCACTTCGTCGACGCCGAACGGCGCCACGGCGGACACGCCCTGGACTACCTGTTGACGCATGGCCGGGTGGACATCAGTGTTCGCTCTGATCTGCATCTGAGCCTGCCGCGCACACCGGAATTCCTTGCCGCCGAACTGAACAAGACCGACATGGACACCCAGATCCGCCGTACCGAGGGGGAATGAACTGAGCAACGACGTGCGATCCGCTCACCGCGTGATCGAAACCCTCGCTGCCTACGGGGTCCGCTTCATCTTCGGCGTACCGGGCGCCAAGATCGACGCCGTTTACGATGCTCTGGCTGACGGCGGCCCGCAACTGGTCGTCTGCCGTCACGAGCAGAACGCTGCGTTCATGGCCGCTGCGGTCGGCCGGCTCACCGGAACACCGGGCGTCGCGTTGGTGACGTCGGGCCCCGGCACCACGAATCTGGCCACCGGACTGATCACCGCCACCACCGAGCAGGACCCGATGGTGGCGATCTGCGGTGCCGTGCAGCGGGCCGACCGGCTCAAGCGCACCCATCAATCGATGGACGCCGTTGCGGCGCTTAAGCCGTTCACGAAGTACACCGGCGAGGTCAACGATCCCGACAATGTCCCCGAAGCGGTCGCCAACGCCATCCGCATCGCACTCACCCAGCCGCATGGCGCAACGGCCGTGGTGCTACCCGCCGATGTGTTGGCGGCCACCACATCAGCGGTAATCGTCGAACCGACCCCGGTGCCGGCGTTGGGTCCCGCACCGGCTGGTCCAATTGCACAGGCCGTCAACTTGATTCGGGCCGCAAAGCGCCCGGCTCTGTTCGTCGGCATTCGCGCCGGCGAGCCCGCACCATGTGCGGCGCTGCGCGAGCTGATCGCGGTCACCGATCTGCCGGTTGTCGAGACGTTCCAGGCTGCCGGCGTGGTGTCCCGCGAACTGGAAGACCGGTTCGTCGGGCGCGTCGGACTGTTCCGCAACCAACCCGGCGACATCGTGATCGGCCACGCCGATGTGCTGGTGACGATCGGCTACGACCCGGTCGAATACGATCCCGGGCTGTGGAATTCGGATCCGGCCCGCACGCTGATCCACATCGACGAAATGCCCGCCGATATCGACAACCACTACCAGCCCACCCTCGAGCTGCGGGGCGACATCGCCGCGACGCTGACCGAGTTGACCCGGCAATTGACCGGGCTGCGACTGGATCGCGGCGTCAGCGTCCGCATCGCCGAACAGCAGGCCACGCTGCTGACCATTGACGAGGAGGCCCGACAACGCCCGCAGACCGGCGGAGGCGTCAACCCGGCAGCCGTCGTTCTGAAGATCAGGGACCTGATCGACGACACCGCCACCGTGGCCTGCGACGTGGGATCGCACTACATCTACATGGCCAGGCATTTCCGGGTGTATCAGCCTCGGCGACTGCTGTTCTCCGACGGCCAGCAGACCCTTGGTGTTGCATTGCCGTGGGCGATGGCCGCCGCCCTTGTGCGGCCGGGTACACCGGTCGTGTCGGTGTCCGGCGACGGTGGCTTCCTGTTCAGTGCACAGGAATTGGAGACCGCGACGCGACTCGGCCTGAGCTTCACGCACGTGATCATGCGCGACAACACCTACAACATGGTCGCGTTCCAGGAGGAGCTGAAGTACGGCCGCACATCAGGTGTGCAGTTGGGCGACTACGACATCGTTCACTATGCGGCGGCCTTCGGCGCCAAGGGTGTCCGGGTGAGCAGCCTGACCGAGTTCGAGGATGCGTTCACGCGGTCGCTGGCCGAGCCGGGAGTGACCATTATCGACGTGCTTGTCGACTACAGCCGCAACACCGAATTGTTCGCCGAGCTGCATGACGGCGTCCTGGAATGACGTCTACGCGCTGAAGAGCAAGTACAACCCAGTGAAGGTGTAGCCGACCATGACCAGCATCATGGTCAGCTGGCCGGTGAGTTGGTGGCCCGACGGCAGCAGCCGCAACGCTTTGTCGTGCGCCGCGATCACCGCCACGATGTGCCCGGTGACCACAGACGTCACCTTGATGACTGCCAGCACCGTGGGATGCAGCGAAAGCAGATAGGCGACGTGTGAATGCCCCAGCCCGAGCAGGTTCCAGCCCCTGCCCAGGGGGTCGGCGAGGGCGAATACCGCCTGCTGCCCGCGTTCGACCAGATACGACAGGTAGTGCGCGAAGATGTAACCCACCACGATGGGAATCAGTGAGTGCGCCAGCTGGCCGGGTAGCGCGCGACGCTGCTCGCGGTCGATTCCGCCCGTCGCGCGGGCGGCCAGCGAGAAGGTCGTCGCCACCACAGCGACGAAAACCAGCATCCCGACCGTGCGCAACCCGGACAGCGAAACCGACACCGGCACAGCGTGAATACTCCGGGCGAGGCCGTCAGCGAAGTTGCGCCAGGTCACCGACGACGAGAAGCTGTCGAATGCTGTGGAGCCAAGCAGCACCGCCAGCACGGCGACGATGCCCGGCCGAATCGGCAACGACAGCAGATGATCGAAGGGGTTGCCGATCGCGATTCTCTGAGTCTTCGAGTCGCGCCGGAAGGGAGAGAGCCGCGAAACCGCCATGCTGTAAACGCCGAACGGGTCCGCTCTGGCGAACCACCGTTGCCCGCACAGCCAGGCGCCGCCCAGCAACACCACGGCATAGATCAGCAGCCACGTCTTGACCCACGGCAGCGCGGCCGGGTTGGGGCTGGCCAATTCCATCCACACGAATGCGAACAACCCCACCGCGGCAGGCCGATAACCCCAGGATTCCGGGTAGGTCAGCCGTGGCTTGGCGAAGCGTTCCGGGATAAGGCGCTGCAGCAGTAGGTATACCGTGCGCATCGGTGAGATGACGCGCCATACCGGCCCAACCAGAAGCGAAACCGCCACCAGCCCCACCCACAACAGCACGTAGAAGACACCGAGCAGCGCGTTGCTCTGCGTTTGCGGTCCGCACAACCCGGCCAGTAGCACCCACCCGGTCAACGCCAGCGCCGCGGCCGCCGCAACACGGCGGACGACTCGCGAGTCCACGAAAGTCGTCACCGCCGCCGGCAGCGGGCGAGTCGGATTGGCCGGATCAAACCGTGGCCGCTTCCACGCGAGGGCGACCAGCGCGAAGGTGAAGGTCAACGCCCACGCCGCGCCGATCAC
>DATAZN010000411.1:0-14874 GCA_036272035.1 Mycobacterium sp. | reverse complement strand
AACGGTCCGGTCACCGAGTTGCACGACGACCACGTCTCGGCGTCGTTCAGCACGGCGCAGGCTTCCTCCCAGCCGGTCACCATCGTGACATCGTGGTGCTTTTCCTTGACCACCGGGCATTGCTGCCGCAACGACTCGTAGTACGGGTAGGGATCCGCGATGAGCTCGCTGCCGCGGAAAAAGTCCAGCTCGGCGGGTTCGTTCACCATCTCGCACCGTTCCAATCTCAAGCAGTGAGAATGAGCCTCTCAGAGATGAGTATTAGATTTCCATAGAGCATGCCGTGACGTCAACGCGCCGCCGGAGGTGGACCTTGCGGCCGGGCTATCCGGCGGGAATCAGATCGGCCTCGACCGACGGACTGGCCAGCACCCGGCTGCGGAATGTCTCGATCGGCCCGATCGAATCCGCGCGGATCGCGGCCGCCGCCAGTGCCTGGGCCTTGAACGCCCGGGCCGCGGCGCTGAGCCGGTGCTCGACCAGCCCGACGCTGTCGTCCAGCTCGGCCGGCCAAGTCTGACCCCACAGCGTGACTTCGGTGGCGCCCTGATCGAGTGCCTGCAGGACGCCTTCGCGCACGCGTGAGTCACAGTCGAACAAGTCGGCCGCGGCCGCCAGGGTCTGCGGGGGCGGCCGATGCCCCGCCGTCGCCAATGCGTATTCGAGATCGATGATCTGGGCTCCCAGGATCTGCACCGGCCGGTCGTCGGGATGGTCGGCGACCACAACCGTCACGTCCCAGCCGGCCATCGCCCGGTCAAACAGCCAGCCGCCGGCGAACCTCACCACATCGGCGACATCCGCGGCGATGACGTCCAGCCGGTATCTCACGCCGGGTTCGGCGGTGCCATGTCCCGGGCCAACGATTCCGCGTACTCCTTGAACACCTCGGTCAGTGGTATCGAAGGGTTGAGCAACCATGTGGTCTCCATTCCGGTGATGAAGGCGAGGATTTGCACTGCCTTGACGGTGACGTCCATGTCCATCCGAAACTGGCCGGCGCGTTGACCGCGCCGGATCAGCTCGCTGATGATGTCGATCGCATCGTGATATCGCGCCCGCAGGCGGTCGTGCAGCGGAGCATCAGGATGCACGTTCTCCGCAAGCAGCACCGCATATGTGCCCACCAGTTCGGGTGACCGATAGAACCGTTCGGCGACGGCGGCCACCTCCGAGATCAGGTCGCCTGCCCGGTCCGCATGGGAGTCGTCGTCGGCGTCGCGAATGTCGAGCACTGCGTTCAGCAGCTGTTCTTTGGATTCGAAGTGGTGGAGCAGGCCGGCTGGGCTGACACCGGCCTCACCGGCAATCTGGGCCAGCGTCGTATTGCGCCACCCGTTGCGGGTCAGCAACCGCTGCGCCACGGCCAGAATGCGTTGTTTGCGATCCTCGCCCTTGACCCGTAGCGAGTCGTAAGGCCTTGTCTGCGGCACCGGACTCCTCTGTCCCAAACCAACCAACTGAACACACAGTAGGTTGGTTTGACCGACTGTGACAAGGGTCTCAGTCGATCAATTTTCGCCGGCCCTTATAAACCGAGCGACTTGGCGATGATCACCTTCATCACTTCGCTGGTACCCGCGTAGATGCGCGACACCCGCGCATCGGTGTACAGCCGGGCGATCGGATACTCCATCATGTAGCCGTAGCCACCGAAGAGTTGCAGGCATCGATCCACCACCCGAGCCTGCATCTCGGTGCAGAACAGCTTCACCCGCGCCGCATCGGGGGCTGACAACTCCCCCTCAACGTGCAGAGCGATCGCCCGGTCCAGCATCGCCTGGCCGGCCTCGACCTCCGTGGAGCACGCCGCCAGCTCGAACTTCGTGTTCTGGAACGACGCGACCGGCTGGCCGAATGCCTTGCGGTCCTTGGTGTACTCGATCGCCGCCGCGATCGCCGAGCGCGCCTGCACCACCGATCCGACCGCCACCGTCAGACGCTCCTGCGGCAGGTTGTGGCCTAGGTAGCCGAACGCCTCACCCTCGTCGCCCAGAAGGTTCTCGACGGGGACACGGACGTCGACGAACGACAGTTCGGCGGTGTCCTGAACTTTGCAGCCCATCTTTTCCAGTTCGCGCCCGCGGGTGAAACCCTCCATCCCGTCCTCGACGACGAGCAGCGTCAGGCCCTTGCGCCGGTTGTCGGGGTCGGTGGATGTGCGCGCGACCACGATCACGAGGTCGGCCTGCATGCCGCCGGTGATGAATGTCTTGGCGCCGTTGACAATCCACTGATCGCCGTCCCGTACCGCAGTCGTGCGCATGCCCGCGAGGTCCGATCCGGTTCCCGGCTCGGTCATCGCGACGGCAGTGAGCAGCGTCCCGTCGGCCAGGCCCGGAAACCAGCGCTTGCGCTGTTCTGCGTTGGCATAGTGCAGGAAGTACGGCAGGATCACCTCGAGTTGGGTGCGGACCGTCGACAGCGTCACCAGCGCCCGGCCGGCCTCCTCTTGCAGCACGACGTTGTAGCGGTAGTCGGGCATGCCGGCACCGCCGTACTCCTGGGGAATCCCCATCCCGAGCATCCCGAGCGCACCCATCTTCTTGAAGACGTCGCGTGGCATCCGGCCGCCCTTCTCCCACTCCGGGTAGGCAGGTACCACCTCCTTCTCGACGAAATCGCGGGCCAGCTCGCGGAACGCCTCGTGGTCTTCAGTAAAGAGGTCTCGACGCATGGATTCCCCTGTCAGGCAACGAGTTCTACGATTGTGGCGTTGGCGGTGCCGCCGCCCTCGCACATGGTCTGTAATCCGTACCGAATCCCGTTGTCGCGCATATGATGTGCCATACGGGTCATCAGTACCGCGCCCGATGCACCAAGTGGGTGTCCCAGCGCGATGGCTCCGCCGAGCGGGTTCAGCAGATCAGGGTCGGCGCCGGTCTCGGCGAGCCAGGCCAGCGGAACCGGAGCGAAGGCCTCGTTCACCTCGAACGCGCCGATGTCGGAGATCGAGACACCGGCCTTGCTCAGCACTTTCTCGGTGGCCGGAATGGGGCCAGTCAGCATCAGCACCGGGTCCGCACCGGTCACCGCGCCGGCCGTGTATCGCACCAGCGGGGTCAAGCCGAGCTCGATCGCGATTTCTGAGGTCGTCACCAGCAACGCCGCTGCCCCATCGGAGATCTGCGAGGAGTTGCCGGCGTGGATCACGCCCGCGTCGTCGAACGCGGGCTTGAGCCCGGCCAGCTTCTCGACGGTGGTCCCCCGCCGGATGCCCTCATCGGCGGCAACAACAGCGCCGTCGTCTCCTTGACTGGGGAAGACCGGGACGATCTGGTCGGTGAAAGCGCCCTTGTCCTGGGCGGCCGCGGCGCGTTCGTGGGACAGCGCGGAGTACTCGTCGAGCCTGGTGCGGGAAAATCCCCATTTCTTGGCGATCATCTCCGCCGAAAGGCCTTGGTTGAACGAGAAATTATCATAGCGGGCAAGCACTTTGGGGCCGTAAGGTTGGCCGCTTGCCCTCGCCGAGCCGAGCGGAACCCGGCTCATCACCTCTACTCCACCGGCCACGACCACGTCCTGCTGACCGGACATCACCGCTTGCACCGCGAAGTCGAGCGCCTGCTGGCTGGAGCCACACGCCCGGTTGATGGTGGTGCCCGGAATGCGTTCGGGCCAGCCAGCGGCCAGCACTGCGTAACGACCGATGTTGCTCGACTGATCGCCGACCTGCGACACACATCCCCATACCACATCGTCGATGACGTCCGGGTCGATTCCGGTGCGTTCCACGAGCTCAGTGAGCACGATGGCCGACAGGTCGGCGGCGTGCATGCTCGACAATCCACCGTTGCGCTTGCCGACCGGCGTCCGCACGGCCTCGACTATGACTGTTTCACGCATTTTTCTGCTCCGATCTTTTGACCGCCCATTGACCTGTGAACGACGGGTCCCGCTTTTCGGCGAAAGCCGCATACGCTTCCGCCGAATCGACCGTGGCGAAGTTACCTACCTGCGCGCGTGCTTCATTGGCCAGCGCATCGCGCATGGTCCGGTCTACTCCCTCGTTCAGTAGCGCCTTGCTGTGCGCCAACGCAACCGGCGGCCCGGCGGCCAGCCGGTCAGCGACGTCGGCGACGAAGGCGTCGATCTCGCCGGCGTCCACCATCCACGTCACCAGGCCCAATGCGTGCGCTTCGGCGGCGTCGATGGTCTCTGCCAGCAGCACCAGTCGTTTGGCCTGTTGCAGGCCAACGATTTTCGGCAGCAGCCACGAGCCGCCAAGGTCCACTGACAAGCCGCGCTTGGAAAAGATCTGCGAAAAGGTCGATTCGGGCGTCGCCGCCACCAGATCGCAGCCCAATGCCAGGTTCCACCCGGCACCGACCGCCACGCCGTTGGCTTTGGCGATGGTGGGCACCGACAACTCGTGCAGTGCCAGCGCGACGTCGGTCAGCCGCTGCAGCTTGTGGACGGGATGACTGTCGTCCGGCGTCGAGATGTCGGCACCGGAGCAAAACGCTCCCTCGGCACCGGTGATCACCACCGCGCGGACATCGCTGTCTTTGCCCGCCGCAGTCAGCGCCTGGGCCAGCGCGATCCACAACTCACGGTTGATCGCGTTCTTGCGTCGCGGCCGATTCAGCGTCAGCGTCCGCACGCCGTCGCGGTCGGTGCACAGCAGCACGGGCTCCTCGGACATCAGCGCCGCTTCTCCTCATCGCTTTGCTCTGCATCGTCGCCGGCGCGGGACATCAGGAGTACACCGCTCCGATAGCGCCTTGCCCTCGCAGTCCGTCGATCTCGTCGGCACCGATGCCGAGTTCGGCGAGCACCGAATCGGTGTGCTGCCCGAGTCCGGGCACCGCGCCCATCGGCGCCTGGTAGCCGGCGATGACAGGTGGTGGGAGCAGGGCCTGAATCGGCCCGGCGGGTGTTTCGACCTGCCGCCAACGGTCGCGCGCCGTCAGCTGGGGGTGAACCAGAACTTCGCTGGGCAGGTTGTACCGCGAATTGCCGATCCCTGCGGCGTCCGCCGTTTTCTGCACATGGTCCAGGTCGTGCGCCGCGCACCAGGCGCCGATGGCCTCGTCCAAGATGTCACGATGGGCGCAGCGACCGGAGTTGTGGGCCAGCCGTGGGTCGCCGGCGAGGTCGTCCCGTTGGATGATCTGTCGTGAAAGCCGTTGCCATTCACTGTCGTTGGTGGTGCCCAGAACGACTGTCTGACCGTCGGCGGTGCGGTACGCGCCGTAGGGCGCCACCGCGGGCGAGCTCATGCCCAATGGCTGTTGGTCGATACCGGAATACCGGGTGTAGGTCAGCGGATACCCCATCAGTTCCGTCATGGTGTCGAGCAGGCTGAGCCCTATCGCGTTGCCGTGCTCCCGGGGCGTCGACTGCGCGTCGCGTGAATACAGCAGCGCCAGAATCGAAAGTGCTGAATACAGTCCGGTGCTGATGTCAGCCACCGGAGGGCCGGGCTTGGCCGGTGCGCCTGGATTGCCGGTGATGGCGCAGGCGCCGGACTCCGCCTGGACGAGCAGGTCGTAGGCCCGTTTATGGGACAACGGTCCACCCGGGCCGTATCCGTCGATCTCGACCGCGATCACGTTCGGGTGACGCTGCTCCAGATCGGCGGCCCCGATGCCGAGGCGGGACACCGAGCCTGGGGCCAGGTTGGACACCAGCACGTCGGCACGGTCCAGCAGCTGGTGCAGGATGTCGCGCCCTGCCTCGGTTTTCAGGTCGAGCGTCACCGATTCCTTGCCGCGGTTGGCCCAGACGAAGTGCGCAGCAAGCCCGTTGACGACTTCGTCGTAGTAGCGGGCGAAGTCTCCGCCCTTGGGATTTTCGACTTTGATGACGCGCGCACCGAAATCGGCAAGTACCCGGGTGCACATCGGCGCCGAGACCGCCTGCTCCAGGGCCACCACGGTGACGCCCGTCAGCGGCCCTCGGTTCTCCGGCATCACATCACCATGCCGCCATCCACCGGCAGCATGTGTCCGATGATGTAGGCGGCGGCATCAGGTCGAACGGCGATCTCATCAGTAGCTCCTCGGCAATCCCAGCACATGGGACCCGAGGAAGTTCAGGATCATTTCTTGGCTGACCGGCGCGATCTTCATCAGCCTTGCTTCTCGGAAGTACCGTGCCACATGGTATTCCTCGGAATAGCCCATGCCGCCGTGTGTCTGCAGCGCTCGGTCGGCCGCCGCGAAACCGGCGTCAGCACACAGATATTTCGCCGTATTGGCTTCGCGCCCACACGGTTTGCCATTGTCGTAGAGCCAAGTGGCTTTGCGCAGCATCAACTCGGCGGCGTCGAGTCGAGCAAGTGAATCGGCCAGCGGGAACTGGATGCCCTGGTTCATGCCGATCGGACGGTCGAAGACGACGCGTTCGTTGCCGTATTTGACGGCCTTCTCCAAGGCGACTCGGCCGATACCCAGCGCCTCGGCCGCGATCAGCATCCGTTCCGGGTTGAGTCCGTCGAGAATGTACTTGAAACCCTTGCCCTCCTCGCCAACTCGATCCTCGACCGGGATGTGCAGGTCGTCGATGAAGACCTCGTTGGAGCTGACCGCGTTACGGCCCATCTTGCGGATCGGCCGGACGTCGATCCGGCTCCGGTCGATGTCGGTGAGGAACAACGTCATGCCGTCGGTCTTCTTGGTGACCTCGGCATACGGCTGGGTCCGAGTGAGCAGCAGGATCTTCTGCGACTCCAGCGCCTTGGAAATCCACACCTTCCGGCCGTTGACCACATAGTGGTCACCGTCGCGTTTGGCGAACGTCGTGATACGCGAAGTATCCAGGCCCGCACCAGGTTCGGTGACACCGAAGCACACGTGCAGTTCACCGGCAGCGACCAGCGGCAGCGTCCGAGCCTTCAGCTCATCGGAGCCGTGTTTAACGACCGGCTGCATGCCGAAGATCGACAGGTGAATCGCGCTGGCGGCGTTCATCGCCCCGCCCGCTCTGGACACTTCCTCGGCCAGTAGCGTCGCCTCAGTGATGCCGAGCCCGTGACCCCCGTACTCCTCGGGGATCGTCATGCCCAGCCAGCCGCCGCTGGCGATCGCCTGGTAGAACTCGGTCGGAAACTCGTGCGCCTGGTCTTTTTCCATCCAGTAGTGGTCGTCGAACTTCGACGCCAGCTCGGCGACCGACTTGCGGATCAGCTCTTGGTCATCGGTCAGCTCGAAGTTCATTCCACCGCCGGGCACTGCACATCTCCCTTGATCAGTTCAGCCACCAGCTGTCGGTGTCGGCCCGCTGCGCCCGGCCTCGCCGCACTTGCGACCCCCACCGGCGCATATCTGTCCGGTGGCGCGTCAGTCCTTGTTGCCGGTGAGGTTTTTGGCGCTGGCGGCGAAGTCCGCAAACGACGCTCCCGACCTCAAATCATTGTGTTTGCTGAGTGCGCGGATCGAAACATCATGTCCCTCAGCGGCTTTGCGCAGCGAACCTACGGTGGCCTGCGCTTCAGTGATGTGGCTGAACGGGTCGAAGGAGTACCAGCGCATCGCGTTCTGGTACGCCATCTTCTTGATCTCGTCGTCCGGCACGCTGTTCTCGGACAGAACTTCCCACAACTCTTCGGGCGCGCCCGGCCACATCGAGTCGCTGTGCGGGTAGTCGGCCTCCCAGCAGATGTTGTCGATGCCGATCATGTTGCGCAGCTTGACCCCGACCTTGTCGCTGATGAAACAGGTCAGGAAGTGCTCGCGGAAAACCTCGCTGGGCAGCTTGCCCTTGAAGTCCTGGTGCGTCCAGGTCGAGTGCATCTCGTAGGTCCGGTCGGCCCGTTCCAGGAAGTAGGGAATCCAACCGGTGCCGCCCTCAGACAGCGCGATCTTTAAGTCCGGGTAGTCCTTGATCGGCTGGGACCACAACAGGTCCGCGGCGGCCTGCACGATGTTCATCGGCTGCAGCGTGATCATCACGTCCATCGGCGCGTCGGGCGCCGTGATGGCCAGCCGGCCCGATGACCCGATGTGCACGTTCATCACGGTGTCGGTGTCGACCAATGCTTCCCACAACGGCTTCCAGTACTCGTTGTGGAAACTTGGATACCCCATCGCCGCCGGGTTCTCGGTGAAGGTCAGCGCGTGCACACCCTTCTTGGACACCCGTCGCACCTCTTTGGCGCACTCCTCGGCATCCCAGATCACCGGTATTGCCATCGGGATGAACCGCGCCGGGTACGCCCCGCACCAGTCGTCGATATGCCAGTCGTTGTAGGCCTGCACCAGTGCCACTGAGAACTCTGGGTCCTCGGTCGCGAACAGGCGTCCGGCGAACCCCGGGAACGACGGAAAACAGATCGACGCCAGGATGCCACCGGCGTTCATGTCCTTGATCCGCTCGTCGACGTTGTAGCAACCCGGGCGGATTTCATCGAGGCCCTGTGGCTCGATTCCGTACTCCTCTTTCGGACGACCCGCCACCGCGTTCAGCGCGACATTGGGGATGATCGTGTCGCGGAACTGCCAGGTGTCCGAGCCGTCGTCGTTGTGCACCAGGCGCGGCGCATCGTCGATGTATTTCTTCGGCAAGTGGTCCTTGAACATGTCCGGCGGCTCGACGGTGTGGTCGTCGACGCTGATCAAAATCATGTCGTCTTTGTTCACTGCCCGGTCCTCTCAGTCGGGGGCGTTCGGGGCCCACCTGGTCATTGGCTCGCGGTTATTCCGTGATTGTTGCGAACCTCTGGTCGGCCCGTCGACGAATCGCTTTCGCCGCTGACTTCTCCCGTGTTATGGAAACTAGCTTCTCGGTTCCCGAGAATCAACATCTTGAGGCTACCCCTGCCACGGTGAGGCTCGGCTTAGGGCAGTGCACGCGGTCGCGCGGGCAGGCGATGTCACCGCAGGTGGAACCCAAATATTGACCAATCCCGGAGTTCATGGAAACCTATTGATCAAATATGAGAATATGATTCTCTTACACGAGGAGCTCGTATGCGTCTGTCTCCGTTGCCGGCGGATCAGTGGGACGACGCTGCCCGGCACGCGGTATCAGGCATGCTCCCCGAGGCGCGGCGGAACCCGGACGACGCCGGCAATGTGCTGTCCACCTTGGTGCGTCATCCGAAACTGACCCGTGCCTATCTCCGATTCAGCAGCTATCTGCTGTATGGGTCGACGCTGCCACCGCGGATCCGCGAGCAGATCATCCTGCGCGTCGCCCATCGCCGCGGCTGCACTTATGAGTGGGCGCATCACGTGGAGATCGGCAAGGAGGCGGGACTCACCGACGTCGACATCGAAGCCGCGCAGACGGGCCAGTCGAAAGACTCGTTCGATAGCGCGTTGTTGAACGCCGTCGACGAACTCGACGAAAAGACCAACATCTCGGATCAGACCTGGGCGGCCCTCGGCGAACGCCTCGATGAACGGCAGCGGATGGACCTGGTCTTCACCACCGGTAACTACATCGCACTTGCGATGGCCCTGAACACTTTTGGCGTCGAGGTCGAAGACGACCACGATGGCGGAGCAAAGGAGAGGTAGTACGTTGGCACACTTCACCAAGCCGGACGCCGGCAGTTGGACCGAGAATTACCCGGAGCTCGGCACCGCGCCGGTGGATTACACCGACTCGATCGATCCGGCGTTCTTCGAAGCCGAGCGCGATGCGATCTTCAAGCGGACCTGGCTCAACGTCGGCCGCGTCGGGCGCCTACCGCGCACCGGCAGCTACTTCACCAAGGAGTTGCCGTCGGCCGGCAAAGGCATGTCCGTCATCATCGTCAAGACCAAGGACGGGTCCGTCAAGGCGTATCACAACGTCTGTCGCCACCGCGGAAACAAGCTGGTGTGGAACGACTTTCCGCACGAGGAGACCTCGGGTACCTGCCGTCAGTTCACCTGCAAGTACCACGCGTGGCGCTACAGCCTCGACGGCGATCTGACCTTCATCCAGCAGGAGGAGGAGTTCTTCGACGTCGACAAGAGCGACTACGGGCTGGTGCCGGTTCGGTGTGAGTTGTGGGAAGGCTTCATCTTCATCAACTTCGACAACCAGGCCAAGCCGCTGGTCGACTATCTCGGACCACTGGCCAAGGGCATCGAGGGTTACCCGTTCGGCGAGATGACCGAGACCTATTCGTACCGGGCCGAGGTCGGCAGCAACTGGAAACTGTTCATGGACGCGTTCGCCGAGTTCTATCACGCGCCGGTGTTGCACCAGGGGCAGTACACCAAGGAAGAGGCGGCCAAGATCCAGAAGTACGGCTTCGAGGCGCTGTATTACGAGATGGCCAGCCCGCACGCGATGATCTCGACCTGGGGCGGTCAGGCGCCGCCCGCATCCATGGAGATGGTCAAGCCCATGGATCAGGTGCTGCGCAGCGGGCTGTTCGGTCCCTGGGACAAGCCGGAGCTCATCGCGAAGTTCGGCGAATTGCCCCCGGGCATCAACCCGAAGAAGGTGCCGCAATGGGGCATCGACGAGTGGCACTTCTATCCGAACTTGATGCTGCTGATCTGGGAGCCGGGCTGGTTCTTGACCTATCACTACTGGCCGACCGCCGTCGACAAGCACATCTTCGAATGCACGCTGTACTTCGTTCCACCGCGTAACGCACGCGAACGCCTGGCCCAGGAGCTGGCCGCGGTGACGTTCAAGGAGTACGCGTTGCAAGATGCCAACACCTTGGAGGCGACTCAGACCATGATCGGCACCAAGGTGGTCAACGACTTCCCGCTGTGCGATCAGGAGATCATGCTGCGCCACCTGCACAAGGTGACCGGCGACTACGTGAAGGAGTACGCCGGCAATGGCCACCACTGAGCAACTGCCCGCTGAATTCTCGGACCTGGAGCCATATCTCGCGTGGGATCTGGCCACCGAGCCCGAGCGGTACGCCAAACGGCTGGCGTCGTCGATGCCCGAGATGCAAGCGTTCTACGACGTGGCGTTCCCCCGGTTGAATGATGTGATCGAGTACTGCGACAAGTTCCCGATTGACGACCTGCCCGAGGACGCGCGAACCCTGATGCATCTGATGCAGTCGCTGGTCATGGTGTCATTCCCGATCGAGGCATGGAAGCAGCCCCGGGTCCCCGACAGCGGGGCGGCGTGGGTGCAGCTGATCCGGGAACCGGTGATCTAGCAGGTGCTGACGCTTAAGGCCGCTGGGCTGCTCGACATCGACGCCGGCGAGATCGTCGAACCCGGGATCCTCCGCATCGACGACGGCCGGATCGTCGGCGTCGGCGGCAAACCTGAAGGCGAGCTTATCGATCTGGGTGACCAGATCCTGCTGCCCGGGTTGATGGACATGGAGGTCAACCTGTTGATGGGCGGGCGCGGGGAGAAACCCGGCCTGTCCCAGGTCCAGGATGATCCACCGACCCGGATGTTGCGTGCAGTCGGCAACGCCCGCCGCACTCTGCGCGCGGGATTCACCACGGTGCGCAACCTTGGCCTGTTCGTCAAGACCGGCGGCTATCTGCTCGACGTCGCGCTCGGCAAGGCCATCGATGCGGGCTGGATCGACGGCCCGCGGGTGGTGCCCGCCGGGCATGCGATCACTCCGACCGGGGGGCATCTGGATCCGACGATGTTCGCCGCGTTCGCGCCGCACGTGCTGGAATTGACGATCGAGGAAGGCATCGCCAACGGAGTCGACGAGATCCGGAAGTCAGTGCGCTACCAGATCAAGCACGGCGCGCAGCTGATCAAAGTCTGTTGCTCGGGCGGTGTGATGTCCCTGACGGGTGAGCCTGGCGCGCAACATTATTCGGATGAAGAGCTGCGGGCGATCGTCGACGAGGCGCATCGGCGCGGACTGCGCGTCGCCGCGCACACGCACGGCGCCAACGCGGTCAAACATGCGGTCGAGGCCGGTATCGACTGCATCGAGCACGGGTTCCTTGTAGACGACGAAGCGATCGCGATGATGGTCGAGCATGGCACATTCCTGGTGTCGACGCGGCGACTGGCTGAGGGAATGGACGTCTCGCACGCCCCGCCTGAGCTACAGGCCAAGGCCGCAGAGATGTTCCCCAAGTCGCGGACCTCGATCTTGGCCGCCTACGAAGCCGGCGTGAAGATCGCGGTCGGAACGGACGCTCCGGCCATTCCGCACGGCAAGAACGCCGACGAGCTTGTCACACTGGTCGAGTGGGGGCTGCCGCCGTTGGCAGTGCTTCGTGCCGCCACCGTAGTCGCCGCCGATCTGATCAATGTGACCGACCGAGGCAGGCTCGCCGAAGGCCAGCTTGCCGATATCATCGCCGTGCCGGGGGATCCATTGTCCGACATCGGCGTAACCCAGAAGGTGGGCTTCGTGATGAAAGGCGGCAAGGTATATGTCCAACCGAATTGAGGACCTTGTCGAGATCCAGCAATTGCTGGCTCGCTACGCGGTGACGATCACGCAGGAAGACACCGACGGCTTGGTCGCGGTCTTCACCCCGGACGGTACCTACAGCGCCTTCGGCGAAACATATTCGCTGGACCGGTTTCCGGTGCTTGTCGACGTTGCCCCCAAGGGCTTGTTCATGACTGCGACACCGGTGATCGAATTGTCCGGTGACACGGCGACCGGAACCCAGCCGCTGTGTTTCATCGACAACGCCACCCACGACATGCGAATCGGCTATTACAAGGACACGTACGTGCGGACATCCGACGGATGGCGGTTGAAAACCCGTGCCATGACGTTCATTCGGCGCAGCGGCGTACACGACTCCGGCCGCCCGCACGCGATCGGGCGTCCGAGCGCGAACCCTGCATGAAGCTCGAACAGTTCCGCGCGGACTTGCAGGCCTGGCTCGGCGAAAACGATTTGACGCCGGGGCCGGATCACTCGCTGCAGGGTCATATGGAGCAATTCGCCCGAGTTAGCCGGGCACTCTATGACGCCGATTGGATGCGATACGGCTGGCCCGTCGACGTCGGTGGATTAGGCGGTCCGGCAATACTGCGCGCGATCGTCGGCGAAGAGGTGGTGGGCCGCCGTCTCGCCGAACCGGGCCCCTACTCGATGCTCGAGGTGCTCACGCCCACCATGATCGACTACGCGCCCGCAGAACTCGCCGCCGAAATGGTGCCGCGCCTACTCAGGGGCGAAGAGCAATGGTGCCAGGGCTTTTCCGAGCCGGGGTCGGGCAGCGACTTAGCGTCCTTGACGACCCGCGCGGTCCAGGACGGAGACAACTGGGTCGTCAACGGCCAGAAGGTCTGGACCAGCTTCGCGCAGTTCTCCACCCGGTGCGTCCTGCTCACTCGCACCGCACCCGGCTACGACGGAATGACCGCATTCTTCGTCGACTTGGACACTCCAGGCATCACCATTCGGCCGCTGCAAACGATGCACGGAGTCGACGAATTCTGCGAGGTCTACTACGACGACGTCGTGATCCCAGCGAGCCGGATGCTTGGCCAGCCGGGAGACGGCTGGCGCCTCGCGATGGATCTGCTGCCGTACGAACGGTCTAGCTGTTTCTGGCAGCGAATCGCCTATCTCTATGCCCGTTTCGACGAGCTCATCGCAGAAGCGTCCGATCCTGACGAATATGAGCTTGGCGCGGCATATCTCGCGCTGCACACGCTGCGTTGCCGATCTCGTAATACTCAGCACCGATTTCTCAACGGAGCTCCACTCGGGCCCGATACCTCCATCGACAAGGTGCTGCTGGCCACCGCCGAGCAGCGGCTCTACGACGCCATGCGTGACCTGCTGCCCGGGACACTGGAGTTGGACGACACACCTTGGCGCTCCGAATTCCTGTACTCGCGAGCGGCAACCATCTATGGCGGCACCGCTGAGATCCAGCGCAACATCATTGCGCGCCGGCTGCTGGATCTGGGCAAGGAGTGAGCGTGGACAGCGAATCCTTGCAGCTGCTCGAAGACGGCTTACGTAAGACGATGACGACGGCGTCAGGCCAGCAACTCGACGCGGCGCTCGCCGAGCTGGGCTGGCTCGAGATGCTCGACGAAATGCCGCAAGCGGCAGTCCCTTTGGTGTTCCGATTGCTTGGCGAGACCGGCGCTCACGCCGCTCTGCTCAACGACGTCGTGCTACGTGCGGCCGGTCGCGAAGGCGGAGGCACCGTGCCGCTGCCATTCGCGGGCGGCTCCTGGGTCGTTTGGGAGCGCACCGACCAGCCGAGCTCCGCGCTGGGTGGCGATCTACCAATACACCGTGTGGCCCAAGGTGATCCAGTGCCGGTTGCCGCCGGACGGCATGCGCTCGGGTGGTGGCTGGTGGGTGCCGGCCGCGCAATGTTGGCGCTGGCGCGCCAGCACGCCG
The DNA here is from genome assembly GCA_036272035.1 of Mycobacterium sp. Lineage (GTDB taxonomy): Bacteria > Actinomycetota > Actinomycetes > Mycobacteriales > Mycobacteriaceae > Mycobacterium. The sequence continues at coordinate 656 of DATAZN010000411.1, read as the reverse complement.
TGGACCGCAGCCAGTTTGGTCGACCCGTCGCGTCGTTTCAGGCGATCCGGCATCGGCTTGCCGAGACCTTGGTCGCCATCGAAGGCGCGGAGGGGACCCTGGTGGCCGCTGCGGCTGAGCCGGACGACCTGAGCTTTCTGCTCGCCAAGGCCGCGGCCGGCCAGGCAGCGTTGACCGCTGCGCGCCATTGTCAGCAGGTGCTCGGCGGTATCGGTTTCACCGCCGAGCATGAGCTGCACCGTCACGTCAAGCGTGCGTTGGTCTTGGACGCCATGCTCGGCACTTCGCGCGAACTGACCCGAGAAGCCGGAACAGCGTTGCGCGCCAAGGGCTTTGCCCCACGCTTGGCGCAGCTCTAGTTGCGCGGCAGGCCGAGTATCCGCTGCGCGATGATGTTCCGCTGAATTTCGGACGTGCCGCCGGCGATGGTCGCTGCGAAGCTACGGAAGTAGCGATCGAACCAGCTGCCGTAGTGGGAATCCAAGTTCAACGGCGCATACGGGCCGGTGACGGCAGGGTGCATCAGCCCGTCGACACTCGGGGCGCCCAGCACGTGTTCGGTCGCGGTCTGTACCGCTTCGGACCCGAGCAACTTGAGCACCGACTGGCTCGGCACATCTTCGTCACCACGGGCGGCACGCGCCAGCGCCACCGAA
>DATAZN010000410.1:0-2697 GCA_036272035.1 Mycobacterium sp. | reverse complement strand
GAGAACCCCAACGGTGTCCAGGTCGGGCCTCGGGTCGGTCACGCGAAAGGGCAGACGTTCCAGCTGGGCTCCGCTTCGGTCACGGTCACGGAAGTACTCACCGGCAAGCAACTTGCAGACCTCAATGGCGGACACTACGTCCTCGCTCCACTCGCTCTGGCGCAGAACATAACTGGGCGAAAAGGTCAGCTCGACTCGATGCTCATCACGACAAAGCCCGGTGCCGATCTCGGAGCAGTGCGGGCGGGGGTCACCGCCGCCGTCAAGGATCGGGCGATCGTCGCGACTCCGAGCATGCGGGCAGTCCGGGCCGGTGACGGCGTCAAGCTGATGAACTACATGGCATTGATGGGCGCCGGGGTGGCGTTGGTGGTTGGCGCGTTCCTGGTGTACACCACGATGACGATGGCCATCACCCAGCGTCGGCCGGTGATCTCGATGCTACGGGCGATCGGCGGCCGACGCGCCACGATCGTTCGTGACCTACTCGCTGAGGCTGTCCTTCTCGGGCTGATCGGCGGAGCGATTGGCTCGGGTATCGGAATAGTGATGGGCCGTACGGCGATTGGTCGATTGCCGCCGGCAATAACCCAAGGCTTGGAAGCTCGGGTCGAGTACTGGTTGCCTGGCTATGCGATACCGGTGGCATTGGCAGCGACGATCCTTACCGCTGTGGCGGCATCGGCGATGGCGGCCCGGCAGGTCTACAAGGTTTCGCCGATCGAGGCCCTTGCACCGGTCGGCGTTTCAGCCGCTGACTTCGTGCCGAGGTGGCTGCGGATGACATCCGGGATTGCAGCCGTCGCGGTGTTCGCTGCATCGATCGGCGTCGTCGTCGATCGCCGCGGCAGCTTGGCCTTTGTCGCCATCTTCGCGCTGTTCAGCGCTGAGATCGTGCTCGGCTTCGCACTGACCGCAGTCATGGTCAAGACCACGTCCGCGACGGCCCGGATTTTCGGATCGGTTGGACCGCTGGCCGCGGCGACGATAGAGCGGGCGCCGCGGCGGGTATGGGCCACGGTGATGACGGTGCTTATCGCCGTCGTCACCACCGTGGTGATAACCGGTACGAACGCCGACATGATCCGTTCGGCCCGAGCCATTTTCGCACCGGTCGCGGGCGTCGACGTGTGGGTGAGTGCCGATCCCCCCGACAGTTATCCCGTGAACGCGCTGCCCCAAGATCTTGCCGACAAGGTGGCCACGGTGCCGGGGGTACTACGTGTCACCAAGGGCGCGTCCGGGTTCGCCGAGGTGGGTGGGACGCGCGTGATGCTCGACGGGTTTTCCGCCGGCACCGCAGATCCGCTCTACCGCGCGCTAGGTGATCAGGTACGCAATGCGGTGGTCGCCGGTCGTGGAGTGGTGCTGTCGCAAAACCTCGGCAAGACTCTGCACGTTCGAGTCGGCGACGAGCTCCAGCTGCAAACGCCACACGGCCCACGGGGTAGCACGGTGCTGGCCCTGGTCCCGTACTTCTCGACCGTCATAGGCACCGTCGGGATGAACCTTGACCGAATGCGGGAGTGGTTCGATCGTCCGGCAGCGACAGTACTTCAGGTCAGTGCGGCCTCGGGCGTCGATACGAATCGCCTGCTGGCCGACATCCGAAGAGCGGTGCCTGAGCCGAGTTACGTATACAGCGGTCGCACGGCGCTGGCGGGCCTCGAGGCGCCACTGCATCAGAGCATGTTCATCGCCAACGCCGTGTGGATCATTGTCGTATTCGTGGCGGCAGTAGCACTTTTCAACACGTTGACGCTCTCGGTGCTCGAGCGGCGTCGTGAAATTGGTGTACTGCGGGCGATGGGAACCAGCAGGCGGTTCACCCTGCGCATGATCCTGGCGGAGGCGGCTGCCATCGGTATCGTCGGCGGTATCTGCGGGCTGCTGTTCGGCCTGGCAGACCAGTGGCTCTACAGCCTCGTCAGCGGCGACATGATGAACTTCACCGTTGCCTTCCGGCCGAGCCCGATGGCGCTCGTGTTCACCGTGGGCGCGCTGGCGATCAGCCTGCTCGGCTCGTTGCCGCCAGCGCGCCGCGCGGCGCGACTGAACATCATCGAAGCAGTCGGCGTGGACTAAGGCGACGGCGATCTCAGCTCAGCTGTCCACCTCAGAGGCCGAAGAAGTCGTTCGCAACGAGGACGTCCCACAGCCCTGCGAGGGGATCCTCGAAAGGAATGGTGAACGAGCTGTTCAGGAGTGGGTCCATCGAATCTGTGAACGTGTTGACTGTCACGTTGGCCATGCCTAGGCCGATGTCATCGGGCACCCCGAACTGCAGCAAGTCATTCGTGGTTTCGGTCCCGGAAGTCAACACATCCGTGATGCCAAGCTTCGGAATTTCCAGAATCATCGCCTCGAAATCCTGGCCAGGGTTGGCAGCTCCGATGTCCGTGATGCCAAAGAGGGCAAATAGTGGGTCGGTGGCGAAGATAAAGCCGTCAGGCGCCGGGTCCGCTGCTGGGATGAACATTGCGGGGTCGAACGATGCGGGGTCGACGAGGGTAGCGAGGGTAAGGGCATCCCCGTCATCCGCGTGGGCGAGCGGGGGGGTAGCCAACGAAGTGAGCCCGGCGGCCAGGAAAGCACCGGCGGCCGTGCCGAGAACGAGTGTCATACGTCGAGCACTCATTGGAGACTCCAATCGAGAGTGAGAGTGTGATCTAGCTCACTGTTAATAAAACCTGAGCG
>DATAZN010000409.1:0-3187 GCA_036272035.1 Mycobacterium sp. | reverse complement strand
GTGGAACACGAAAACCGCTGGCTTGGTAGAGCCTTCGGGCCTGGCCCGAAGCGTGCGGACGAAGCCGTCGACCTGGCCGGCCTCCAGGAATTCGCGCACGGTGGTCGCGAGCTGCTCGATGGTTTCGGCCGCCTTGACGTCATCAACGGTGATCGTGCCCTCGGCGCGCTCCGACAACCGCTCCGCCATCTTGGTGGCGGCGGCGTCGTCCAGCTTGGGCAGGTCGTTGAAGATGCCGCCCGGTGACTTGCCGGCGACGATGGCCCAGGTCGCGAAGGTGACCCGCTCGGCGGCATCCCGCGGGGGGATATCGGAGTTGAGCGCCGCGGCGACGGCCTGCTGGTTGAGTGTCTGCGCGGCGCCCGCCAAGTCGGGTGCCGCAGGTTGCGCGGCGGGACCGGCCGGGTTGGTCGGCGGCGGCGGAATGGCTGCGTCCGACTGCGTCTCGGGCTGCGCCTTGGTGTCGGGTGCGGGCGCGGCCAGCGATGGCGGCGGTGCTCCGGACAGCATGGCGGCCTGGTCCGCGGCGATCTCGTCGGCCGTCTGCGCCTTTTGGTGTTCGTGCAGATCCTGCACCTCGTCGCGGTGCTCGATCGCGTATTCGATCAGCTTCTCGATGTTGTAGAGGTTGGCGTCGCGGACTGCCTGCAGCTGAATCGGTGGCAGGTCGAAGTCGTACTCGACGCGATTCTTGATCCGCACGGCCATCATCGAATCGAGGCCGAGTTCGACCAGCGGGACCTCCCAGGGCAGGTCCTCGGGCTCGTAACCCATCGCCATCGACACGATGGCTGCCAGCCGATCACGAATCGTCTCACCGGAATCCGGTGTCCACCTGGATATTCCGCCCAGCTGCCGTGCCGTCAGGCTGTCGGTCACGACGTCGGACTCGGTCTCATCCGCTGCGGGCTCGGCGACCGGTGCGGCCACCGAGGTCTGCGTCGCGGCGATCGCCGCACCCGCGCCTACGGCGGTCGGCAATACCGAGGCTTGGCCCGCCCGCGACACCAGCGCGTCGTAGACCAGCGTGAAAGACTCGTCGATGCGAGCGTGGATCTGCACCGCCGCGCCACCGGGGTGACGGGTCAGCGTCGTCACCAGCCGGGCGTTGGCGGCCGGCACCGCGCGCTGCTCGGAGGCGTTAAGCACCGCATCCGGAAGCACTTGCGTCGCAGCGGCTTTCACCAGAGCGGGCAGATCGGTCTCACCGCGCGGCGCGTACTCCCAGACGTGCCGGCCGTCGGGCATCGCCACGTGTGTGCCGGGCATGAGCACCGAGCCGTCGCCGGAGAAGTGCGCGTTCAGCCAGTGCTCCTTGCGGCGGAACTTGGTCGGCGGAATGTTCGCGAAGTCTTCTGGACCGGCGGCACGGACGAATAAAGTGCGGATGTCGAGGTCGTGCCCGAACACGAACAGCTGCGCCATCGCCGAGATCATCGACTCGATATCGTCCTGCTTGCGGGCCAGCGTCGGAATCAGCTGTGCGTCCGGCAATCCCGCGGCCGCGGTGGTCAACCCGATCTGCATCAGCGCGACCGGGTTCGGCGCGAGCTCCAAGAACGTGGTGTATCCGTTGTCCACGGCGTTGCGCACGCCGTGGGTGAAGTACACCGAATGCCGCATGCCCTTGAGCCAGTAGGCGACATCGTGGATCGGCTCGCCACCCGGCCGGACGTGGGTTCCCTCGTGCACCGTCGAGAAGATCCCGATGTTCGGGCTGGTCGGCGAAATACCTTGCAGCTCAGCAGAGAACTCGCCCAGCAGCGGATCCATCTGGGACGTGTGGCCGGCGCCCTTGGTCTGGAGTTTGCGGGCGAAGCGCCCCTCCCCCTCGGCGCGGGCGACGATCGCGTCGATCTCGTCGGGCGGGCCGCCGATGACGGTCTGGCTGGGCGCGGCGTAGACACACACCTCGAGGCCGGGGAAGTCGGCAAACACCGTCTTGAGTTCGTCGGCGGAGTATTCGACCAGCGCCATGAACCGGATGTATTCGCCGAACAACATCGCCTCGCCCTCACCCATCAGGTGCGAGCGCGCGCAGATCACCCGGGTGGCGTCGGCGAGCGAGAGCCCGCCGGCAAAGTAGGCGGATGCGGGTTCGCCCAGCGACTGGCCAATCACCGCAGCGGGTTTCGCGCCATGACTCTTGAGTACCTCACCGAGCGCGATCTGGATCGCGAAGATGACGACGTTGCTGGTTTCGATGCCGTAGTCAACCGAGTCGTCGAGGATCAGCTCGAGGACCGAGTAGCCCCGCTCGTCCTGGATCAGCGCGTCGATCTTGTCGATCCACTCGGCGAAGACCTCGTGGCGCAGATACAGGTTCTTGCCCATCTTGCGGTGCTGGGCGCCGAAACCGGCCATCGCCCACACCGGACCGTTGGTGGCCGGCCCGTCGGTGCTGAACACGTAGGGCTTCTGCGTGCCGTCGGCGATCGCACGCAGGCCCTTGATGGCCTCTTCGTGGTCGTGGGCCAGCACCACGGCGCGGGAACGGCCGTGGTTGCGGCGCGACAGCGCCCGGCCGATCGATTCCAGTGAGGACGCCTGGCCCTCGGGGCTTTCCATCCAGTCGGCCAGCTCGGCCGCGGCGGCCCGCTTGCGTGACGTCAGGAACGCCGAGATCGGCAGCGGCACCACGGGCACCGGAACCTCTTCGGCCGCAAGCTCTTCCAGTGCGATCTCTTTGAGCCGGATGGCTTCGTCGGTGATGCCGGGCAGGTCGTATTCTTCGTGTGCCGGCGTGGTGCCGACCTCGGCAGAATCGATGAACTCGCCGTACTCGTCGAAACGCACGCCGCCGACAAGCTCGACGTGCTCACCGGCGGTAGCTGCCACCGGCTCAGTCTCGGGCTGCGGGTCGGGCTCACGCTCGACGACGTCGCGGGGCAGCACCTCACGCAGCACCACGTGCGCGTTGGCGCCACCGAATCCGAAGCTGGACACACCCGCCACGGCATATCCGCCGTAGCGCGGCCAGTCGGAGACGGTGTCCAGCACGCGCAGATGCGCGGCATCGAAGTCGATGTAGGGGTTGGGCCCGGCGTAGTTGATCGACGGCGGCAGCTTGTCATGCTGCAGCGACAGCACCATCTTGCTCAGGCTGGCCGCACCGGCCGCCGACTCCATGTGTCCGACATTGGTTTTGATGGCGCCGAGCAGAAGCGGCTTGTCGGCGGGACGGCCG
>DATAZN010000408.1:0-2219 GCA_036272035.1 Mycobacterium sp. | reverse complement strand
GGCGAAGGCGGCGGTGACCGACTTCATCGAATCCGTCGGGTACAGCGTGGTGGACGCGGGACTGCTGGCCGAAGGCTGGCGGCAGGCAACGGACACGCCGGCGTGGGGGACCCCGTACGGACCGCCCTCGAACGAGAAGGGCCGGCCGGTCGGCGATGACGCCATTCGCGCGGCACTGGCCGCCGCAACGCGGTAACCACAAGCCGGCGGGAGCCATGGCACGAACCACCAGAAGCTTCACGTTGGTCACCTATTTTGCCACGCTCGATGTTCCCCGCCATGTCGTGGACCACCTGTCTCGTCTCCTGGCAGCCCACCGGCGCTGCAACGGCACCCCGCGTGGCAGCCGTGCGCCCGGCACGTTCCGTCAGGCAGTGCTCGTCCTGCGCTGGTTCCGTGAACGTGGCTGCGTGCACTGCCTGGCATGGGACGCCGGCGTCTCCCAGGCCACCGGCTACCGCTACCTCCACGAGGCGTCAACGTCCTCGCCGACCAGGCACCGGACCTGCACCAAGCCCTCGACCGGTGCCGACGTGAAGCCATGACCCACGTGATCCTCGACGGCACGCTCGTCGAATCCGACCGTCTCGCGGGAGTTCGCAACAACGGCAACGACCTCTGGTTCAGCCAGAAGCACAAGGCGTTCGGCGGCAACGGCCAGTGAATAGGTCTGTCAGGACTTCGCCCCGGCGGGGACGACTACGTGATTGAGCAGCCATGGACGCAGCTCGTATTGCCGGGCGCCGCTCGCGTGCATCGGATCCGCCTCGGCGATGGCGCGCGCCGCGGCGAGTGACTGCGCCGCGAAGATGATCATGCCGTGACCAGACCATGGGTCAGAACCGGACCCGGACAGCATCGGGCCGCCAGCGAACATAACGCTCTCTTCCTCCAACGTGGCCCAGTAGTCCAGATGCGCCTGGGATGCCTCCATCACCGCTGCCATGCCTGCGTCAGTGGGGAAGGTGGACATGACGAACATGGGCAGGGACAGCAAGTGTTGCCGCTGGCTGAGCGCAACAAGGTCGTCACTCGTCGGCACTGGCCCGACGGTCGGTTCGACTTCGGTCACGTCGGCCTCCTCGCGCTCTGAACGGGGCGCAATCGCCGTCCGAGATGCAGTTCGAGTCCCGACAGCGGTCCCCCGACGTCATGCATCGCGCCGCCGATGGCGAGTGACCCGAGATCGATCGCGGCGAAACCGGCATCGTTCAGCATGTCGATGACCAGGTACTTGGCCTCCGCGTCGTCGCCGGAGGCGAACAGGACCGTGCGCGGCCGGTCGGCGCTGTAGTCCTCGATCCATCCCATCGGCATGTTGCTGATCGACTTCACCAGCCGCGCGCCCGGTGCCCATTTCGCCACCAGTTCACTCGACGTCGAGCCGGTATCGGCAAGCGCGGCGCGCGACTTATTCACATCATCCCATTCTGTGACGTCGGGCCGCAGCTCTGCGTGGGCGTTCATCGCGTCGATGAGAACCCGCCCGGTCCAGTCGACGCCCTGCAGCGCTTCCTCCGCCTGCAACCAATTGACGCAGATGATCACGACATCGCTTTCCACGGCCTGCGCCTTGGTTTCCGCGGTAGCGCCCGGCCCGAGTTCCTTGACGAATTCGGCGAGTGTCTCGGGGCTCCTCGAGTTGCAGACGGCGATCGTGTGGCCGGCGTTGAGCAGGTGCCGCCCCATGACCCTGGCCACGTTGCCGGCCCCGATGAATCCGATACGCATTCCGGATGCTCCTTTGCAAACTGTCGCCGCGATCACGCCCATCGCGGGCCGGGTTCCCTTGATGGTCCATTGTGGACGAACTGCGTACGGTTTCAACCGACTCGTGCCGAGCCGGCACCCACAGCGGGAGGCCGCCGCCTTGCGCATGACTGAGGTGCGACGGTCTCGCCGATGACGTGATCTCGCGTTACGGCTCAGCTCCCGCTGTATGTCGGTAACGAAAAAATCTCTGACTTGAAGTCAAACATAGCCTTGACGTCAAGTCAACCGCGTTTCTACCCTGGAAACCAGCCACCACATCACGGTCCGCGGCAGTACACCCGGCATGTGCCAGGGGGTGCGGCGAACCGCGTGTGACCGGAAGGGAAGATGGACAATGTCATCGACACTCTCGCAGCCAGCCACTGAGACGCAGGCAAACAGTCTGCGTCCGCCGGTGCGGTTGCACCACCACAACTTCTACACCGATGACCTGGAAGCGACCCGGC
>DATAZN010000407.1:0-3560 GCA_036272035.1 Mycobacterium sp. | reverse complement strand
TGTTCGGTGAGTTGAGCGATAGCGTCCGCGGCGGCCTGGGCGGCGGTCTGCCGCGCACTGGCCTCCTGCTGACGCTGTGCCAGTTCGGCCAGCTCAACGGTCAGCGTGGCGTGCCGCCGCACACGATCGTCGACCTCGGCGACGGCCGCCGCGCACTGCTCGACTTCGGCGTTGGCAGCCTCGAGCGCTTTGATGGCCGCCGTCCACTCACCGGTGGGACGGCCGGTCGGGGTGAAGTAGCGGGCGTACTCGGTGTCGATCCGGTCGATGAGCAACGGCTCGGTTCCCGACAACGCAGCCGCATCACCGGCCGCGACGTCGAGTGCCCGGGTCAGCGCGTCGCAGCCCGACAGGTTCACAGCGTCAGTGGACGCTGACTGCAGTACCCGTTGGGCACGCCATAATTCGGTGTCCACGGTCTCGGCCAGCATCGCCTGCACGCGGTCATGTGCCTCGTCACCGCTGTGCTGTTCGCGACGCGGCTCCAGTACCGTCAGCTGCGTCTCACACTTCTTATGGAAGCGCTTGTGATACACGAAACGGTAAGGGCCCGTGCTGATCTCGGCGGTGACTTCCGATCCGACATCGGCCTGGGTCGGCTTGACCTGCTTGACTTCTTTCTTCGTCGAGCGATCCCTGGATTCCAGCAGCAGATCCAGCGCCTCGACCATCGACGACTTGCCGATCTCGTTGGCCCCCGATATCACGACCACTCCGTGATCGGGGAAGTCGATTTCGCGGTGTTCGATGCCGCGGTAGTTCTTGAGGACTAGCCGGTGCAACTTCATGCCGCACCTCGCCCCTGATGCCCTTTGTCGGTCAGCCGCAACAACAATGCCAGCGCCGCCTGCGCGTCGGCGGCTGTTTCGCCGTCCCCGATCCGTACCACCTCAACCAGTTCCTCGACCGCTGCGGCGGCGAACCCGCCGATGCCGAGGTCGCTGAATTCGCCGTCGGCCGGAACCACCGCCAGATCGCTGTGGCTGTCCCACACTCGCAGCGACGCAAAGAGCCGCGAATACTTGTCCAGACAGGCGTCCAAGCCGGCGCGATCGGTGACCGTCAACGCACCAATCAAGGCCAGCCGCAACACCGTTCGATCCTTGTCCGGCATCAGATCCAGATTCAGATCCAAGTCGGCGATGTCGCGGCTGTTGTCCACCTGACGGCTCAGAGTGCTGAACCGCCAGCGGCCAAGCTTGGCGGCCTCGACGCTCACCGGGTGTAGCGGGTCCGTCTCGTCGACGTCGACAATCAGCACATGACCGGGATCAGCCTCGACGTCGTCGTAGTTGGTGACCTCCGGCGAGCCGGAGTACCACACTCGGCCGGTGCTACCCACTTCGGTCAAGGAATGCTTGTCGCCGAGCGCTACGTAATGCACTGCCCCACGGGATAACGCATCTTCCACGCCCGCCAACCGGATCAGCGACGGCTTGGTGGGGTCGGGGTCGAGCACGTCGACACCGCCGTGCGCGACCAACACCCGGGCAACTCCGTCGGCCGGCAGGCCCTCCAGCACGTCGGCAACCAGGTCGGTCGTCGGCCGTTTCGACCGCCAGGGCGCCGCGACGATCTGCAGGCCCGGCCGAACCTCGTGGACGCCGGGCCGATCCAGCACCTGCACGTTGGCCGGGCACTCAGCGGTGAACAGCGCGCTGGTATACACCGACGACGCATCGAGCGGATCGTGGTTGCCGGGCAACAAGTACACGGGAATTCCGATGGCGCGCATGGCTTCCAGCGACTGGCTGATGACCTTCGGCGCCAACTGGTTGTCTTCGAAGACGTCACCGGCCACCACGACGAACTCGGCGCCTACTTGTGCGGCCAGCGGGCCGAGACCGGCCACTGCGTCGCGGCGGGCAGCCGAGTACTGCGGTTGGGCTTCGCCGGCGAGGAAGTGACGGGTCATGCCGAGTTGCCAATCGGCAGTGTGCACGAATCGCATTGCGGTCCCGTCCCTTCTACGTCATGACCGGTCGGTGGGTGACCGGGCATCGCGAGTTTAGGACCGGCCGCCGACAAGTCCGGGGACCTCGATCGGCAGGTCCGGCATTCATCGGAAGCCAGTCACCGCATACGTCACATCAGCCACATGAGCCTCGTCGAATCTGGCTGCCGTAACCTGATCCCGATGAGCGACCGCACGCTGGTGCTGCTACGCCACGCAAAGTCGGCCTATCCCGACGGTGTGGTCGATCACGAGCGACCACTGGCACCGCGCGGTGAGCGCGAAGCCGGCCTGGCCGGTGACTGGCTACGAACCCATCTGCCGGCGATCGATGCGGTGCTCTGCTCGACGGCGGCCCGAACCCGCGAAACCTTGGCGCGCACCGGCATTGACGCACCGGTCCGGTACGTCGAGCGACTCTACGACGCCATGGCGGGCACGGTGATCGATGAGATCAACGGCGTCAGCGACGACGTCTCGGTCTTGCTGGTGGTCGGCCACGAGCCGACGATGACCGAGGTGGCCTTGGGCTTGGCCAACCCCGACACCACCAACGCCGTTGCCGCCGAACGTATCTCGACGAAATTTCCGACATCGGCAATGGCAGTGCTGCGGCCAAACGGCAGCTGGACGGACCTCGAACTCGGGTCCGCGCAGCTAGCCGATTTCCACGTGCCGCGTTAACCGCGGCTTCGACAGGTTACTTGCAGATCTCGACGATCTTCTTGATCTTGTCGTCGAGGGCCTGACGCAGTTCGTCCTGCGCGAAATCCTGCGCACCGGCAAGATATCCGATACTGAGTTCCTCGAGCTGGGTGCCCAGCGCGCTCGCATTGTCCGCCAGGTCTTTCGGAGTCGCAGGTTCCGCGGCCACCCGGTCGCGCAGGAAATCCCCGCCGTCGTAGAACGCGAACCGCTGGGCGGTCGCGACCGACAATGCGCCGATCGGCCCGCCGTTGTCCGGGTTCTTCAGGTGCGAATTCCTGACGACGGCGCGGTCGACGATCTTGAAGGTTTCACAAATGTGCTTTTTGGCGTCGCTGCGCTGCTGGTCGTTGTATTTGCCCGCGGCGGCCGCGCTCTCGTTCGGGAAGAAATACCCATAAGCGGCGCCTGCGACGGCGAGGATCGCCAGCACCAAGGCCGCGAGGGTGCCCCACTTCGCGAACCTCGACGGGCTTGCAGCGTGAGACGTGCGAGTCGTGGTCACTGGCGCGGCCGTGGGCGTGGGCACAGGCTCGTCAGCAGATTCGGTGACGTCCTCGGCTGCGGACGATGGCTCATGTGAAGGTGTCTCAGACATTCGTCGATCGTATAGGGCTCAACTATTGGCCCGTAACCGATTCAGGTGTCAATGAATCACCTCGGCCAATCGCTTTGGCTGAAATATCCGCATTGCGGATACGAGAACCGGTGCGCTGGCATGTTCTACCAGCGCACCGAGTGTTCAGCGTTTCGATATCAGGAATTGGTCGAGAGCGTGAGCTCCATGAGTTTAATCGCCTGCGCGCAGGCATCGATACCGGGCACCTGCGGGTTGACCCACCACCCGACCACTCCCGCGGCGTCGCTGGCGACACCGCACGAGCCGTTGGGGTCATTCGGC
>DATAZN010000406.1:0-2814 GCA_036272035.1 Mycobacterium sp. | reverse complement strand
CGACGGCTTGCGCGATGGCCGCCCTGACGCTGGATCACCTCAGCGGTGGCCGGCATATTCTCGGGCTCGGTGTGTCAGGTCCGCAGGTGGTGGAGGGCTGGTACGGACAGGCGTTTCCCAAGCCGTTGGCCCGGACCCGCGAATACGTCGACATCATCCGGCAGGTGTGGGCTCGCGACAAGCCGGTGACGAGCGCCGGCCCGCACTACCCGCTGCCGTTGAAGAGCGATCGCGCAACCGGTCTGGGCAAACCGCTCAAGCCGATCACCCATCCGCTGCGCTCCGACATCCCGATCATGCTGGGCGCCGAGGGGCCGAAGAACGTGGCGCTGGCCGCCGAAATCTGCGACGGCTGGCTGCCGATCTTCTACACGCCACGGATGGCCGACACCTACAACGAATGGCTGGACGAGGGCTTCGCCCGCCCGGGCGCGCGCCGGAACCGCGAGGACTTCGAGATCTGCGCGACGGCCAACATCGTGACCACCGAGGACCGCTCTGCCGCGTTCGCGGCGATGAAGCCCTATATCGCGCTCTACATGGGCGGGATGGGTGCCGAAGACACCAACTTCCACGCCGACGTGTACCGCCGGATGGGTTACGCCGAGGTGGTCGACGATGTGACCAAGCTGTTCCGCAACAACCAGAAGGACAAGGCCGCCGCGATCATCCCCGACGAGGTCATCGACGACGCCGCGATCGTCGGCGATGTTGACTACGTGCGTAAGCAGATCAAGGCCTGGGAAGCCTCTGGCGTGACCATGATGGTGGTGTCCGGCCGCAGTACGGAGCAGGTCCAAGAGCTGGCGTCGCTGGTCTGACCCGGTGCTTGCCAGGCGGTAGAACACGTTCTAAATTGTCCGGATGACAGCCTCGCAGCACACCATCGCCGGCACAGTGATCACCATGCCGGTGCAGATTCGCAAGGCAAACCAGCACATGGCCATGTTCTCGGTGGACGCCGACGCCGCTCAGCGGTTGATCGGTTACAGCGGCCTGCAGGTCTGCCGTTTCCTGCCCGGGCGCGCGATGGTGGTGCTGACGTTCATGCATTACATCGACGGCGACCTGGACCAGTACCACGAATTCAACACCAGCGTGATGGTCAACCCACCTGGGTCCGCGGCGAGCGGGCCCCGCGCCCTGCAGTCGGCCGGTGCCTTCACTCACCACATGCCCGTCGACCAGGAGTTCACGCTGGAAGCCGGAACCAAGATCTGGGGTTACCCAAAAGTCATGGCGGACTTCACCATTCGAGACGGCCGTCGGTTCGGTTTCGACCTCAGCATCGACGGGCAATTCGTGGTCGGCATGGAGTTTCGCCCCGGCCTGCCGATACGGCTGGCCCCGCGCCAGCAAGAGCTGCGCAGTTACTCGTACCGTGATGGCGTCGCGCGCGAGACCTCGTTCGAGCACACGCTGGACGGAGTGCGCAATCGCCTCGGCGGCGTGCGGGTCCGGCTGGGCGATCACCCCTATTCGAAAGAGTTGGCGTCGCTCGGCCTTCCGAAGCGCGCGATGCTGTCCGGCTCTGTTGACCACGTACAAATGACGTTCGGCGATGCCCAGGAGATCTCATGACTTTGACCAGACCAGATGTCGATCTGACCGACGGCACCTTTTATGCGGGTGACTCCCGGGCCGTCTACCGCTGGATGCGGGACAACGAACCGGTCTTTCGGGACCGCAACGGCCTGGCCGCCGCGTCGACGTACCAGGCGGTCATTGAGGCCGAGCGCAAACCCGAGCTGTTCTCGAATGCCGGCGGCATCCGGCCCGACCAGCCCGGCGTCGAGATGATGATCGAGATGGACGACCCGCAACATCTGTTGCGGCGCAAGCTCGTCAACTACGGCTTCACCCGCAAGCGCGTGAAAGATCTGGAATCCAAGATCACTTCGCTGTGTGATGTGCTGATCGACGCGGTGTGCGAACGCGGCGAGTGTGACTTCGTCTGGGACCTCGCCGCGCCCCTGCCGATGGCGGTCATCGGCGACATGCTCGGTGTGCGTCCGGAAGAACGCGAGATGTTCCTCAAGTGGTCCGACGATCTGGTCAGTTCCTTGAGCAGCACTGCGGCGCAAGAGGATATGCAGATCACCATGGATGCCTTCGCTGCCTACAGCGGATACATGATAGGGATGATCGAGGCCCGCAAGGCCGAACCGACTGACGATCTGGTCAGCGTCCTCGTCCATGCGGAGGTCGAAGGGTCACGCCTGGAGGACCATCAGATCGTCACGGAAGTGTTGCTGCTGCTGATCGGCGGAGACGAGACCACGCGGCACACGCTGTCCGGCGGAACGAGGCAGTTACTGCTGCACCCCGATCAGCACCGGCGCCTGGTGGAAGATCTGGGATTGCTGCCCAACGCGATCGAAGAGATGCTGCGCTGGACCGCGCCGGTGAAGAACATGGCGCGCACGATCACCGCCGACACCGAGTTCCACGGCACCCAGTTGCACAAGGACGAGAAGATCATCCTGTTGTTCGAGTCGGCGAACTTCGACGAGAAGTTGTTCGAGGCGCCGGAGAGCTTCAACATCGAGCGCTACCCGAACAACCACCTTGCGTTCGGCTTCGGGACGCACTTCTGCCTGGGCAACCAGCTCGCCCGGCTGGAGCTGTCGATCATGCAGACGCGGCTGCTGCAGCGGCTGCCGGATATGCGGCTGGCGTCGGATGCCGCGCTGCCGCTGCGGCCGGCGAATTTCGTGTCCGGTCTGGAGAAGATGCCGGTGGCGTTCACCCCCAGCGCGCCGTTGGGCTGATGGCTGCGGGCTGTGCGGCCAGGGAAAGATCGCTGGCTAACTA
>DATAZN010000405.1:0-3072 GCA_036272035.1 Mycobacterium sp. | reverse complement strand
CCCGATCGCTATCCACACCACCTGTCGTCGGCGCGCTTTCTCCGCGACGAGTCGGCACGGCTGGCGGAGTTCCTCGACCACGTGGACATCGCCGTGTCGTTGCACGGCTACGGCCGGATCGGCCGGGCCACGCAGTTGTTGGCCGGCGGTGGCAATCGCGCGCTGGCCACTCACCTGGCCGACCACCTCGAACTTCCGGGCTATCACGTCGTCACCGACCTTGACGAGATTCCCCTTGAGCTGCGCGGAATGCATCCGCAGAATCCCGTCAACCAGACACGGTATGGCGGAACACAATTGGAACTGCCGATCCGGGTCAGGGGCATCAGCCCCCGCAGTCCGCTGCGTGGCGACGACGGTTTGTCGCCGGTGACCGCTGATCTGGTGCAGGGGCTGGCGGCCGCAGCCCGCTGTTGGAAATTACCGTCCAGATAACTACACAATCGGAGGTGGCCGATGGCCGAACGGGCTTTTCGCTTTTCAATGGGCATTCACTCAGCCAAGTCACGAACGACCTTGCAGGACAAGGCAAAGCGTTATGAGGACCTCGGCTTCGACGCCCTGCATCTTCCCGATCACCTCGGCGCGCCGGCACCGTTTCCGGTACTGACCGCGATCGCGTCCGCGACGTCTACCGTGCGGCTGGGAACCTACGTGCTCAACGCCGGCTTCTACAAGCCCGCTCTGTTGGCTCGTGACGCGGCCGAGGTCGACCAGCTCAGCGACGGTCGCCTCGACCTCGGCCTCGGCGCCGGGTACGTGCGCGAGGAATTCGAGGCTGCCGAGCTGCCGTACCCGACCGCCCGCCAGCGTGTCGACCATCTCGAGCATGTCACCACCTACATGAAGAAACACCTGCCCAAGGTGCCGATCCTGATCGCCGGCAACGGAAACCGGTTGCTCACCATCGCCGCCCAGCACGCCGACATCATCGGGTTGACCGGCGCCAGCTCCGGCGACGCCGCCGACCCGCTCGCCGACCGCATCGAGTTCGTCCGGACCGCCGCCGGCGACCGGTTCGCCGACCTCGAGCTGAACCTCGCGATCACCGCCGTGCCGTCGGACAACTCCGGAAAACCCGACCTGGCGCTCACCCGCAGATTCGTGGACCTGTCCGACGAAGAGTTGCTGGCGCTGCCGTCGGTGCTCAGCGGATCGCCCCGCGAGATCGCCGGCACCCTGCGCGGCTACCGCGACAAATACGGGCTGACGTCCTTCACCTTCCAGGAAAATCACGTCGACACCATTGCCAAGGTCATTCCCGAGTTGCGCTGACCGCAGAAATCACACAGCGGCTACCTACCGGTCTTCCGTATGGTGGGCTGATGCGCTACAACCCGCCCCCGAACTGGCCAAAGCCGCCCAAAGGTTGGGCGCCGCACGCCGACTGGTCGCCGGATCCGGCCTGGCCGCCGCCACCGTCGGGCTGGCGGCTGTGGGTCGAGGAAGAGGGTCCGGACGCGAAGTCGGCGCTGGGAGGGCTCAAGCAGGCCGGCGACGACGGCGAATATTTCGGGGACGAGAACGCTTGGGCCGAGGACTCCGGGCCTGCGCCGGCTGATAACGAGCTAGATGCCGTGGTGTCGGCGCTACCGCCGCAGCCAACTGAGGTCGCGCCCGAAGACCTTGCGGTGCAACACCTTGGGCAGTACGCCACAATCAAGTGGGCTGACGAGAAGCAGTACGCCATCGGCACAATCGTCGCCGTCTCTGCCGACGCCGAGGTGGTGCGCCTCACGCTCGACGGCATCGATGCGCCGATTGCCTTTCCGCGAGAGACGCCGGGCAGCCCATGTCTGCTGGTCTGGATTTAAGACCCGCACGCGCCTGACCCCGACGAACGGCTAGGTTTAACGATGTCTTCAGCCCTCGTAGCTCAGGGGATAGAGCACGGCTCTCCTAAAGCCGGTGTCGCAGGTTCGAATCCTGCCGGGGGCACTTTTGTTCTTGCAGGTCAGAGCGGTTAGCTCTGAGTTTAGCCCGCAGTCTCAGCTTCGTCTGGTCGGTGCTTGGTCGGTGATTGTTTGGCATCAGATGACTCGCGTTGGCTGGCGATAGTCAGTCGCGCGGCAGCGTCGAGTCGCGAAGCGATGTCGTCAAGGTCCGTCGGGAAAAGACCCGCGTAGTGGTTGAGCGTGGTCGCCGCTGATTCGTGACCCAACAGGCGCGCGACCGCGACGACCGACGCACCTTCCTGGATAGCCAGCGACGCAGCGGTATCGCGCAGATTGTGGGGAGTGATTTCCAAGCCAAGCGCCTCGACCGCGGAATCGAAAACGTCGCGTCGCCAATTCCGGTTACGCAAAGGGGTGCCGGACGCGGAAGGAAAGACCAGTTCACTCTGCGGTTGGAGGGCTTTGTAGTCTGCGAACTCGCGTGACACGATCTCGGGGACGGGCACTGTGCGAGCCTGATGATTTTTCACCGGCGACAACTCACCTCGCGGCGCCTCCTCTGAATACGCCCGAACGACGCGCAGGGTCCTACGTTCCAAATCGACATCGGACCATCGCAATGCCGCTAGCTCGCCCCATCTCAGGCCGCAATAACCAGCGACTAGTACAAGCAGCCGGTCCCGCGCTGCGTCGACCACTCCCGCAAGCCGCCAGAGCTCGTGATGGGTCAAAGGCCGTGGGTCATTGCCCTGCACCTTGGACAGACGGATGCCCGCGGCAGGATTGCGCTGGATTGCGCCGTCGCGCACGGCATAGTCGAACACCCGTCGCAAAACGCCCAGCGCGTGGCGGGCGGTCGCGACGGACTGCGTTCGCGATAGTTCAGCGGCCCAGGCCTGTACCTCGGACGGTCTTACCGAGACGAGTGGCCGGCGCCCAAAGGTACCGGCGATCTGCTTCGCAATCACCCCACGAATCTTGCGAAGAGTGGCCGGTTGCCGAGCCGGCTGGGCGTCCAGCCAGATCTGGCACCACTCTCCAACCGGCCTGTCCCCCGCTGCAGGATCAGACCACACTCCGGATCGCAGGCTGTCCGTCTGGCGCCGCTCCCATTCCTGCGCATCACGTTTTCGCTGAAATGTCCGCGACGCTACATATCGGCCGCGGTAGTAGATGC
>DATAZN010000404.1:0-7856 GCA_036272035.1 Mycobacterium sp. | reverse complement strand
TTTGTTCAACGGCGAGACCTCAACGCTCACCAGAACCTCATGCGGGCCCGGTGGCGGCGGCTCCTCGATGTCGACGACGTGGATCACCTGTGCGGGGTCGCCGAACTGGTCAATCTGTATGGCGCGCATATCAATTCCTCTTCATCGAGGGTTAGGCCGCCGTGTGAGCCTACCTAACGGACACGCTCCTCGAGCTTGTCTTTGACATGTTGGGTCGCGACGACGAACTGCTGGCAGTAGGTGGATTCCTCAGCGTTGACGCCTCTCGCGCTCGCTGGCTCGCCGCTGCACCGGGTCGAGTCATAACCAGCAGCGTATGTTGTGCGCCTCTTCTCGCGGCGACACGCCCGGAGCGGCCGATACGAATGCCCGGGCCCCCTCTATGGTGCCGCGACTAAAACCCCCTGTTTGCGCCGTGGATGTGCTGGTGAAGAGCGGTTTCGCCGTTGCGAGCGGGCACGCACAACGGACAGCAAGACCCCAACGAGCACACCGCCAGCCTTAAGTTCAGATGTCGATAGTATGAATCATGGGTATTGTTAAGGTGAACGCTAAGTGAACAGGGGCCTCTTGTGATTGGAAACCTCCTCGTCGGTGCCGCTGGAGCCGTCATTTTCTTAGCCCTGGCCGCGCCGGCAAGCGCCGACCCGGTCGGCGGCAGCCCTGCACCGCAACCTCGCACACCTCAGGACTTCTTGGCCGCCGTACGGGCGGCGGGCGTCACCGGAACGGATCCGGCGATGCTGGGCGACGGCTACAACGTGTGCTGGCAACTGTGGAATCAGCACGCCGCGGGTACTCAGGTGGCCGCGGGCCTCGTGCGCGACTATCCGCAGCTGACCAGCGCCCAAGCGGGTAATTTCGTGCTTTCCGCCTACGACGACCTGTGCCCAGTACCCGGCACGTACGACTCTTGGGCTTACAGCACCAGCTGAAATCAGTTGGCCTGCAACAACAACCCAATCAGGCCAGTGAAATGACCTGTGTTTATCGCGACCTGTGCTCCGCTTCTTGTGCCAGTGCCGCAGCTAACCGCGCATAGCTTTTTTGGAGCGACTGATTCAGGTTTCTTAGGCCCGGGATTCGAGGCGTGCAGGATACTGTCCATACGATGAGGGACCCATTCGGTCGGTCTTCAATACGGACATCGCCTCGGTAGTCCTTGAGTGGCACGTACCACCGAAACGCTGCGGCATAAGCATGATGGTGTGGTCTCGTTCCGTCCACGATGTGATCGCGGGTCACGCCCAATACGAGGCGCATTCTTCTGATGCCACCTACTCCCGTCTCGGGCGCTCCCCGCATTTCCCATGACGCAGCAGATACCCCTGGCATAAAGTCCGACCACCGATCGAGGTCCATCAGGACGTCGTACACCGATGCAGGTATCGCCGTTGACGGTTGTTCAACCCTGATTGACACCGAGGCGGGCATAACGCGGAAAATTACTACAAACCGCGTGCAATCCCCAGGGCGATCGACGAACGGCATCCACGCGACCCCACACGTCACAAAGTCGCTGATTATCCGAATGCCATAATCGCGCCGCCGCTACCAAAAGACGGGGCGACCCGTGAAGTCGTCAAGGGGACTGACACTTGAACAGCTGTCACGTTGGGTTCGTGCAGCGGCGAGTTCGAGGTTAAGCCTGCGGTTGTCGGCGCGGAGCTGGTGGAGTTCGACGATGAGCGAGTCCAGCGCCTCGTATGCGGCGGTCAAGGCGGTCACGCGACGTGCTTCGCGACAGGCCGGAGGACGAGACTCGCGTCGCGGCATCTCCAAGACATTTCCCATTCTTCCCCCTTAAACCGTTTGAATGACCCCTTGGAGTGGGGCCAATGGCTCACCACTCGATGGTGCGGCGAATCAGTGCAACTGGCGTGAGTAGTCCGCTACTTATGTTTTTTCGGCGTCGTACGTGCGGCCACAGGAACCAGATCGCCCAGCCGGGGACGGGAGCAGACAACGGGCTTTCCGCGAAAATCCGAGGCCCAACACTGGCTCGACAACAGACTGCGGCAATCATTTCGGGGACTCACGTCGCACCGCGAGACACCCAGCTCACCGTTGAACAGTGGTGCGATCTATGGATCGACGGACTGCCGGCGCGATTCAGTTTCCACGACCTACGTCATTACCTGGCGTCGCTGCTCATCGCTTCCGGCGCGGACATCAAGACCGTGCAAGCTCGCATGCGCCACGCCACCGCCCGCACGACGCTCGACACCTACAGCCACTTGTGGCCGGACTCATCCGGATCTACTGCGTACCCGTTGCGTACCGAGGCGGCCAAATCCTCGAGGTGTCGCAGGTCAGAGCGTTAGCTGGCCTATACGTCGTAGTACAGCGCGAACTCGTACGGGTGCGGCCGGATCTGAACCGGCAGGATCTCGTTGTCGCGCTTGAAGTTGATCCACGTCTCGATCAGGTCGGACGTGAAAACGCCTCCCTCGGTGAGGTATTCGTGGTCCCCTTCCAAGCGGTCGATCACCGCTGACAGCTGGGTCGGGGCCTGCGGGATGTTCGCAGCCTCTTCCGGCGGCAGCTCGTAGAGGTCCTTGTCGACCGGCGTCTGCGGCTCGATCTTCTTCTTGATGCCGTCCAGGCCGGCCATCATCATGGCCGCGAACGCCAGGTACGGGTTGCCCGACGAGTCGGGGCAACGGAACTCCAACCGCTTGGCCTTCGGGTTGGTGCCAGTGATCGGGATACGCACACACGCCGACCGGTTGCGCTGGCTGTAGACCAGGTTGATCGGGGCCTCGAAGCCGGGAACCAACCGCTTGTAGGAGTTCGTCGTCGGGTTGGTGAAGGCGAGCAGTGACGGCGCGTGGTGCAACAAGCCACCGATGTAATGGCGCGCGGTGTCGGACAGACCGGCGTAACCCGTCTCGTCGTACATCAACGGGTTGCCGTCTTTCCATAGTGACTGGTGGGTGTGCATACCCGAGCCGTTGTCACCGAACAGCGGCTTGGGCATGAAGGTGACGGTCTTGCCCTCCTGCCACGCGGTCTGCTTGACGATGTACTTGTACAGCTGCATGTCGTCGGCCGCGTGCAACAGCGTGTTGAACTTGTAGTTGATCTCGGCCTGACCCCCCGTGCCCACCTCGTGGTGGCCCTTCTCCAGGCTGAAGCCGGCCTTGATCAGGTTCTGCAGCATCTTGCTGCGCAGGTCGACGTAGTGGTCGACGGGAGCGACGGGGAAGTAACCGCCCTTGGGACGCACCTTGTACCCGCGGTTCGGGCTGCCGTCGTTCTCGGTGGGCTCGCCGGTGTTCCACCAACCGGAGATCGCGTCCACCTCGTAGAACGAGCCGTTGGTGCGCGAGTCGAAGCTCACCGAGTCGAAGATGTAGAACTCGGCCTCGGCGCCGAAGTATGCGGTGTCAGCGATGCCGGTGCTGATCAAATAGTTCTCCGCCTTGCGAGCGACGTTGCGCGGGTCGCGCGAGTATGGCTCGAGGGTGAACGGGTCGTGCACGAAGAAGTTGAGGTTCAGCGTCCTGGCTTGGGTGAACAGGTCGATTTGCGCCGTGTCGGGGTCGGGGAGGAGCAACATGTCGGACTCGTGAATTGACTGGAACCCTCGAATCGACGAGCCGTCGAAGGCCAGCCCGTCCTCGAACACGCTCTCGTCGAAGAACGAAATCGGAATTGTGAAGTGCTGCATGATGCCTGGCAGGTCACAGAACCGCACGTCGACGAATTCGACATGCTCGTCCTTGGCCAGTTTGAAAATGTCGTCGGCCGTATTTTCGGACACCGAAGCGCTCTCCTTTGCTGCGAGCTTCGAACCACTGTGGTCGCTGATGAGCATCCCGTTACGCAGGCGTAACGGGTTGCCCGGTCAGACGCTATGGACGCGGTGCCGCCTGAGTCAAACCCCGTGTTACGTCGACGTTACGTGGCACCACGTGCTGTCCCTGAGTCTGGCCAGAACTGACCTTATTGTGGGGTGATGACCCGCAGCAACCGCCCCCCACCATCCGGTCGGGAACCCGTCGGATCGGGAGAGCCTCAGGGGTATCCGGGCCAGCCGCTCGGTCTGCCCGAACACGGTCCGGGTTCGTTGGCCCGGATGGGCCGCAGATTGGTGGCGCTGCTGGTCGACTGGTTACTTGCGTACGGTTTGGCCGCCCTCGGGATGACGCTCGGGCTGATCCCGTTGCACACGCTGTCGACGGCGGTCATGGTGATCTGGCTGGTGCTCGGCATCGTGGCCGTTCGGCTTTTCGAGTTCACCCCGGGCCAGCTGGCGCTGGGTCTGCGGGTGGCATCCGTCGACGAGCGGCTGCACGTCGGACTGGGCCGGGCCGCGGCGCGCGGTGTGCTGATCGCATTCGTCATACCGGCGTTGTTCGTCGACGTCGGCGGGCGCGGGATCCAGGACCGCGTGACCGGCACCGCCGTCGTGCGGCGCTGACTACCCGATTGCCCGGCTTCTCCTCATCGCGCTCCCGCGCTCTGCATCGTCGCCGGTGGTCTACCGGCGGCGCACGGTGCGCTGGACGCCGCGCATCTTGGCATTGCCGGGCATCGGGCCTTTGGGCATCGCGGCGGTCCCGGCCCGCGAACCCAGTGCGCTCAGCCGTGACTCCAGCGAGTCCATCTGCTTGACGGTGATGTTGGCCGGCAGCTTGGTGAGGTGGCGCTCCAGCTTGGCCAGCGGAACCTCGCCGTCGCCGTTGCCCACGACGATGTCGTAGATCGGGACATCGCCGACCAGTCGCGCGGTGCGCTTCTTCTCCTGGGCCAGCAGCGGCTTGACCCGGCTCGCGGATCCCTCGCCGACCAGGATGACCCCGGGCCGGCCGAGCACCCGGTGAACGGCGTCGAAATGGCCGGTGGCCGCGACCCCGGGGGTGACGCGCCACTTGCCGCGCAGGTTCTCCAGCGCCCAGGCGGCGGCCCCGGTTTGACCGTCGGCCTTGCTGTACACCGATCGCTGCGCGCGCCGGCCGAAGATGATGAACGCCACCAACGCGCCCAGTACGACACCGAGCGCAGGCATCGAGATCAGGGCAAATCCGCCGGACCACACCCCGATCGCGACGGCGACGGCCACGATCAGCACGAACGCGCCGATCATGTAGGGCAGCAGTCGCTTGTCCTCTTGACGCTGAATGTTGAACGCCTGCCATAGCTGGCTACGGCGTTCTTTGGCGGCCGCCTTGCGTGTGGCTTTCGCCTCGACTCGGGCGGCCTTGTTCGCCTTGGCATCGCGGGGTTTGGCCATAATCGCCAAGAATACTTAAAGCCGGGCTCAGCCCGGCTGCGCGGTGGGCGTCTCGCGCCGCTGCTGACTGGCCTGCTGGTAGAGCCGTCGGGCCCGATACGACGAACGCACCAGCGGACCGGCCAGCACTCCGGCGAATCCCAGTTGCTCGGCGTACTCCGCGAACTCTGCGAATTCGTCGGGGTGGACCCAGCGCTCGACCGGATGGTGCCGCGCGGACGGGCGCAAGTATTGGGTGATGGTGACGATGTCGCATCCGGCTCCGTGCAGGTCAGTCAGCGCCGCACGCACCTCCTCAGGCGTCTCGCCCATCCCGAGAATGAGGTTGCTCTTGGTGACCAGCCCGAAATCCCTTGCCGCGGTGAGCACGTCGAGGCTGCGCTGATAGGAGAAGGCCGGACGAATGCGCTTGAAGATCCGCGGCACGGTCTCGAGGTTGTGAGCCAGCACCTCCGGCCGGGACTCGAAGACCTGCCGAAGCTGGTCTGCGTCGCCGTTGAAGTCGGGGATCAACAGCTCGACACCGGTGGACGGGTTGAGCTCCTTGATGGCGCGCACGGTCTGCGCATACAGCCAGGCGCCGCCGTCGGGCAGGTCGTCGCGGGCCACACCGGTGACAGTGGAGTACCGCAGGCTCATCGCCTGCACGCTCTCGGCGACCCGGCGCGGTTCGTCGCGGTCGAGCGGCGCGGGCTTGCCCGTGTCGATCTGACAGAAGTCGCAGCGGCGGCTGCACACCTCACCGCCGATCAGGAAGGTGGCCTCGCGGTCTTCCCAGCACTCGTAGATGTTGGGACAGCCGGCTTCCTCGCACACGGTGTGCAGGCCTTCGCGGCGGACCAGCTTCTTCAGCTCGGTGTATTCCGGGCCCATTCGCAGCCGGGTCCTGATCCAGGGCGGCTTTCGCTCGATCGGGGTTTCCGCGTTGCGTACTTCCAGACGCAGTAGTTTCCGACCTTCGGGGACAACGGTCACGGCGTCGATGCTACGCGGGCGGTGGTGTGCTTAGCCCTCCGGCGACGATGCCCGCGCAACGGCGGGCTGAGGAGCCGGGCCGGTGGTCAAATGCACTGCCAGCCGGCCATCTAGGGCGTCGCACACCGCCTCGGCGACCGACGACCGGACGTCCTCGACCCCGACCCGGTGGCCCAGTTCAGCGGAGATCGATGTCACGCCGGCGTCGCTGATACCGCACGGGACTATCGTCTCGAACGCGCCGAGGTCGCAGTCGCAGTTGAGCGCGAACCCGTGCAGCGTCGTCGCCCGCGACACCCGCACGCCGATGGCAGCGACTTTGCGCGCCGGTCGGCCCCCCGCGGCCGGCACCCACACTCCGGAGCGGCCGTCGATGCGGCCTACCTGCAAACCCGCGTCGGTGCACACCTTGATCAGTGATTCCTCGATGCGCCGAACGTAATTGACCACATCGAGCGGCTCGGCCAGCCCGATGATGGGGTAGCCGACCAGCTGGCCCGGCCCGTGCCAGGTGATCTTGCCGCCGCGATCGGTGTCGACGACGGGTGTGCCGTCGGTCGGCCGCTCGTGCGCCGCCGTGCGCCGGCCGGCTGTATAGACCGACGGGTGTTCGAGCAGGAGCAACTTGTCGGTCCCGCCGGCCGCGCGCGCATCGGCCAGCTCCTGCTGCAGCTGCCAGGCGACGCGGTAGTCCACGGTCTCCATCTGGCGGATGTCGATCGGGGCCTTGCTCGAGCGGATCGAACTCACGGCGCAGAGGCTACAACTCGAACCTGGCGACAACCTGACAGCGGCTAGGTGTGATGTCCAGGGAGGTTGTCCCTCCCGTTATCGGTGAGCCTGTGTGACAGGGAAGGCCTCCGGTTGTGAAGTGGAGCTATCTAGGAACCGCTTCACCAACCAGGAGGCCTTCGTGTCCCACGCTAACGCTGCTCTGACTCCGCGCGCTCGTTTGAGGCTTGCTCAACTCGTCGTCGATGACGGCTGGACCTACGCCGCAGCGGCCAAAATGTTCATGGTCGCTGCACGAACCGCCAAGAAGTGGGCTGACCGCTATCGCGCTGAAGGGGCTGCCAGCATGGTCGACTGCAGCTCGCGACCGCATACCAGTCCCACTAAACCAGCCTGCGATGACGAAGCGAATTGTGAAGTTGCGGTGGCGCAAGCGGCTGGGACCGGTCCAGATCGCCGGCGTGCTGGCGGTGCCGGCCTCGACTGTGCACGCCGTGCTGATGCGATGCCGGATCAACCGGCTATCTCATATAGACCGAGTCACCGGGGAACCGCTGCGCCGATATGAGCATGCCTATCCCGGCTCGCTGATTCACGTTGATGTCACCAAGTTCGCCAACATTCCCGATGGTGGCGGTCATAAGTTCGTGAGCCGGCAGCTCGGCGATCGCAACGCCATCCAGACCGCGCAACGCACCGGTGAACGCAGCGATCGCTCCAAGAACTATCGCCCCAGAATCGGAATTGCGTTTGTGCACACCGTGATCGAATGACCATGGTGTCCTGCGTTCGATTTGTCGACCGGCGCCGGTGCAGCGTCGCGGCGCGCACCGGCCAGACGGATCTGACCTGATAGGAGCTTGGACTAGAAGCCCCGTCACAGACCTGTCGCTCCGTCCGGCCGGTTCGC
>DATAZN010000403.1:0-3648 GCA_036272035.1 Mycobacterium sp. | reverse complement strand
GTTCGCGTTCACCATGCTGGCCATGCTCACAAGCGGTCTCCGAACCATCGGTCAGATGGGATCAACCGTCTGCATAGGCCTGCTGCTCGACACGCTGATCGTGCGTTCGTTCGTCGTGCCGTCCATCCTCGCCATTTTGGGGCCGTGGTTCTGGTGGCCGACCGTCGTGCGCCGACGGCCCGAAGCGCAGCTAACTCACCGATAGACGTCATCTGCCCGTAAGAAACGCTGGGCAGAATTAGAAACTATGCCGACGCCATCAAGCCGAGTGCTCCAAATGCGGGCAGTCGACCTCACTAACCGCTTGCCGGGTTATCAGCTCCGCGAGTATGGCGAAGGCGACGACGCGTGGAAGCGAGTCAAAACGAGGGTTGTCTGCGAGCTGGCCCCGTATGAGGGCGGCTTCCTGCCGGAGGTCTGCACGGTGACGTTCACCGACGGTACCGAGCGCTACTTCAACCCCAACGATCAAGTGGAAATCCGGCCGTAGACGGTCAGGCGGGCACCTTGACGGCGTAGAGCTGGTGGGTGCCGTGAAGGCCTTTGAGTTCGGCTGCGCGGGGTCCGGATAAATCGATGTTGGGGGCACCGTCGACCGCGTCGCGGACCGCCTCGCTGACGAGGATTTCGCCACCGCCGGCTTGATCGGCGATCCGGGC
Organism: Mycobacterium sp.; assembly: GCA_036272035.1. Classification (GTDB taxonomy): domain Bacteria; phylum Actinomycetota; class Actinomycetes; order Mycobacteriales; family Mycobacteriaceae; genus Mycobacterium. Next base: position 2,989 of record DATAZN010000403.1, on the reverse strand, counting down.
GGCCATCGCGACGTTGCGCCCGAAAAGGTCGTCCCCGCGTCTGACCGACGGTCCGATATGGATGCCGATCCGGACCCGGATATCCGCCCACTGCTCGGCATTTTTGAGCAGAGCGCGCTGGATGCCAATCCCGCACAGCACCGCCTGTTCGGTGTCGGCGAAGGCGATCATGAATCCATCGCCCTGGGCCTTGACCACGTGCCCGCCGTGATCGGCGACAAGCTTTTCGATCAGCCGGTTATGGCGCTCCAGGACCTTCACCCATTCGCGGTCCCCCAGCTCTTCGTTATGCGCCGTGGAGTCCTCGATGTCGGAAAAGGCGATCACCACATCGCCGTCTGCGGTCAGTCGCGCCAGGTCGGGACGTTCGATCTGCGCCCAGCCGGCCAGATCTTCGATCGAGTTACGGACTGTGGCGCCAATACCTTTCGTGATCAGGGAGTCGGCTGTCCGCCACGCGGTCCTGATCGCGAACGGCGCGAGCCCGGCGCGCCGTCGCCGGCTGGCAATCCTGGGTTGGCGAGCGCGCTCCAGTTCGGACCGAGTTTCCTTCAGCTGATGTCGCGACACGATGAGCAGCACCCCAAGCGCAATGAGCCCGCCGAGTTCAACGACCGCGATGCCGCTCGCCAGCAGGGTTGCGTTCATCGGTGGTCCGCTACTGCGGACGGTGTTGTCACGGTTCGATTATGACCGTCGACGCCACACGACTAGCGAGCCCATGGCACTGACGTGCAGCTCCTATGCGGGTCAAAGCGCAGCCCTGGGTCATTCATAGGCTTCCTAGGTAAAGAGAGTGATTCCGCGAGCGCATGACGGCGCCTGCACCGTCACCGTCGAAGTAAGCGCAGTCCGATGCGGCTGACCACAGCTTCAAGGCAGGATGTCAGGCGTGAGTTGGTCGAGGTACGAGGGCAAGGCGCCCGCGGAGAGAACTCTCACCGGAGCCGCACGAGACGCAGAGCTCGAAGACTTTATCCGCCTGCAGAATCCACTTCTCACCGATGTCCGTTTGGAGCGGGCAACTGCTACGGGGGACCAAGACTGCAATCGTCAGTGGTACCGCGTCACCTACTTGGCCGACGACGGCGAAGGCCATCGCGCCGACAAGTAAGATGTCGGGAGCCGTGGTTTACTCGTGGAACATGATTCGCCCCAACATGTTTCGATGGGCAGAAACCAACCGTCCGCGTGTCAGCCTTGGGCGAGTGCCGTCATGTCCGGAGCCAGCACGTCGGCGACCGTCGACCACGGCACCGTGATCACCGGCAGACCGTGTCCAAACTGACCGTCCGTAAAGTGCAGCTCTATTCCCGCCGCGGTGGGGATCCAATTGGCGAAGTTTTCCGGTACGGGCCGGTTGCCGGGCTCGTCGAGCATCGGAGGACCGTCACCACCGGGACCGTAGACCTTCGGCCAGATGACTTTGGTTTGCTCCGAGAGACGGTCGAGTCCGACCTGTTCCTCGGTGAACAGGTCGCCGAGGGTAATGGGATGCGCGCTGCGGCTATCGATGACGACCGTGCCGACGTAGTCGGTGGGGTGCGCCGCTCCTTTCGTGTACGAGGACCCGCTGAGCACTTCGCCGATTGCTGTGGGTCGGAACGTAATCGCCGACTTGATCTCAAGATTCCACCCCTGTACCCCGTTGGCGTCGGCGCTGGCTTCGTCGATCTGTTGGTGAGCTGAGGCGTTACTCGATTTGTTGAACGCGTCGGTCACCGCCGGGTCGCCCCCGGATAGCTGACCCACCAAGACATGCCAGCGACCCCCGCCCTCCGGCGTCGCGCCATCGATGGGCATCATCGTGACGGTGTAGTCCTTGTTGTTGGACACACCCGACGCCACGGGTGGGCCCGAAGCGACGCTGGTTGCGGTGCTGGTGGAAGCGGGCTTTGGCGACACGCTCTGTGCAGTGGGCAGGCCGGATTTTGTGCTCGCGCAACCGACCGCCGCCAACCCGACTGTGGCGGCGACGATGACGGTGAATAGTCGCGACTTCGTGTCCGAGATCATCCCGTGCCCAACAGCTTCAGGATCTTGTTGTAGTTGTCGATGCGGGCTTGCAGCCCGTGGTCGCCGCCGTTGATTGCCCGTGAAATGGCTGTGATGTTGCCTTGATCGGCGAGCTGGTTGAGGTCGCCGAGGCCAGTGCCGTGGTTCCAGAACCACCCTGCGGTGCGCCAGCCGACGACGGGATTGCTGGCGACCTGATCGGGGTTGTCGACCAGATCCAGCCCCAGAGCTTTGCCTGCCGAGCTGTAATTGCTTCGTCCGGTCAGTTGCAGTCCGCCTCGACCTTTGTACCTGGGACCGTCGCCGGGGTTGACGTTGCCCAAGTCGGTGCGTCCTTCGTACTCTGACCCGTCCGCGTACTCGGTGAGGGTGTCGCCCCAGGCGGTCTCCTCGGCGGCTTCGGCGAGGAATGCCGCCCGGCGTTCCGGAGTGTTGATGTTGGCCTCCTGCATGGCTTGATTGATCGCCGCTGTCCACGCTTGGGCTTTAGCTTCGGCGTCAGCCGGCGACAACGGAACGTGATTGTTGGTCGCGTAGTTGGGAAAGATCTGCTCGAACTGTTCCCCGGTGATCCCCTGCACCGGAGGGGCTGGCGCCTGTGGTATTTCGCGTCCGTTTTGGTCGAGCTTGGCGTCGCCGACCGCGGCACGCATCGCGGTGGCCAGTTCGTGATCAGTGGTGTGCGCCTTGGTTTTCACCGTGTCGAGTTCGCTCTGCAGAATCTGCTGCTCTAGCTGAGCTTCGGTCGATCCCATCAACAGCCCGGCGGTGCCGATGTCGACCTTCCAGTCGTTGGTGATCGTGAAATCCAGCCCTGAGGCGGTCTCGTCGACCTCGCTCATCATGCCCTTGGTGATTTGCACGTCCTCCCAGGCGTCGCACACCGCGGACGCCACTTGCGCGGACTCGCGCCCGTCAGCCTCGATGTCGGTGCGCGCCCGGCCCAGACTGGTGTGAAAAGCGGTCCCCGCCT
>DATAZN010000402.1:0-2136 GCA_036272035.1 Mycobacterium sp. | reverse complement strand
GCCCTATGCCGTGACCCAGGCATTCCTGCCACTGTTGACGCGCTCGCGGGGAGCGCTCGTCAACAATCTGTCGGTCAACGCGCTGGCTCCGCTGCCGTTCATCCCGGCGTATTCGGTTTCCAAAGCGGCCGCGTTCAACCTGACGCAATCGTTGCGGGTGCTGCTGGCCGAGCGGGGTGTGACGGTGCACGCCGTGTTGACCGGCCCGGTGGACACCGACATGACTCACGGTCTGGACATTCCGAAGTCCGCTCCGGAGTCGGTGGCGCGCGCCGTCTTCGAGGGACTGGAGAAAGGGCAGGAGGACATCTTCCCTGATCCCTTGTCGCAGTCCGTCGCGCAGAACTGGGGCAGCGGCGCCGCCAAGGTGCTGGAGCGTCAGTACGCGGTGCTGGCACAACCGCAGCCGGCCACCTAACACCACCATCAACAACGAAAGAGCGTAAACATGAGTGACTTGTCAAGCAGCACAACGATTGTCGTCGGCGCGAGCCGCGGATTAGGGCGCGGCATCGGTGTCGCTTTCGCCGAAGCCGGCGCGCCGGTAGTCGCGGTGGCCCGGACCGGCCCGGCGCTTGCCGAACTGGCCGGCGCCAGCCCGAACATCACGACCGAGGTTGCCGATGCGGCCGACCCGGCGACGGCGTGGAGCCTGCTGGACCACTATGAGCCGCAGGTTGTCATCCTGGTCGCCGGCGCCAACCCGGTAATGCGTCCGCTGCAGCACCACACTTGGGAGACGTTCTCGGTCAACTGGCATACCGACGTCAAGATCGCGTTCACCTGGCTGCGCGAGGCGCTGCTCCAGCCGCTACAACCCGGCAGCAGAGTGGTGGTGATCAGCAGCGGAGCTGCTATCAACGGATCCCCGGCAAGCGGAGGATACGCCGGGTCCAAGGCCACCCAGCGGTTCATCGCCGGGTACGCCCAGGAGGAGTCGCGCCGCGCCGGACTTGGCATCACCGTCACCGCGGTGATGCCCAGGATGACGCCGTTCGGCGACGTAGGCCGGCGCGGTGTTCGTGCCTATGCGGCCCGCAGCGGCCAGACCGACGAGGCATACCTCGACCAGTTGGGCGAGGTGTTGACCCCTGAGCGGGCCGGGTCCGCCCTGGTGGAACTGATCCGCGCCGACCCGGCGAGCACCGCACCCGGATACCTGCTCACCGGCGCAGGGCTGCAGAAGATGCCGTAGCAGCCGCGTCGTGGCAAAGCAACGTTAAAAAGCCAACTCGGAGAACACAACTGCCGCTCGGCGGCGAAACGGAGAAACATCATGTTGCTGAAAAACAAGAACGCGGTCATCTACGGGGCGGCCGGTGCGGTCGGGAGTGCGGTGGCGCAGGCCTTCGCTCGCGAAGGCGCCCGGCTATTTCTGACCGGGCGAGACCTCGGCGCGCTCGACGTGCTCGCCAAGGAGATCACGGCTGCCGGCGGCGCGGTCGAGACCGCCGAGGTCGACGCGCTCGACGAGAAGGCCGTGACCGATCACGTCGACGACGTCGTCTACAAAGCCGCGACCGTCGATATCTCGTTCAACGCCATCGGGATTCCGCAGCAAGGCATGCAAGGCATTCCCCTGACCGAGCTGTCGGTGGACAATTTCGCATCGCCGATGAATGTCTACGCACGAGCACATTTCGTGACTGGCCGGGCAGCGGCGCGGCACATGATCGCTCAGGGCTCCGGAGTGGTGCTGATGCACACCCCCGAGCCCGCCCGGTTGGGCATACCGCTGCTCGGGGGCATGAGTCCGGCGTGGGCGTCCATGGAAGCCCTCAATCGCGCATTTTCCGCGGAGTGGGCTTCCCACGGTGTGCGCGCCGTCTGCTTGCGCACGACCGGCATGGAGGAAACCCCCACCATCGACGTCGTTTTCGGGCTGCACGCCCAGGCATACGACATCACCCGGGAGGATTTCGCGGCCACCATGGCCGCGCAGACGCACCGCAAACGTGCGACCACGCTGACGGAACTCGCAGAAGCGGCCGCGTTCGTGGCCTCGGATCGGGCCGCCGCGATGACCGGCACCGTCGTCAATCTGACCGGCGGAATCATCGTCGACTAAACGGATGATTCTCGTGTCGCGTCCATGTCTTGGTTCTCCGGACGCGACACCGTCACACGATTCCTCCC
>DATAZN010000401.1:0-7560 GCA_036272035.1 Mycobacterium sp. | reverse complement strand
GGCCAAGCTGCAAGAGCGCTGGCAGCACTTCGAGCACGATACTCAGTTGCGGGTGATCGACTGTCCGGACCGCCATTTGAGCCGGTCCGCGCAAGAGCTTGTGCTGCAGGTGAAACGAGACCACCCGGAGACCAAGGTGACGGTATTGTTGCCGCGCCGGACATACTCGGCGATGCTGGGCCGGCTGCTGCACGACCGCACGGCCGACAAGATGGCCCGGGCGGTCAGCCGCATCCCGGGTGCTACCGCGATCATCGTGCCTTACGACGTGGAGTCGCGTATCGCACGGGTTGATCCCGATGCGCTGACCAAGGCGGGTCGCAACTAGTACGGTCGAACGGCGGGCGACGCCGAATCTCAGAGGAGGTGGTCGTGACAGCTGAGGTCGACGAGCAGGACATACCTCCGTCCTTCTCCGACGTGGTCAAGCGCGTCTTCCTGGGCAAGCCGCTGATCACCCAAGATTTGTCCAACGAGCGGTTATCGAATCCCGTTGCGCTGGGCGCGCTTTCGCCCGATGCGATCTCATCCACCGCGTATGGTCCCGAGCAGATTCTGACGGAGCTACTCCCGCATGCCGGGCTCGCGGCGTTCATCCTGCTGCTGCCCATCATGGGTGTGATCCTGCTGATCCTCGTCCTGGTGACCGCGTCCTACCGGCAGGTCGTGATGGTCTACACGAAGGCCGGCGGCTCCTACATCGTGGCGCGGGAGAACTTCGGGCCCAAGATCGCGCAGGTGGCGGCTGCGGCACTGTTGATCGACTACGTCGTGACTGTCGCAGTGCAGTCTGCGGCGGGCACGGTTGCGGTGGCGTCGGCGCTGCCGGCGCTGGGGCCTTACAGCATGGAGATCACCGTCGCAGTCGTACTGCTCATCTGCTATCTGAATTTGCGCGGACTGCGCGAAGCCGGGCTGCCGTTTGCGATCGCCACGTACTCGTTTGTGGCGATGCTCATCGTGATGATCGTGACCGGCGTTGTCCGGCATCTCGTTTGGGGCCTTCCGCAATACGATCCCGGCCACGCTGCCGGAGCGGTACCGGTGCATCAAAGCAGCGGTCTGGTGATGGGCGCGACAATCTTGGTGGTGCTGCGGGCGTTCGCCAACGGTGGCTCGTCGCTGACCGGGGTAGAGGCCATTTCCAACACCGTCAACGTCTTTCGTAAGCCGCAGAGTGTCAACGCGCGCCGAGTGCTCACTGCGATGGCCTGCATTCTGGGGCTCCTGCTGGCCGGTGTCGGCTATCTTGCCTACGCCACTCATGCCGCGCCGTATCTCAGCGAATATCCGTCGGTGCTCTCCCAAATTGCTCGAGCGGTTTTCGGCAACGGGGTGATCGGCAACAGCATGTACGTCTTGGTTCAGGTATCGACCGCGGCCATCTTGTACACCGGCGCCAACACCAGCTTCAACGGTTTTCCCGCGTTGGCGAGTTTCGTTGCCGAGGACCGCTTTCTGCCGCGCCAGCTCATGCAACGCGGCTATCGGCTGGTGTTCTCGAACGGGATCCTCACGCTCGCAGCACTGTCGGTGGCGCTGTTGGTGTTCACCGGCGGATCGGTCAACGCGCTGGTGCCGTTCTACGCGATCGGGGTGTTCACCGGTTTCTCGATGGCCGGCTACGGAATGTCCAAATACCATCTGACGAAACGGGAACGGGGCTGGCGGCACCGGTTGGCGATCAACTTCACTGCCGCGGTGTTCTCGACAATCGTGGTCGGCATCTTCGCGGTGGCCAAGTTCACCGAGGGCGCATGGCTGGTCGTCGTTGTCTTCCCGATTCTGGTGTTCGGGTTGATTCGGCTCAATCGCGAATACCGGGCCGAGTCAGCAATCCTGGAGGCATTCCGCACCGACCGTCCGCAGATGACCAAGTACGCACGCCATCGGCTGTTCGTCTGCGTCAACTCGCTTGATCTCGCGGTGCTCGAAGCGCTGCGCTACGGCAAGGGGCTACGGGCCGACGAGTTGATCGCGGTGCATTTCATGATCGACTCCGACCATGCCGCCGCACTGCGAAAGCGTTGGGATGACTTCGATCTCGATATCCGGCTGCGGGTGATCGACTGCCCCGACCGACAGATCGTCCGCGCTGTGCAAACGCTGGTCGTGAAGGCTCGAAACGAGCATCGCGACACCCATGTGACGGTGCTGCTGCCGCGCCGGACGTATGCGCCGCTATTGGGGCGACTTCTGCACGACCGAACCGCGGACAAGATCTCCCAGGCGGTCAGCCGAATCCCGGACGCGGCGGCCACGATCGTTCCCTACGACGTCCAGTCCCGGATCCGCCAGGCGTTCCCGGACATCTTGGAGCAGCGCATCGCTACCAAATTCGAAGAGATCGAGATGCGGATTTGGCGGGGCGAAGACGAGCCCGCCGAAGACTACGAGCACCCGGAGAAGCCCGCGGCGGTGATCGAGGTGAACAGCCTGGTTCCGGGGCGCCGCGCCACGGTCGAAGGCCGCGTCAGCCAAGTCGAAGACATCACCAAACGTGGAAGAACGTTCCGCTGGATCGTCGTCGGAGATGACAGCGGCGAGGTCCGGGTGACCTTTCGGCCCGGGCATGGCGACGACATTCAACCCGGCCAGGTCCTGCGCGTGACGGGAAAAGCGAGCCAGAGCGGCAACAAGCAGGTGGCGATGGACGATCCGACGTACTCGGTGATCGAGACGCCCGAGGAGACTTAGGGCGGCGACGTAGGGTGCAACCCGTGCAGGTCCACCCCGAGGTCTCCGACGCACTGGCCGCCGGCCGGCCTGTTGTCGCCCTGGAGAGCACGATCATCAGTCACGGTCTGCCGCGGCCGGACAACCTGCGCGTCGCACGCGAGATCGAGGCGGCGGTGCGATCCGGCGGGGCGGTGCCTGCGACGATCGCGATCATCGACGGCGAGCCGCACATCGGGCTGGACGATGCGGCACTGCGACGCGTCGCCGAGAGCGACACGGTGGTGAAGGTGAGCGTCCGCGACATCGCGGTGCTCGCGGCACGGGGCGGAGACGGCGCGACAACCGTCGCCTCGACCGCGCATCTTGCTGCGGCAGTAGGTATCTCAGTGTTCGCCACGGGTGGGCTGGGCGGCATTCATCGCGATGCGCGTGACAGCTGGGACGAGTCCGCTGACCTGATGACCCTCTCGCGCACCGGCGTGCTGGTGGTCTGCGCCGGCGTCAAGTCGATCCTGGATGTCGGCGCCACCCTCGAGCGGCTGGAGTCGCTCAACGTCGGCGTGATCGGCTATCGCACCGATCGGTTTCCAGGCTTCTACCTGGCCGATTCGGGTCATCCGGTGGGCTGGCGGGTGGAGTCGCCGCAACAGGTCGCCGACGTGTTGCGGGCCCGACGGCGGCTGGCTACCGATGGCTATGGGCTGGTGCTGGCCAACCCGATCGCGCCCGCGGACGAGATGGACCGAGCGCTGCACGACCGGGTGCTGACTGCCGCTCTGTCCGCCGCCGAGGCCGCGGGTGTGTACGGCAAGGACGTCACGCCGTTCCTGCTCGACTACTTCCATCGCGAGACGCACGGTGCGTCGCTGTCGGCCAACGTCGCGCTGGTGCTGTCCAATGCGAGGCTGGCGGCCGAGATTGCGGCGCTGGTGGACCCGCCTACGGCGTGAGGATGTAGTCGTCGTCTTTCGGTTGACTCAGCATGCGGGTCAGGCGCTTTCGGTCGAACGGCCACAGGTCGATGCGGTTGTCGTCGGCGAAATACCAAGAATTGCAGCCGGTATTCCAGACTGTCGGCACCATCGCCTCGGCGACATCGTCGGCGAAGCGGTCGGTGGCTTCGTCGGTGACTTCGACGGCGGTGATCTCGCCGTCGCGGAAACGCTGCAGCCAACGGGTGATATAGCGCGCGGTCAACTCGGCGACGTGTTGTAGCGACATGGACCCGGTCGGCGAATTGGGACCGAGCACCATGAACAGGTTGGGGAATCCGGGGATCGCGGTCATTCCCCAGGCCCGAGGGCCTTTCGCCCAGGCGTCGTCGATCGACAGTCCGTCGCGGCCGCGCAGGGTCATCGGGCGCATGTAGTTGTGGGCGGCGAAGCCGGTGGCGAGCACGATCGCGTCCAGATCATGGTGGACGCCGTCGGTGGTTCGCAGCCCAGTTGGCGTGATCTCGGCGATCGGCTCGCTGACAAAGCTGGCGTTCGGCTTGGAGATCCGCCGGTAATAGTCGCCGGAGAGCACCTGCCGTTTACAGAACGGTTCGTAGTCAGGGGTCAACTTGGTGCGAAGATCCTTGTCCCGCACCAGGGCTCGCAAGCACATCCACCCGTAACGCTGGGCGGCCCGGCGCCGCCACGTCGGCCGGATGACCAGGTCGACTAAGTAGTCGGAGCCGACGAATTGCGCGAGCCTGACCGTCTTGTCCTGCCTGGGCAAGCTCCGCAATAGCCGACCGACGATGCGGGGTTGCAGTAGTCGCATCGGCATCCACATCACCCACTGCGGCGTGCGGACAAAATGGGTGATGTGCGCCGTCTCGGGCTGCAACGCTGAAAAGACCTGTACCCCAGTTGAACCTGCGCCAATCACCGCCACCCGTTTGCCGTCCGCATCGATGTCAGTCCAGCGCGCAGTATGCACGACCGGTCCGGTGAACGAGTCGAGGCCCGGGAGGTCCGGGATGAACGGGTGGTGCAGGATTCCGGTTGCTGCGATGACGAAGTCTGCCTCGATCTCTTCTCCGCTCGCGGTGGACACCCGCCATCGGTTCTCGGCGAGCACCGCCTCGGTGACTTCGCAGTCAAGCCGCAGATGCGATTTCAGCGCCAACGCGTCGATGAGGTCGCGGTGGTAGCGCTGGATCTCGTCGCCGGTCGCCCACACGTGTTTCCAGTCGGGCTTAGGCGCGAAGGCGAATTGATAGCCGTAGGAAGGCACATCGCAACGCAGGCCCGGATAGCGGTTCCAGTGCCACACGCCGCCGACGTCTGAACCCTTCTCCAGGATGGTGAAGTCGTTGAAGCCCGACTGTTTTAGCACGTGAGCGACGGCGATCCCGGCCATGCCGGCGCCGACGATGACGATCCGTGGATCCCGCCTCCGGGTCGTTGCGGTCATGGCAGAACGGTATGCCCGCCGAAACTGCCGCGGCAAGAGCTATGGCCCATCGTCATCGTCATCGCCGTCGTCGTCTCGCAGGAGTTTTTCGGGGTGGTGGTAGGTGTTGGTGCGGGGTTGGCCGTGGTCGAGGTGTGCTGGCGGGATCCACTCGGTGTCGCCGTGGGCGTTTTTGCGGGTGGTCCAGCCTTGGTCGGCGAGTTTGTGGTTGGGGCCGCAGCCAAAAGTCAGGTCGTTGATGTCGGTGACCGGGTTTACGGCGTAGGGGTTGGAGTGGTGGACTTCGCAGAGATAGCCCGGGACGTCGCAGCCGGGGAATGTGCAGCCGCGGTCTTTGGCGTACAACACGATTCGTTGGGCGGGTGAGGCCAGGCGTTTGGTGTGGTAGAGCGCCAGCGCTTTGCCGTTGTCGAAGATGGCCAGGTAGTGGTGGGCGTGGCCGGCGAGCCGGATCACATCCGACATGGGTAGCAGGGTGCCGCCACCGGTGAGTGCTTTGCCGGCGCCGGCTTCGAGTTCTTGCAGTGTGGTGGTGACGATGATGCTGGCGGGCAGTCCGTTGTGGTGACCGAGTTCTCCGGAGGCCAGGGCTGCGCGTGCCAGCGCGAGCAGCGCGTCGTGGTTGCGCTGGCCGGCACCGCGGGTGTCGTGCTGGATGGCGGCCTGTGATGGGGTGCCGGCGGTGCACGGCATCTCATCGGCGGGGTTGCACATTCCGGGAGCGGCCAGTTTGGCGAAGACGGCATCCAACGTGGCCCGCGCTTCAGGTGTCAGGTAGCCGCTGATCGGGCTCATGCCGTCGATGTCTTGGCGGCCGAGGGTGATGGCGCGGCGGCGGGCGCGGTCGTGCTCGGTGAAGTCGCCGTCGGGGTTGAGACAGTTGGTGAGGGTGTCGGCCAGCCGGGCCAGTTCGTCGGGGCGGTGCTCGCCGGCCAGGCGGGCCAGTTGCGCCTCGGCGCGGGCCCGGGTCTCGATATCGACGAAGTCCGGTAGCCGGTGCCAGAACCCGCGGATGACCGCGACGTGGCCGGCCCCCAGGTCGCCGTTGCGTTGCGCCTGTGCGGTGGCGGGTAGCACCGGCTCCAGGGGTTCGCCGTTGAGGGCGGTGCGCTCGCCCAGATCGGCGGCTTCTTGGATGCGCCGGGACGCCTCGGCTCGGCTGACGCGCAGCCGATTAGCAAGTGCCGCTCGCAGTTTGCCGCCCAGCTCGGTCTCGTCAGCCTGGGCGGCGATCTGGTTGATCACCGGATGCTCCACGGCTGAAAGCTGACGGCGAAACACCTCACAGCTCTCCAACAGAGCCAGGCGTTCGGGGGTGGTCAGCGCATCGCAGCGCAGGTCCAGGGCGCGCTTGAACTCGGCCTCGAGCGCGCCGAACACTTCGACGACCTCTTCCCGACTACTAGAACGCATGTTCGAATAATAGCTACCGGGCAGACGGAAACAGCCCCACAAACCCCCGCCTGTAGATAGACGTCCAACTGTGGATCCATAGGATGCTGGGATGCCGACCCGGATGACGGCGGTCGACGCGCAGTTCTACTGGATGTCGGCCAAGGTCCCCAGCGACGAGTTCTTGCTCTACGCATTCGACGGTGAGCCAACGGATTTCGAGCGCGCCGTCGACGAGGTACGCAACAGGGCGCAAAATTGTCGCGCATTGACGCTCCGTGTCGAGGACGGATCACCGCTGACCTACCCGCGCTGGGTGTCCATGGTCATCGAGCCCGACCAGGTGCTACGCCACCACCTGGACGACGCCAGCTGGGGTGGCTGCCTGAACGCGGTGGCCAGGCTGGCCGACGACCAGTTGGACATCCGCCGGGCTTCGTGGCGCATGCACCTCTTCGCGCCGGTGTACGGCATTCCGGGCAGCACGCGCCCGGCCACGGTCGCGGTCATGCAGTTCGCGCACGCGCTGTCCGACGGTCCTCGCGCTTTGGCGATGGCCGCCTGGCTGTTCGGCGGAGCGACTCCGGTACCTGAAGTCCCACCGTCTTCGGGCTTCTTACCGTGGCGCGGCCTCGTTGCGGCGCAAGCCCATCGCAACCAGGTGCGCGATACCCGCGCCGGGTTGCTGCCGCCGGCAATCGGAGCGCAGCCGGCGCGGTCCACCAATGCCCGCCCGACGGGCGCGCGCTCAGTGCGCACGCTGCTGCGCCATCGCTCGCAGCTGAAAGGCCCCACCGCCACCGTGGCCGCGCTGGCCGCGGTGTCCGGTGCACTCTCCGGCCAGCTGCGCGACGCGGCCCCGACGCTGGTGGCCGAGGTGACGATGGTCAAACCTGGTGTGCCTCATGCTCATAATCACTTCGCCAACGTCACGGTCGGGTTGTATCCAGGCCTGAATCGGCAGGCTCGGCTGCAAAGGATCGCCGCAGATTTGGCGAATGCCCGCCGCCGCTCAGAGCACCCGGCGGTGCTGGCGGCGGACCGGGCATTTGCGGCGGTGCCGGCTCCGATACTGCGCTGGGGTGT
>DATAZN010000400.1:0-1969 GCA_036272035.1 Mycobacterium sp. | reverse complement strand
AGATGAATTCGCCAGAGGGCGGCCGTCTTTCGATACGGATTAGCCAACTCTTCTTCGTCGGCCTCAGCTCGTGGTGGGCGCGGCGGATCGTGCACGCCCACCGCGCAGGCAACCGCCGACAGCGCGCAAGCAACTGCGGGACACACCAAGGCCACGGAGAAGTTGTGTTTGCCGAGCTCGGGAAGCGCAACCGCACCCACCGCGATCCCCAGCGGCTGCGCGGTCTGCCGGATTCCCATCGCCAATGCACGCTGTTGCGGCGCAAAGCATCCGGTCACCAGGCGGCCGCTGGCTGTGATGGTGCTGGCGGCGGCCATGCCGCCGAGGAACAGAAAGATCCCCATCAGCACCATCGAATGCGCTGACGCCGCGGCCAGCGCTGCCGCGGCCGTCAGAGCCAAACCGACTGCGAGAACGAATCGCTCGCCGATGACGTCCAGCAGATAGCCCCAACCGATCAGCGTGACCATCGTGCCGAAATTCGGCATCGACGCGAGCAAACCGGCCGTCGCAAGACCCGTACCGTGCTGCGTGTTCATCGCCGGAATCAGAAAGGCGATGGCGTTGATGAAGACATTCGCGGACAACGTCGCCGTCAGCGAAATCGCCAGCATGGACCAACGTTTCGCGGCGCTCACGGCGGTATCGTCGGGAAGACTCACCGCCCAGGTGGCATCAGTACCGTGTCGATCATGTACACCTGCGCATTGGCAGTGGGCACTCCGCCACAGACCAGGCCGGCGTTGTTGACCTTGAGCCCGCTGCCGCTGCCGGTCACGTTCACCGGTGCGCCCTGGACCGAGGGGTGTGAGCCGTCAACCTGCGCGGGGCTCAGCTGGCCAGGCACCACGTGATAGGTCAGGATGCTCTTCAACATGTCCGAATTGGTTTTCAGCTCATTGATGGTCGCGACCGGCAGCTTGCTGAAGGCGGCATCGGTCGGTGCGAAAACCGTGTACTGACCGCTGTTTAGCGTGTCGACCAGGTTCACTTGAGGGTTGAGTTGACCAGAGACCGCCGCTGTCAGGGTCGTCAGCTCGGGGTTGTTCGAGGCCGCGACTGCGACCGGGTCCTGCGACATACCGGAGACCGAAGCGGGCCCGTCCGGGTGTGACGATGCGTAGTCCGCACAACCCGAACCGACGAGATTTGGTGCGGCCGTGGCGGGTGCGCACGTGGCGAGGGCAATGCCCACCGCTGCGGCCGCCGCGAGACCCGTTGCCGGGATCGCCGTGGTTTGGATGTTGATCACTTTCAGCTCCTCAGTGTTGATAGCTACACAATTGGTTCGGAGCCGGACGCGCCGTGGATTGGCTGCGGTGCGAATCAGCCGTAGGTGAACGAAAAGACCTGCAGCCCTTTGCTGGCGCGCACATCAATGGATCCGCGCGCCATGTCGCTGGCCGCGACGATCTGGTGTGACGTCGGTGGCCCACTGACCGGTACCGTTGTCGTCTTGCCGTCGCGGGTGACGGTGAGACTGCCGGTTCCGCCGACGACGATGTAGACGTTCTTGGCGTGGAAGTTCAGTTTGATGCTCGAGGAATCGCTGTCGGCGGTCGCGCCCTGGTAGTCCAGTGCCCACGGTCCCTGTAGGGCAAATGAGTCGGCGGGCAGTGTCGGCGGATACGCGAACGTGGCGCTCCCCTGGTCGTATACACCGCTTCCGGCGTAGTTGGACACCTTGCCCACCCCAAAGTATGTCTCGCGCGTCAGATCCAGCTTCGGCGTGGTGTCGGGGGCGTCCACCGACGGCGGCAGCGAAACCCCGGGATGGGCGGCGGCGAGCAGCTCGCGGATCAGCTTCTCGGTGCCGTCGTAGTCACCCTCGCCGAATTTGATATGCCGTACGGTGCCGCTCGCGTCGATCAGGTATTCCGCGGGCCAATAACGATTTCGGTAGTTCGTCCACGTCGAGTAGCTGTTGTCCAGCGCGACCGGATAGGTGATGTCCAGGTCGGCGGCGCCC
>DATAZN010000399.1:0-8079 GCA_036272035.1 Mycobacterium sp. | reverse complement strand
CCGTACTTCCCGAACCTGATCGTCCCGGTCGTGATCGCCGGCATCGGTATCGGCGTGATCGGCGTACCGGTCGCGTTGTCGGCGATCGCGGGTGTCGGCTTCGACCAGATCGGACCGACCTCGGCTATCGCGCTGATGCTGCAAAACCTCGGTGGCCCAGTGGTTCTCGCCGTCATCCAGGCCGTCATCACGTCGCGCACGCTGTACTTGGGCGGCACCAACGGTCCGGTGAAGAACATGAATGCCGCTCAGTTGCATGCCCTTGACCAGGGTTACACCTACGGGTTGCTGTGGGTGGCCGGCGTCGCAGTCATCGTCGGCGGGGTCTCGCTGCTGATCGGCTACGCCGCCGAGCAGGTGGCTCACGCGCAGGAAGTCAAGGACGCCATCGACGCCGGCGAGCTCTAGCTCGTCGCTTCGCCCCGCGAGCTAGCAGCCGGGGTCGTCATTCGCCGCTGACCACAGCCACGCTGTCCCCCGCAAGCGGGAGATGCCCCCAGCTTGGCGGTCGCTCATCACCGTTAGGCTTGCGCGCTGTGATCACCCGGATGTCCGAGCTGTTCGTGCGCACGCTGCGCGATGATCCCGCCGATGCCGAAATTGCCAGCCACAAGCTGCTGATCCGCGCCGGCTACGTGCGACCGGTCGCGCCTGGCCTCTACAGCTGGTTGCCACTCGGCCTGCGGGTGCTGCGCCAGATCGAGCGGGTCGTGCGCGAGGAGATGAACGCGATCGGCGGCCAGGAGATCCTGTTCCCGGCCCTGTTGCCGCGGGCACCCTATGAGACCACCAACCGGTGGACCGAGTACGGCCATGGCATTTTTCGGCTCAAGGATCGCCGCGACAATGACTACCTGCTGGCGCCGACCCACGAAGAAGTCTTCACCTTGACGGTCAAAGGGGAGTACAGCTCCTACAAGGACTTTCCGCTGACGCTCTACCAAATCCAGACCAAATACCGCGACGAGGCGCGTCCGCGCGCCGGCATCCTGCGTGGCCGCGAGTTCGTCATGAAGGACTCCTACTCCTACGACATCGACGACGCGGGCCTCAAGAACGCCTACCACGCACATCGTGAGGCCTACCAACGCATCTTCGGTCGCCTCGACGTCGACTACGTCATCGTGTCCGCCGTATCCGGCGCCATGGGTGGCTCGGCATCCGAAGAGTTTCTGGCCGAAAGCCCGATCGGCGAGGACACCTTCGTCCGTTGCCTGGAATCCGGTTACGCCGCCAACGTCGAGGCCGTGGTCACCGCGCGGCCGGAAGCCCGGCCCGTCGACGGACTGCCCGAGGCGGTGGTCCACGACACCGGCAACACCCCGACCATCGCGACTTTGGTCGAATGGGCCAACGGGGCGGGGCTGGGCCGCAGTGTCGCCGCTGCCGACACCCTGAAGAACGTCCTGCTCAAGGTGCGCCAACCGGGCGGCGACTGGGAGCTATTGGCAATCGGGGTGCCCGGCGACCGCGAGGTCGACGACAAACGGCTCGGCGCCGCGCTCGACCCGGCCGAGTACGCGTTGCTCGACGACGCCGACTTCGCCAAGCACCCCTTCCTTGTGAAGGGCTATATCGGCCCGAAAGCACTGCTGGACAACGGTGTTCGCTACCTAGTCGACCCACGGGTTGTGGACGGCACCAGCTGGATCACCGGCGCCGACCAGCCCGGCAAGCATGTCGTCGGCTTGGTCGCCGGCCGCGATTTCACCGCCGACGGCACGATCGAGGCCGCCGAAGTGCGTGACGGCGACCCATCTCCCGACGGCGCCGGGCCGCTGGTCTCGGCCCGCGGGATCGAGGTCGGTCATATCTTCCAGCTCGGCCGCAAATACACCGACGCCTTCACCGTCGATGTGCTCGGCGAGGATGGCAAGCCGGTGCGGCTGACCATGGGCTCCTACGGGCTCGGGGTGTCGCGGCTGGTGGCGGTCATCGCCGAACAGCAGCACGACGAGCTGGGACTGCGCTGGCCATCGGAGGTTTCGCCGTTCGATGTGCACCTGGTGATCGCCAACAAAGACGCCGAAGTGCGGGCGGGGGCCACCGCGTTGGCCACCGATCTGGATCGGCTGGGCATCGAGGTGTTGCTCGATGACCGGCAGGCATCGCCCGGGGTGAAGTTCAAGGATGCTGAGCTGCTCGGTGTGCCGTGGATCGTTGTGGTGGGTCGTGGCTGGGCGGACGGAAAAGTTGAGCTGCGTAACAGATTCAGCGGCCAGACCCGCGAGCTGACGGCCGGCGCCGGACTTGCCACCGACATCACCGTCGCGGTCGCCGGCTAGTCGGCGCCGGGGAAGGCCGTGGTGATCGGCCAATCTCCTTGCGCCTGCTTCCATTTCGCGGCCAGCACGGCGCTCTGGGTCAGCGCCGTCACGGCGAACGTGCGGTCCTGGTCGCTCTGAGCCTGCTCGATGACCGCGCGCCAGGTTGCTTCGGTGTCCTTCTCCATGCGCGCGGCCAGTCGCCCCGCATCGCTGGGGCTGTTGACCGGCATCGGCAGTTGATAACCCGCGGCGGCCACCGGAGCTGTCACCGAGCGGCCGGTCAGCGTCGCGATGACCGCGTCGCGCCGCTGCCGGTGCTGATTCAGCGCGGAGGACACCAGGGTGTTGACCTCGGGTGCGCAGTGCGCCGACACAATGCCGTAGCCGTAGATCACGGCGTGCTCGTTGTTCAGTGCGGCGCACAGCGCGGTGTCGTACGGCGTGGTGGCCGGTGACGGTTCGGCGGAGGTCACGACGACGTGGCTCCGAAGGCCAGCGCGACGGTGTAGGACGCGGTGCAGGAGGCAGCGATCGAGCCGAGCAGGCCAGCGCGATAACCCGACGAGGTGCCCGCCAGCTGACGGGCACTGTCCGCCGACGCCCGCAACGACCGGACCGCGTCGGCCAGCGGCGGCGGGGGAGCCGCGACGGCCGGGGTGGTGGTGGTGGTCGGCGTGGTCGTCTGGCGAGACGTTGACGTCGGGTTGACGGCCAGGCGTGCGATTTCGGTCGTCAGCGCCTGCGCGTGTTTGGTGCGTTCGGCGGCAACCTCGATCAGCGCGGCGTTCACCGGCTGCGACGCGCCCACTGCCGCCGCGCTGGCCAGTTCGCTGTCACGCCGGGCCAGTGTCAACTGTGCTTCGAGCTCGTCGACGGCCGGTGGCGCGGGCGGCGAGCTACACGCGGGCACTGCCGAACCGAGCACCGCCAGCGCCGCGCCGCCCACTAAGACACGTCGCCTGCTCACGATCGGATCGAAACCAGGCTCTGGGCGCAGCACAGCAACATCCTGCCATTGCCGAGACAACCGCCTGTAACGCCAGGTGAACTCGCCGCGATCACGTCTTACAACGGATTCCTGGCGTATCGTTGAATGCTGGCTCCTCGGGCGTGCTGATCACTTGCGCCGCGGGGCTGACTGACCGGACAACTCAAGATGAGGAGCTCGCCGTGACCACCGGGCTACCGTCGCAGACGCAGGTGATCGAGCTGCTCGATGGCGAGTTCGCGCGCGCAGGTTACGAAATTGAGGACGTCGTCATCGATCCGCGGGCGCAGCCGCCGCGGATAACCGTGATCGCCGACGGCGACGCCGCACTCGATCTGGACACCATCGCCGTGCTCTCTCGCTCGGCGTCGAGCCTGCTGGACGCGGCGCCCGACCTCGACGGCAGCTACGTCTTGGAAGTGACCTCACCAGGGGTCGACCGCCCGCTGACCAGCGACAAGCACTTTCGCCGCGCTCGGGGCCGCAAGGTCGAGTTGGCCATGGCAGACGGGACACAGGTCACCGGTCGAGTCGGCGAATTGCACGACGGCACGCTGAGCCTGGTGGTTCGCGACGACCGCGCCCGCGACTGGGCAGTGCGGCCGATCTCGCTCGGCGGCATCTCGAAAGCTGTTGTGCAGGTGGAATTTTCGATTCCTTCCCAGCGGGAGATGGAGCTGGCGACGGTTGATCGAAGCGCGGAGGCGGAGGGCAGAATATGAACATCGACATGGCCGCTCTGCACGCGATAGTGGTAGAGCGAGGCATCTCGTTCGACGACTTGCTCGAGGACGTCAAGGCCGCGGTGCTGAGCGCATACCGGCACACCGAAGGGCATCAGCCCGACGCGCACATCGACATCGACCGCAAATCGGGTTCGGTCCGCGTGCTGGCTCGCGAGCTCGACGAAGACGGCAACGCGGTCAGCGAATGGGAGGACACCCCGGAGGGCTTCGGCCGCATCGCCGCCACGACCGCACGACAGGTGATGCTGCAGCGACTCAGGGACGCCGAGAACGAGCGGACCTACGGCGAGTTCTCCACCCATGAGGGCGAGATCGTCGCCGGCGTGATCCAACGCGACAGCCGGGCCAATTCGCGTGGTCTGATCGTCGTTCGGATGGGCAGCGAGACCAAGGGGTCCGAAGGGGTGATTCCCGCAGCTGAGCAGGTTCCGGGCGAGGCATACGAGCACGGCGACCGAGTGCGCTGCTACGTGGTGGGCGTCAGCCGCGGCGTGCGCGAGCCGGTGATCACGTTGTCGCGCACCCACCCCAACCTGGTACGCAAGCTCTTCTCGCTGGAAGTGCCCGAGATCGCCGAAGGCTCGGTGGAGATCGTGGCGGTGGCACGCGAAGCCGGTCATCGCTCGAAGATCGCGGTCGCGTCACGCGTTCCTGGTCTCAATGCCAAGGGCGCCTGCATCGGACCGATGGGTCAGCGGGTGCGCAACGTGATGAGCGAGCTGTCCGGGGAGAAGATCGACATCATCGACTTCGACGACGACCCGGCGCGCTTCGTCGCCAATGCGTTGTCGCCGGCCAAGGTTGTATCGGTGACCGTGATCGACGAGCACGCCCGGGCCGCTCGCGTGGTGGTGCCCGACTTCCAGCTGTCGCTGGCCATCGGAAAGGAAGGCCAGAATGCGCGGCTGGCCGCCCGGCTCACCGGATGGCGGATCGACATCCGCGGGGACTCGCCCGACCAGGAGGCTGACCATCCCGAGCATGATGCGGCCCACGGGCTGGCGCACGATCACTAACGCGTCGACCACCCAAACCGTAGCCGTGCGGGTGGTTCTGACCACTGGTTGGGTGCAGGTAAACTAAGCCGTGATCCAGCGCGAGACTTCGGCCTCGGCGCATCGACGCACCGAAGGACCGGTGCGGACATGTGTCGGGTGCCGAAAGCGAGAGTTGGCCGTCGAACTGCTCCGAGTGGTTGCTGTGTCGGTCGGGAACGGCAAATATGCCGTGTCCGTTGACCCAGCGGGTACTCTGCCGGGGCGGGGTGCATGGCTGCATCCCGTTCCACAGTGCGTCAAAGAAGCAATCCGGCGGCGAGCTTTTGCTCGAGCGTTGCGCATCGCCGGCGCACCGGATACGTCAGCGGTGATCGAGCACATCGAGCTTTCGATGCGCCCGACTATCCAGCCAACAGAACAGGTAGCAAAGAACATGAGCACACCGTGAAGTCCCGATGACCATGTGTCATAGCTAAACCCGAGGCGCGGCCTACTACCGCTGTCGCCTCATAGACAGGAGATGTAGTGGCAGGCAAGGCCCGCGTACACGAGTTGGCTAAGGAACTCGGTGTTACCAGCAAGGAAGTACTCGCCCGGCTGAGCGAACAGGGCGAATTCGTTAAATCCGCATCGTCGACAGTAGAAGCGCCCGTCGCACGTCGACTGCGTGAGTCGTTTGGCGGCGGCAAACCCGCACCGGAAAAGGCGGCCGGCAACGGCGCCGGCGGCGGTGCCAAAGCCGCCGTCAAGCATGCCGCCCCGGCGTCGGCAAAACCCGCCGCGCCTAAGCCGGCGGCGGCGCCACCGCCACCGGCAGCTACTCCGCCCCCGCCGCCCGCACCGGCGGCGGAGGCTCCCGACCAGCCGCAGGCCGGCTCGACGGACGCTCCGGCTCGCCCGGGGCCGACCCCGGGTCCGCGTCCGGCGGCCCCGAAGCCGGCGGCACGCACCCCGCGCGTCGGCAACAACCCCTTCTCCTCAGCGCAACCGGTGGACCGGCCGATACCGCGTCCGCCGGCGCCACGCCCGGGTGCTCCGCGCCCCGGTGGTGCGTCGCCCGGCAACATGCCGCCGCGTCCGGCCGGCGCCGGTGCCGGTGGGCCAGGTCGCCCGCCGCGTCCCGGTGGCCCGCCGCGGCCCGGTGGTGCGCGACCCGGCGGCCCCGGCGGTCGGCCCGGAGCCCCGTCAGGCGGCCGCCCGGGCGGCGGTGGCGGTGGCGGTAACTACCGCGGCGGCGGCGGTGGCGGCGTCGGTGCCCCACCCGGAGGCGGCGGCGGCGGCTTCCGTGGCCGCCCTGGTGGCGGTGGCGGTGGCGGCCGGCCTGGCCAGCGCGGCGGTGCTGCCGGTGCATTCGGACGTCCCGGCGGTGCGCCGCGACGTGGCCGCAAGTCGAAGCGGGCGAAACGCGCCGAATACGAGAACATGCAGGCGCCGGTCGTCGGTGGTGTGCGGTTGCCGCACGGCAACGGCGAGACGATCCGCCTGGCACGTGGTGCCTCGCTGTCCGACTTCGCCGAGAAGATCGACGCCAACCCGGCCTCGCTGGTGCAGGCGCTGTTCAACCTCGGCGAGATGGTGACAGCCACCCAGTCGGTCGGCGACGAGACGCTCGAGCTACTGGGCGGCGAGATGAACTACGTCGTCCAGGTTGTCAGCCCCGAGGACGAGGACCGCGAGCTACTGGAGTCCTTCGACCTGACCTACGGCGAGGACGAAGGCACCGAGGAAGATCTGCAGACCCGGCCGCCGGTGGTGACCGTGATGGGTCACGTCGACCACGGTAAAACCCGACTGCTGGACACCATTCGAAACGCCAGCGTTCGAGAGGGCGAGGCCGGCGGTATCACTCAGCACATCGGTGCTTACCAGGTGACCGTCGACTTCGACGGCGACGAACGGCCGATCACCTTCATCGACACCCCGGGCCACGAGGCGTTCACCGCCATGCGTGCCCGCGGTGCGAAGGCCACCGACATCGCGATTCTGGTGGTGGCCGCCGACGACGGCGTGATGCCCCAGACGGTGGAGGCCATCAACCACGCCCAGGCCGCGGATGTGCCGATTGTGGTGGCGGTCAACAAGATCGACAAAGAGGGCGCCGACCCGCAGAAGATCCGCTCTCAGCTCACCGAATATGGTTTGGTGGCAGAGGATTTCGGTGGCGAAACCATGTTCGTCGATATCTCGGCGAAGGCCGGCACCAACATCGAGGCGCTGGAAGAGGCGGTGCTGCTGACCGCCGACGCAGCGCTGGACCTGCGAGCCAACCCCGACATGGAGGCCCAGGGTGTGGCGATCGAGGCGCATCTGGACCGCGGTCGTGGTCCGGTGGCCACCGTGCTGATTCAGCGCGGCACACTGCGGGTCGGCGACTCCATCGTTGCCGGTGACGCATACGGCCGCGTTCGCCGAATGGTCGACGAACACGGCAACGACATCGAAGAGGCGTTACCGTCCCGGCCGGTGCAGGTCATCGGCTTTACCTCGGTGCCCGGAGCCGGCGACAACCTGCTGGTTGTCGACGAGGACCGGATCGCCCGTCAGATCGCCGACCGTCGCAGCGCGCGCAAGCGCAACGCACTGGCCGCGCGCTCGCGCAAGCGGATCAGCCTGGAGGATCTGGATGCGGCGTTGAAGGAGACGTCGCAGCTCAACTTGATCCTGAAGGGCGACAACTCCGGCACCGTCGAGGCGCTGGAGGAGGCCCTGCTGGGCATCGAGATCGACGACGAGGTGGAACTGCGCGTTATCGACCGCGGCGTCGGTGGCGTCACCGAGACCAACGTCAACCTGGCGTCGGCCTCGGACGCGATCATCATCGGGTTCAACGTGCGCGCCGAGGGCAAGGCCACCGAGCTGGCCAACCGCGAAGGCGTGGACATCCGGTACTACTCGGTGATCTACCAAGCCATCGACGAGATCCAGAGTGCGCTCAAGGGCATGCTCAAGCCGGTCTACGAGGAGAACCAGCTCGGTCGTGCCGAGATCCGCGCGCTGTTCCGGTCGTCGAAGGTCGGTCTCATCGCGGGATGTCTGGTTACCTCCGGCATCGTGCGGCGCAACGCCAAGGCCCGCTTGCT
>DATAZN010000398.1:0-3033 GCA_036272035.1 Mycobacterium sp. | reverse complement strand
GTGCGAGTAGCGATTGTCGCGGAATCCTTTCTCCCGCACGTCAACGGCGTGAGCAACTCGGTGATCAGAACACTCGAGCATCTTCGCCGCACCGGACACGAAGCCCTTGTCATCGCGCCCGATACCCCGCACGGCGAGGAGCCCGCGGACCGTATCTATGACGGTATCCGAGTGCACCGGGTGCCGTCCTGGATGTTCCCGAGGGTGACCACCCTGCCGTTGGGGCTCCCGATGCCACGGATTCTGCGAGTGCTGCGCGGATTCGAGCCCGACGTCGTGCATTTGGCGTCGCCCGCTCTGCTCGGCTGGGGTGGGGTGAAGGCGGCCCGTCGTCTCGGGGTGCCGACCGTCGCGGTGTATCAGACCGACGTCCCCGGGTTCGCGGCCAGCTACGGGATCGGCATGACCGAGCGGGCGGCCTGGGCGTGGTTCCGCCATTTGCACCGCCTGGCCGACCGCACCCTGGCGCCATCCACTGCTACGATGGAATCACTTGTTGCTCATGGCATTCCGCGGGTCCATCACTGGGCGCGCGGTGTTGACATGATCGGTTACGCGCCGTCGGCCCGCGACGAGGCCCTGCGGCAGCATTGGTCGCCGGACGGCAAGCCGATCGTCGGATTTGTCGGCCGGCTGGCGCCGGAGAAGCATGTCGAGCGGCTGACGTCGCTGGCTGCCGCCGGCGACGTGCAGGTGGTCATCGTCGGCGACGGCGTCGACCGTACCAAGCTCCAATCGGCAATGCCCACAGCCGTTTTCACCGGTGCGCTGTACGGCCAGGAACTCGCCACCGCGTACGCCAGCATGGATGTCTTCGTCCACGCCGGTGAGCACGAGACGTTCTGCCAAGTCGTGCAGGAAGCGCTGGCATCGGGCCTGCCAGTGATCGCTCCCGATGCCGGCGGACCGCGCGACCTGGTGACGCCGTGGCGCACCGGATTGCTGTTGGGAGTCAAGGAATTCGAAGCGGAATTGCCCAACGCAGTCGCGCACCTAATCGAAGAACGGCAGCGTTACTCGCTGGCCGCCCGAAAGAGCGTGCTCGAACGCGGCTGGCCCGCCATCTGCGACCAGCTGCTCGGCCACTACGAGGCGGTGCTGTCGCCGATCGCCCGCGCGCGGATGGCACGCCGCCAACACGCGCAGGGGCAGTGAGCTAGCCCCAGTTGCGCTAACCCTGGGCCAGCTCGGCGACCGACTGCCACTGCTCCCATGTGCGTAGCCGCTCCTCGTAATCGGCCTTGGCCAACTCCAGCGGCGCCGTGCCGAAGAACACCCGCAACGGCGGCTGCTCGGCGTCGATGACCTTCAGCACCGCGGCCGCCGAGGCTTTCGGATCACCCGGCGCTGCCCACCGCGTCCGGCGGATCTCCTCGGTCGCCGCGTGCACGTCGGCGTAGCCCGGCAGCTCCTCGGCCCGCCGCGACGACGACCCCGACCAGTCGGTGTCGAAGCCCGCGGGCTCGATCAGCGTGACGTGTACACCAAATGGCGCGATTTCCTGCGCCAGCGCCTGGGAGAAGCCCTCCAACGCCCATTTCGACGCATGGTAGATCCCGACGTTGGGGAACGCAGTGATGCCGCCGATCGAGGACACCTGAATGATGTGGCCACTGCGCTGCGCACGCAGATACGGCAAGGCGGCCTGGGTGACCCACAGTGCCCCAAACACGTTCGTTTCTATCTGGTCGCGGGCGTCCTGCTCAGACAACTCCTCGACGAAGCCGAATTGGCCGTAGCCCGCGTTGTTGACGACGACGTCCAGGCGCCCGAAGTGATCGTGGGCCTGCTTGACGGCGGCGAAGTCCGCCGCGCGATCGGTCACGTCCAGCTGGATCGGCAGAATCGCGTCGCCGAACTTGTCGACCAAATCAACCAATGTCGTGGTGTCGCGCGCCGTGGCGGCGACTTTATCGCCCCGATCCAGGGCGGCGATCGCCCATTCCCGTCCGAAGCCACGTGAAGTACCGGTGATGAACCAAACTTTTTCTGTCACGCCGTTGTGTAACGCATCCGTCGGCGTCTCATTCCCGGATTGCCGATAGTGTCGACGGCGTGAACCGCGCGACGCTGGACAAAGACCCCCGTGAGGTGGCCTCGATGTTCGACGGCGTCGCGCGACGCTATGACATCACCAACACCGTGCTCTCGGTCGGCCAGGATCGGTACTGGCGTCGCGCCACCTGCAAGGCGCTCGACATCGGCCCGGGCGAGAGGGTGCTGGATCTGGCCGCCGGCACCGCGGTGTCGACGGTCGAGCTGGCCAGCTCAGGGGCGTGGTGCGTGGCGGCGGATTTCTCTGTCGGGATGCTCGGCGCGGGGCATGCCCGCATGGTGCCGAAGGTGGCCGGTGACGCGACCCGATTGCCGTTCGGCGACAACGTGTTCGACGCGGTCACCATCAGCTTCGGGCTGCGCAACGTCGCCGAGCGCGAGCAGGCTCTGCGCGAGATGGCCCGGGTCACGCGGCCCGGCGGGCGATTGGTGGTGTGCGAATTCTCCACGCCCACCAATCGGTTGTTCGCCACGGTCTACAAGGAGTACTTGATGCAGGCGTTGCCGCGGGTGGCCCAGGCTGTGTCGAGCAACCCGGAAGCCTATGTCTACCTTGCCGAGTCGATCAGGGCCTGGCCCGACCAGGCCGACCTGGCCCACCAGATATCGCGCGCCGGATGGTCGGCGGTGCGATGGCGCAACCTGACCGGTGGCATCGTGGCGCTGCACGCCGCCTACAAAGCGCGCCGCTGACTTTCATTCGCGTTGATTCTCCGTCTGGTCCTGTTGTGCTTCGTGTGCAACCATCGGGACCGGTGAGCCACGAATTTCTTTGGTACGTCCCGAATACCGTTCTGTCTGGGCATCGGGGCGACGACACCGTCGACGGCTGGGGCGGCCTGGATTACTCAGTCGAACTGGCGCTACGCGCCGAGCGGAGCGGCTTCGGCGGCGCGCTGATCGGCACGGGTTGGGGCAGGCCCGACTCGTTTGCCATCGCCACCGCGATCGCCGCACGGACCACGACGTTCGCCCCGC
>DATAZN010000397.1:0-9799 GCA_036272035.1 Mycobacterium sp. | reverse complement strand
CTGTTGCCCAGTTGGGAAGAAGCCGGGGCTTTCGTCGAGGGCCTGCGCAACAGCTAGACCGGCGGCCGCGCCAACTCGATGGGCGTCTCCCGCTGCGGGACAGTTTGATTCCGGCCCATCCGGGTACCCGAATCCGGGGTCGAGCAGGTGCCCCCTTCGGTGTCGAGGAGGTCGTCATGCTTCATCAACTGTTGCTGGCAAGCTACAGCCAGCCGGAGGCCGCAGGTTTCATTCTGCGCGGCATCAAGGGAATTTTCGTCGCGATCGGCAGCGTCATCGCGGCGATCGTGTGCGCGCTGGTCGCGGCGACCAAGGGCCGCAACCCATTCGGCTGGGGCATCCTCGGTTTGTTTTTCAGCATTCTGACGCTGATCGTGGTGGTTGTGATCCCGTCCAAGAAGTAGTTATGTCGCCGTTTGGCGGCAACGTAATTGGCCCGGTTCTGGGCGCGGGTACGTCGGCGCTTGGGCACCATCGCGGCTAAACGCTCTTAGCCGCATAAACGTCTGCGGAACGCTCCTGGGAATTAGACTTTCGCCGTGTTCTCGGAGACGCGCTACGTCTTGAACGGGGAGTTGCGCGTCGCGTATCGCGCGTCGCGTGAAGGTCCACGCGACATCCTGGTCGTGCCGAACTGGTTCACCAACTGCGAGGTTTTCCCGGAGCTGCCGTCCATCCAAGGGTGGGCCGAGGCGATGGCGTCGCTCGGTCGACTGATCTTTTTCGACCAGCCGGGCACGGGTGCGTCCGACCCGGTTACGCCTGGCGCGCCGCCGACTTTGGAGCAGTGGGCCGACAGCATCACCGCGGTGCTCGACGACCTCGGCAGCCGCGAAGCGGTCCTCGTTGCGTTCGGTGGCGCGATGTCGCCCGCGGCGCTGTTCGCAGCGACCTATCCGTCCCGCACCACCGCGCTGGTGGCTCTCGACGCCTTCGTGGATCAGATGGCTGAGCGCACTGACGGGCTCACCACGAAAGGTATTTACGACGCCTCGGTCGCGATGTGGGGATCAGGCGAACTGCAACGTTGGCTCAACCCGGATATGCCATGGAACGAGGAGATCCGGGCAACGTGGGCTCGACATGAACGCCTGTCGGCGAGCCCGGCGACCGCCGGGGGCATGCTGCAGCTTCTGTCCGAACTGGACGTGCGAGCGGTGCTTCCCACAGTCCGCGTGCCAACCCTCGTCGTCCATCACACCGACGATGTGCTCACCCCACCAGCGGCGGGCAAGTACATCGCCGGCCGTATACCAGAGGCCCGATACGTCGAGCTCCCCGGGCGCAATATGTACCACTTCGTGGAACCGTGGCGCGAGTCATTTCAGGAGATCGCCGAGTTCCTCACCGGCCAGCAAGCAGAAGTGCCGGACGATCGGGTCCTCGCCACCGTGCTGTTCACCGACATCGTGGACTCCACGCGGCGGGCCGCCGAAATGGGCGACCGTGACTGGCATGCGCTGCTTGATGCCCACGACGCCATCGTCCGGTCGCAGCTCGCACGCTTTCGGGGCCGCGAGGTGAACACATCGGGCGACGGGTTTCTCGCGATGTTCGACGGCCCACAGCGAGCGATCCGCTGCGCCATGGCAATTCGCGATGCGGTGCAGGCGCTCGGCATCCAGGTGCGCGCCGGGTTGCACACCGGCGAGTGCGAGGTCCGCGGCGACGACATCGGC
Source organism: Mycobacterium sp. (assembly GCA_036272035.1). Lineage (GTDB taxonomy): Bacteria > Actinomycetota > Actinomycetes > Mycobacteriales > Mycobacteriaceae > Mycobacterium. The sequence goes on along the minus strand of DATAZN010000397.1, from coordinate 8,120 downwards.
GGGATCGGCGTGCACATCGGCGCACGCGTGAGCGCACTGGCAGGGCCGAACGACGTGCTTGTATCCAGCACGCTGCGCGACCTGGTGATCGGGTCCGGGCTCGAGTTCGATCACCGCGGAGATCACCAACTCAAGGGCGTGCCCGGCGAGTGGCGTCTCTTCGCCGTCGCCTCTGCGTAAAACGCTGACCCGCAGTCAGAATGGCGGTGGCTCATCGTCGCTGTCGCCTGGTGGTGCGGGTCCGCCGGAAGCGGCGTGCTGCGCAGCTTGCCTCGTCGCCAGGTTGTGTCGCCGTTCGGCGGCAACGTAATTGGCCCGGTTCTGGGCGCGCGTACGTCGACGCTTGGGCATCATCGCGGCTCGGTCAGCACACCGCGGCCGGTCAAGAACCGGCTCTGACACCTCACTGGGCACGCAAAGACTGGGGAACAGTATCGCGCTGCCGGGGGCGGTGACATAGGTCTGCCCGGACGGTGATGTCCACACCAGCGTGCCATCGGGTAGTTGCTGGTCGTGCCAGCCCCAGAACGTTTTCATCAAATGATGAAGGCGGCAAAGGCATTTGAGGTTAGACGCTTGCGTCCGACCGCCATCGGCGTATGGGATCGTGTGGTCGAGATCGCAGCGCATCGCAGGCTTGTCGCAACCGGGGAACCGGCACGTCAAGTCGCGGCAACGGACAAAATCCGCAAGGGCCTGCGACGGCGTGTAGCCACGCTCCGGCGGCGCATCGGCGGGATGGACCAACGGACGAAGTTTGGCCGACTTGGCCAGGTCGGCGATCAACTCTGGGGGAAGCAGCGCGTCGGATCCGATCATCGAGCCATGCGTCTGGGCAGTGCCATCGACGCTGGCCTGATCGGCGATCACGTGGATCAGCACCGGACTTGGCGTGGGCGTGGCTGCGGCCGGGCAGCTGGGCTGCCCACAGCGACAGCCCAGCCGATCGGCCCCGACCGCCATGGCGCCCATGGCATCGGCGCGGCGCTGGTTGCGGGTGCGCGGGTCGTCGGCACATACCGTGGCGGCGATGGCGTCCAGGCGGGCATCGACCGCGTGGGCGTCGGTGGTGACCAGCCGGCCGAATATCTCGGTCAAGCCATCCGCATCGCCCCAGATCGACACTTCCCGATCGCCGCGGCGTTCATGACGACGCCGCACCGCATCACAGTCGGCGCGGGCCACCACCCGGTCGACGTATCCGCCCAGTCGGCCCTGCGTTATCCCCGGCCACCGCGCGACCTTCATCGCCAACTCAGCGTCAACCGCAGCCAATACATCAGAATCAGTGATCAGATCGGTGCGATAGACGATCGTCTGAAACGTCCGGTAGTCAATATCGCCCGCCCGCAACAACTCGCCCACCCTCGGCAGTCGCAACCGCATCGCCCGCGAGTACTCCAGATAGCTCGCGGCCAACCCGTGGGTGATCCCCAACGCCGCGGCCACCTCGGCCGTGATCGCCTCCTGCGTGTCGGTGCACCACGTCTCCCGCTCGCCGACCTGCCGTAACCACAGCACATCGAGCTCTCCAATGATGGCCAGTCGCTGACCTGCTGCCCGATTCTCGTTCCGCACCGCGGCACGCAACCGCTCCACCGGCGACGATGCATTTTCGAACATACATTCGATTCTACCATGGCCTTCCGACCGCGTTGACTCATCGGAAATGCGCGCGAAAGGGTGATTCGTTGCCTCATTGAAAATGCGCGCGTACGCCCAGTGGATGGGGTTGACGTTGGCAGAGCGCAGAGCAATCACCGAGGCGGCTGCGGTCCGCTACCAGCGGGTGAGCAAGCGCGCTAAGAGTCGGATTCTGGATGAGTTGTGCGCCAATACGGGGTGGCACCGAAGCCACGCGCGTAAGGCGCTCGCAGCGTCGCTGCAGCCCAAGATCGTTGCCCCGCGCAGTCCGCGGCCGGTGAAGTACGGGCCCGATGTCATCGCGGCGCTGAGGGTCTGCTGGGCAGTGCTGGGGATGCCGGCCGGCAAACGGCTCGCGCCCATGCTGGGCGAACTGGTGGCAGTGCTGCGTCATTTCGGGGAGCTGTCCATCGACGAGGGCACCGCTGAGCTGCTGGCGTCGATGTCGGCAGCCACCATCGATCGCCGCCTTGCCGGTGAGCGAGCCAAATACCAGCTCCGGGGACGGGTGGGGACGAAACCGGGATCGCTGCTCAAAAGCCAGATCCCGGTGCGCACCTGGGGCGAGTGGGACGACGCTCGACCGGGGTTCGTCGAGATCGACTTGGTCTGGCATGACGGCGGCAACCGGGGCGGCGGCCATGCCTTTACCTTGACCGTCACCGACATCGCCACCGGCTGGACCGAGAACCGCTCGGTGCCGGACAAGACCGCCAAATGCGTACTGGCAGCACTCAATGACATCGGCCGCAAAATGCCGTTCCCGATCCTGGGGGTGGACTCCGACAACGGATCAGAATTCATCAACGACCACCTGCTGGGGTGGTGCCAAGGACGCCAGATCACCTTCACCCGTGCGCGACCGGGCAATAAGAACGACGGTTGTCACGTCGAGCAGAAGAACTGGGCGGTGGTGCGCACCGTTGTCGGCTACCACCGCTACGACACCGCTGCAGAACTGTTGCTACTCAACGAGATCTGGCAGTTGCAGTCCAGGCTGACCAACTACTTTTATCCGCAGCAGAAACTGATCTCCAAGCTCCGCGCAGGGGCCAAAGTGTCCAAGAAACACGACACCGCCACCACCCCATTTCATCGCGCGATCGATCACCCCACCATGGCCTTCCGACCGCGTTGACTCATCGGAAATGCGCGCGAAAGGGTGATTCGTTGCCTCATTGAGAATGCGCGCGAAAGGGCCGACAAGCGTCGACTCGCCATGTCCAGTACGGCACCCTGAATTGCTGAGTAGAGTCACTTCAAATGTCGAGCACCGCCGACGCCGGGCCCCGTCGCCCAGGACGCCGCGCGCCGAGAGCCGGTTGTGAGGTCGCCCGAAATCGGCACTACGACGGGGCCACTGTGCAACGCCAGCGGCTGCTCAGCCTGGTGGCAGTGATCGGGGGCTCTGTCACAGCGGGCTTCGGCGTCATGCAGTTGATGTTCAGTGACAGCTTCGGGTACCTCGGGTTTGTCAACCTTGGCACTGCCGCCCTCTATGCGGTCATCCCATCGTTGTATCGATTCGGTGAGCTGGTGGCCCCACTCGCTTTGATCATGGTGGCCTATCTGTCGATGACGTTCGTGTGCTGGCATTTAGGCACCGGCACGGGTGTCCAGTTCTACTTCCTGATCGCAGCCGTAGCAGCTGTCATGGTGGTCGGTATCGAGCGCATCGGGCTGGCCATCGCAGCTGCTGCCATCGGTGTAAGCCTGGTTATCACACTGGAATTCAGCGTCCCGCGTGACACCGGCGCTGAGCCCCCATGGTTCATCACCGTGGGATTCATCATCAACACGATCGGTGCCGGTGTGCTGGCAGTCGCGATGGTCTGGTACGGGCTGCGCCAGATCGCCAGCGCCGAGGCCGCGATGGAACAGGAATACCAGCGCTCCGAAGCATTGCTGGCCAACATCCTGCCGGCCAGCATCGCCGAACGGCTCAAGGACCGCTCGAATTCGGTTATCGCCGACAAATACGACGACGCCTCAATCCTTTTCGCAGATATCGCCGGCTACACGGAGCGGGCCAGCGACACCTCGCCGGAGGAGTTGGTCGCATTCCTCGACGACCTCTACACCAGCCTGGATGCATTGGTAACCCGGCACGGCTTGGAGAAGGTGAAGACCAGCGGTGACGCGTACATGGTGGTCAGCGGCGTCCCGCAACCACGTCCCGACCATCTTGAAGCACTGGCCGACCTCGCGCTCGACATCGCGAACGCCGTTGCCGGACTGACTGATTCGCGCGGGCGCGCCGTGCCGCTACGGATCGGTATGTCGAGCGGGCCTGTGGTAGCCGGCGTGGTCGGGTCGCAGCGCTTCTTCTACGACGTGTGGGGCGACGCCGTCAATGTCGCCTCCCGGATGGAGTCCACTGTGGCCGTTGGACGCATTCAAGTGCCGCAGCCGGCTTACGAACGACTCCGCAGTCGCTTCGTATTCGAGGAACGCGGCGACGTCGAGGTGAAGGGCAAAGGCATCATGCATACCTGGTATCTGCTCGGCCGAAACGGTGGCATCGCGGCCGCAAAATAGACCAATCGACCCATTCCGCCTTCGGCCGCCGAAGGCATGGCGCGCGCAATCGCAGCTAGGTCTGCGGGGCGCCCGTGGGTCGGTGGCCGATCACATGGATCGCCCATAGCCCGACGGCCACCAGTTCGGCGAACACGCTGATCGCCGCGTTTGGGGAGGGCTGCCATCCTTGTTCGGAGAAGCCGAATAGGCCGACGGTGCGCGACAATACGAACGCGCCCAGTGCGCCGCCGGCCAGCGCGGCCGCAGCCCACAGAAGCCACGACGGACCGCCGATCAGGATCAGCAGGGCGAGAGCGAACGAGATACTGGCCTGCACCGCGAAAGCAGCGCCGATCGTCGGGATATGTTGGTAACCATGGATATACAGATACGCGTGGCTGATCCCGCTGACCGCCAGTGCCACAGCCAAAGCCAATCTGGTCACATTCATTGCAGCGCCTTTTCTTTCAACGCGAGAGTGGTCTGGCCCCGGGTGTAGCTGACCTCACGGATGCCCAGTGCGTCATGCAATTTGCCCGCCGGCAGGGTGACCGGCTTGGGCGCTGGACCATCGCCGGGGTGAGGTAGCGGATAGGCGGTGGTTGTTCCACTGTGGAATGTCACGTTGCCTTCGGTCTTGGAAAACAGCTGATGGACATGGCCGTTCAGGCAGGTGACCGAAGAGAAGCGGCGCAGATAGCTCAGCGCCTGGGCGGCATCGTCGGTGCCCCAGCCCCAATCCGGATACATGGCGAACAACGGGATGTGGCTGATCACGATGATCGGCGTGTCACTGGGTAGCGCCGCCACGTCTTTGGCGACGAACTCGAGCTGGTCAACACCAAGGTGCCCAAGCTTTTTCAGGTTCAACGTGTTCACCAAGGCGATCACATGCACGCCGGCGATGTCGAAGCTGTACCAACCTGCGCCGCGGGTTCCGGCGCCGAACGCGCTTCGGTACTTCTGGCCCCCGTCGTCGATCGAGTCGTGCTCACCGGGAACTGTGAACACGTGCGGCGTGCGTAGCCCGGTCATCATTTGCTTGACCTGATCGAACTGGCCAGGTGTGGCCAGATGGGTGAGGTCGCCGGTGTGGATAACGAAATCCGGTGTGTAACCGAGGTTGTTGATCCGATCGATCGCCTGGCTGAAAGAAGTCGCGACATTCGGATTGGCTTTTCCGAGAAATCCGATGTGGCTGTCGCTGACTTGAGCGAATCGCAGGGTAGGCCGACCCTGAATGCGCGCGGCATCGGCAGTCCCGGCGACGTGGGAGATGACTTCGCCGCCGGCCACCGCCAGGCCGACGGCCGCCCCGAACCATGCGCTGTGCCGAATCAGCTGGCGCCGGTTCATCATGTGTGGTGCGTCGGTCATTGCGTCACCACCACGGTGGCGTGCATGAATGGGTGAATCGAACAGACGTAGTCGAACGTGCCGGCCCTCGCGAAGGTGTAGGAAAACGTTGCCTGCGAACCCATTCCAGGTGAGTGAAACGACCCGTCGTTGGCAACGACAGTGTGCGGTTCCTCGTCTCGGTTGGTCCAGGTCACCGTGCTACCCGCGTGGACGGTCAGCGTCGCAGGTGCGAAAGCGAAGTTGTCGATGCTGATGGCATCGCCGGCCACCGGAGCCGCCGGCCCCGTCGTCGCGGCACTGGTACCCGCCGGCATGTTCGGCATAGCCGGCATACGGCTCATACCCGGCATTCCAGGCGTGGTCGCCGCCGACCCGAAGGTCACCGACGGCGACGTCGCCGACTGCGGCGACGAGCATCCGGCCACCACCATCAGCCCCAGCAACACAGCACGCGCGCCCCGAGATCGTCCGGGCATAGCGCTACACCTCCATCATCGGCGGGAAAGTACACGTCGCCAATAGATAGGGCGGTGGGTTACACGTCGCTAGACCGGCTTGCTCGGCGGTGCCGGGACGAACACCTCGATGGCACCGTTTTGTTCGCGAACCATCAACGTGGGCAAGGGCTTCGGAGCTATCGGCAATTGATGCGTCAGCACCTGGCCAGCGGGCGTAAACGAGGTCGAATGGCAGGGGCAGCGCAGCCGGTCGTCAGGCGCGTCGAACCACAGTCGGCAACCCTGGTGCGTGCATACCCCTGAGACGGCTTCGGCCTTGCCGTCGACACGACGAACGAATCCGATGACTGAACCGACGTCGAAGGGTCGCATGACCCCGTCGGGCACGTCCGCGCTGGCCGCCACCCGCATCCAGCGTCCGGTAGTCGGCGTGAGCTCCCGGGACGCACCGTTGCCGCCATCAGCAACCTGGCCACCATCGATCAACGCGCGATCGATAGATACCGCCGCCACCGCGGCTGCCGCGGCGGCCGACGTGCCGACGATGACGTTCCTACGGGTCGCAGTCGACTTCGACACCGACTGTCCGGTGCCTTCCTGTTGCTCGGCGAGACGACGATGCAGATCGGTGAGGAACTCCTGCCGCGGAGCATCACTGCCCATCCGCGCCGCCTGCAGATCGATGGCCGTCCGAATTTGCGCGGCTTCGAAGTCGTCGGGCCGGAACGGCTTTGGGCGGCGGCCACGCAGCAGGTCGTCGATGTACCTGCGTAACGCGCGCGCGTTCATGATTCGCCCTTTTCGTTGACCTGTGCGGCCAGCCGCAATGCCCGATGCTGAAGCACCTTTGCATTGGCGACACTAACCCCGAGTTCGGCAGCCGACTCCTTGATCGAACGCCCTTGCAGGAAACGTAGTTCCAAGATCCGCCGATAGTTGTCCGGCAACTGCTCGAGTACACCGGCCACCCGCTGCGGGGCGGTGCTGATCGCCTGCTCGCACTCGGGCGGCTGCTCGATGTCGTCGATCGAGGTGATCTCTCGACCCATGGTCTCGCGCCAGTGCGCGGCCAAGACTGTCCGGGCGGTGGCCCGCAGGTAGCCGCGAACCTCACCGAGGCTGGCGGTCAGCCGCAGCGGCCGCAACGCCGCCAGGAAGACCTCGGCGGTGAGATCCTCGGCGTCGGCCCGGTTGCCCACTCGCGCATAGATCGTGCGATACACCCAGGTGGCGTTGTCTTGGTAGACCGCCTCCCAGTCCGGGTAGCCGTCGCCGGACACCAACCGCAAGGGTCGCGCGCCGACGGGATCGCCGTGTGCCGTCACATATCGCCTGCCTGTTTCTCCAGCGCTACTCCACTGGAAATCTTGCCTGTCAGTGATTTATAGCGTCTCGGGTTACGCGCGGCGACCAATCCGGCGCCGGCGCCTCTCCTAACCCTTGCGGCGTCGGAACAACAGGGTCACACTGCGTCGCCGATTTGCGAAGCCGGGTGCGAATGTGAAGTCGTCGGTGCGATGAAAGAGGTGTCCCTCGAAGAGAACTGCCCGGTTCGCGCGATAAGGAATGACCGTCGATTCAGCGTTGGCATCCTCAAGGAACTGCCTGACCCGTTCTCCTCCAGAGTTGTAGTCGCCGTAACTCCAATCGCTCGGCGCCGCCTTATCCCAGACAACAAGGCCGCCCGCGCTCGGGTCAAGATTCGCCGAATCCGGGGTGATCCAGAAGTTCAGCGAGAAGTCGGCGTCATCACCGTGAATATCCGTCCCCGGAAGTTTGGCGTCGTACACGAATGCCCACCACTGTGCCAGATGATATTGATCAAATGCCTCACCGAGTTCCGCTGAAAACTCTTGCGCTATACCGAACAGTGCGTTGCTGGCGAATCCATGTTGAGGAAAGGCGCCTACATAGCCGAATTTATACGGGTGACGCCAGACGGTGGATTCCAAGCAGAATTTTTGCACCTGATCTAGCGCTTCGGGAGTCAAAAAGTCATCTATGACCTGTAGCTTCAGCCCGTCGACGATGGCTTGTTGTATTGGCCGGTAGTCGACATTCGGGTTCAAGTATCGTGGCAGCTTCTCATCTGAAACCTTCACGTACGGCGGGTCGGCGAACATCCCACCGCTTCTCCCA
>DATAZN010000396.1:0-6497 GCA_036272035.1 Mycobacterium sp. | reverse complement strand
GGCCACGACCCGCAACACCTGCTCGGTGAGTTGTTGGAAGCCGCCGGTTGGGTCGGCAACTGGGTGCACGACCGCGCCACGTGGACCGTCGACAACGCTGCGCCAGCCACGACCGAGGCGAACTGGCATGCAGCTGAGCCGGTCACCGAATTCATAGCGCGGACCTGGTGCCTCGCTGACCGGCTGGACGCCCGCGAGCCGCTACGGACGTTGGTCAACGAGCACTTGGTCGGCCTTCACAGTGACCAGTCCCGTCCCGGCGTCGCCTGAACGACTGCAATACGGCGGCCGGGTGGGCCGAGCACGACGCCATGCCTGCACCGGCCGCCAAGGTCGTCACGACATCCCTTGCTTCACAAAGCGCGCAGTACGACCGCGCTGCACACGATTCAAGATCACCCATCGGCTATTGCCATCCAGACAGCGGTGCTGACACAGGCAACTCGCCGAGCACACCCTGGATTGGAGCAATCTGATGCCAGCAAACCACCGAACCCTGCACGGGTACGCACCCTTGCCGGTCGCTGAGTTGATTACCCGCGTCGAAGCCGAACACAAAGCCGAACTCGCTCGCATTCCGTGGCCCACGAGCGCCGATCTCGCTCGTGCATGCGTGGCCCATCACCTGGCAAAGCGGGGATCCTTCCGATGCAACCTGACCAACCGGCCCGCGGCCTAACCTGGGCTCACAATTGCCTTGAAGTCGACGTGCACCATCCCGGTGTCGGTCGCTTGTACGACTTCTACCTCGGTGGCCACGCCAGCTGGGCCATCGACCGCGAACTCGGCAAGCGAGTCCTCGCGGCGTTTCCGCTAGCAGGTCACGTCGCGAGGGCCAACCGCTTGTGCCACCAGAGGGTGGTCCGTCATCTGGCAGGGCTCGGGATCCGACAGTTCGTCGACGTCGGTGCTGGCCCGCCGACGCTGGGCAGCACGCATCAGGTGGCCGAACGGGTCGACCCGGACGCGCGAGTGATCTACGTCGACAACGAGCCCGTCACGGTCGCCCACATGCAGCTGTCCCTCGAACAGGACATCGAGCCCGATCGGCACGCCGCGATCATGGCCGATCTACGCGACCCCGACGAACTGTGGGCCGCTGTCGCCAGCACCGACCTGATCGATCTGACAGAGCCAGTCGCCCTTCTGTTGATGGCAACGCTGCACGCAGCCGGGACACGGCGGTGCTGACATCAGTGAGCGGGCCGTTGCCCGCTACCGCGAACTGCTGTCACCGGGTTCCTACCTCGCGATCTCGCATGCCACCGACGAGAGCCTCCCTGATGAGGTGGCCAACGGATTGGCGGCGGTCAAGCAGTTGTACGACACGTACAGCAGACCACTGATCTGGCGGTCACATCAGCAGATCCTCGACCTGTTCGGTCCGTTCGTCCTCCTGGATCCGGGACTGACGTGGACGTCCCAGTGGCACCAGAAGGAGGCCAACCCCGCCGAGCCTGCGGTTCCCTTTGCATCGTCGAACGAGTCGGTCCTTCAGGTTGGTGTTGCCCGAAAACCGTGAGACACCAGACAGTTCAGCAGCTCGACCGTGGAGTAAAGGCAAATCATGAATGCAGAAGTAGCCGAGGACGACGGCGGCCAACGTCGCCAACAGGCGACGAGCGCCACATCAAGCGAACAAGAAACAGAAAATGCGACTCGTGAACGCACGATATTGATCGACTTTCTGCGACTCAGTCGAGACATGACCTACCTAATTCTCCATGCAATGTGTCAACCTCCACCCATCGATCAACTCGAGTTCACTGAGTTGTTCATCAGGTGCGGGCAAGAAATGCAAAAGGTCGGAGACGAATATAGAACGACCCTTCTGGGTAGTGACGCCGAGCATGGACTCCTTCGACGGTCAGGTCGTCGACTACTTCTGCGACGACAACAAGACCGTCCTGCTGCGCGGAGTACGGCGAAACAACGGCCGGTGGACGATGACCAGCGCCCACTACGACAGCAACTACAACTACACGACAGGGTCCACAGTAGACATCTTGACCGCCTGGTACGGCCTGCCTGCTCCCTGAAGCGGAGGCGGTCGCTGCTAATGATCGGATACCTACATGGTGAGTCGCAGACCTGACCAACCCAGTCACGACCCGATCAATCAGCTGAGCGGCGACGTGTCCGGGACTGTAGTTCAGGCCGGGGCCATCGACGGCGGCCTGCATATTCACCATTCGGCGCGCCGACCGGTGACATTGCCCCATCGGGCCGGTACGCCTCCACCGCGGGCAGCGGCGTTTCAAGCCCGCGGCGCCGCCAACCTGCTGGCCCAGGCTCTGCAACAGGGTGTGCCGTCGTCTTGACCTCAGACACGGTGGCCCACACAGGCGTGGGTCCGGAATGGGCGTTGTAGGCAAGGCTCAAGTTGCCGTCGACTACGCCAATCGCCTGTGGGCTGCAGGCGCCGTGGAGTTAGTTGCATGGGTGACCGCTGGATCGCGCGAGCATCGCCGTGAGGCGCATCGCCTACGAGTCGGCGTGTCCGGCGGGGAAGACCGCGGCGCCGTACCGCTGCCCGCAGAAGGCCCGCAGCCGGGCTGCCAGTTCCGCGAGAGCGTCGGCGGCGTGGTGGCGTGGCGACCACGCCGCGTACAGGCTGATCCGTAGCGGACCGCTCGCGGTGTCGATGTGCAGTCCGTGCAGGGCGAAGCGGGCGTCGTCGGAAACCACGGCGACCCCCCGTCCTGCCGCGGCCAGCGCCTGGGCGACCTGCGCGTTGCCACACTCGATCACGTCCAGGATGCCCAGGCCGTCGGTCGCCAGCGCCTGCTGGAGCAGTTGCCGCGGGCGCAGTGCCGGGTCGAGCACGATCAGTGGTTCGGTAACGAGCTCGTCGAGCCGAACGCCGGCGCGGCCGGACCAGCGGTGGCCGGCGGGCACGTACGCCCACACCGGCAGCACGGCCAGGGCCAACCGCCGCCAAGCCACCTCGGGCGGGCGGGTGACGATGGCCAGGTCGGCGCCCCCGTCCAGGGCGGACGTGCCGCTGGTCTCGATCAGGGTCGGCAGCGGATCCGCCGGGGTGAAGGTGGCCAAGAACGGGGCGATCACGTCGGTGAACGTCGTCGTGGGGGCGGCGATGGTCAGGCGGGCGAGACGCCCGGCTGCCAGGGATTCGGCGGTCGCCACGGCGTCCTCGGCGCGGCGCAGCACGTCCCGGGCGACCGGCAGGAACTGGCGTCCGGCCGCGGTCAGTTCCAGTCGGCCGCCGCTGCGGTCGAACAGGCTGAGTTTCAGTTCCTGCTCCAGTTGCCGCACCTGGCGGGACAGGGCGGGCTGGGTCACCCGCACCACCTCGGCCGCCGCGCTCACCGACCCGCGCTCGGCTACGGCCACGAAGTACCGCAAGGTCCGCAGTTCCACATCCACAAGTATGCCTGCCAGACATGAGATTTAGGCCAAACCGGCATTGGATGTTACGGCTGAAGACGCCGATGATGAGGGCATGACGCTTCCGCAGGCCCGCCGGGTGGCGACCGCGATCCCCGGCCCGAACTCCCGGAATCTGCTCGCGCGCAAACACAATGCCGTCGCCGCCGGGGTGGGTACCACGATGCCGGTGTTCGCGGTGCGCGCGGGCGGTGGCGTTGTCGAGGACGCCGACGGCAACACCCTGATCGACCTCGGGTCCGGGATCGCGGTGACGACCGTCGGGGCCAGCGCGCCTCGGGTGGTTGACGCCGTGCGCGAGCAGGCCGCGGCGTTCACGCACACCTGTTTCATGGTCACGCCGTACGAGGGCTATGTCGCGGTGGCCGAGCGACTCAACCGCCTGACCCCGGGGACCATGCGAAGCGGTCCGCGCTGTTCAACTCCGGGGCGGAGGCCGTGGAGAACGCGGTCAAGATCGCCCGCGGGTATACCGGCCGGCAGGCGGTGGTTGCCTTCGATCACGCCTATCACGGCCGTACCAACCTGACCATGGCGCTGACCGCGAAGTCGATGCCGTACAAGCATGGGTTCGGCCCGTTCGCACCTGAGGTGTACCGGGTGCCGCTGTCCTACCCCTACCGGGACGGTCTCGACGGGCCCGCCGCAGCAGCGAGGGCGATCGGGCTGATCGAGAGCCAGGTGGGCACGCCCGCCGCGTTGATCATCGAGCCTATCCAGGGCGAGGGCGGGTTCATCGTGCCCCCGTCGGGCTTCCTGCTCGCGCTGGCCGAGTGGTGCCGCGAGCACCGTGTGGTGTTCATCGCCGATGAGGTGCAGACCGGGTTCGCGCGCACCGGGGCGATGTTCGCCTGCGAACACGAGGGCGTGGTGCCCGACCTGCTGGCGAGCGCGAAGGGCGTCGCGGGCGGGCTGCCGCTGTCCGCGGTGACCGGCCGCGCCGAGATCATGGACGCCGTGCACGTCGGCGGGCTCGGCGGCACCTATGGCGGCAACCCACTCGCGTGCACCGCCGCACTGGCGGCCATGGACACGATCGAGGCCGACAGGCTGATCGACCGGGCCCGCGAGATCGGGCAGCTGGTGACCAAGCGGCTGGTGTCCCTGCGGGGCAAGGACAACCGAGTGGGCGACGTGCGGGGCCGGGGCGCGATGATCGCCATCGAGTTGGTCCGGCCGGGCACCGAAGTGCCCGACCCCGCACTGGCCCGCGCCGTAGTCACCGAGTGTCACACCGCCAGGGTGATCGTGTTGACCTGCGGCACCCACGGCAACGTGCTGCGGCTGCTGCCGCCTCTGACGATCAGCGACGAGCTGCTCACGGACGGCCTGGACGTGCTGGAGCAGGCGTTCGCCGCAGTGGGTTCGTGACCACGAGGGCACGAGGGCACCGAAAGAGAGGGTTCAACCCATGACCGAGTCATCCACGATGTTTCCCGTCGAGAACCCCGCCACCGGCGAGGTCATCAGCCACGTCCCATACGACGGGCCCGCCGAGGCCACCGCCGCCGTGGACGCCGCCGAGGGCGCAGCGCCCACCTGGGCCGCGACCCCGCCCCGCAGCCGCTCGGACCTGCTGCGCCGGACCTTCGAGTTGATGTTGCGTGATCGCGACGAACTGGCCGGGCTGATCGTGGCCGAGAACGGCAAATCCCGCGCCGACGCGGCCGCCGAGGTGACCTATGCCGCAGAGTTCTTCCGCTGGTACGCCGAGGAAGCCGTGCGCCCGGCCGGCAGCTACGGTCCGGCTCCGGCCGGCGGCGCCCGCACCCTTGTCACGCGGCGGCCGGTGGGTATCGCGGCACTGGTCACGCCGTGGAACTTCCCGGCGGCCATGGCCACCCGCAAGATCGCCCCCGCGCTGGCCGCTGGCTGCACCGTCGTGCTCAAGCCCGCCGCCGAAACCCCGCTCACCGCTCTTGCCATCGCCCGCCTGCTCACCGAGGCCGGCATCCCGGACGGCGTCGTCAAGCTGGTGACCACCACCGACGCCGCCGCCGTCGTGACGACCTGGCTGGAGGACTCCAGGGTGCGCAAACTGTCGTTCACCGGCTCTACCGGGGTCGGGCGGATGCTGTTGCGCCAGGCGGCCGACCGCGTGGTCAACGCCTCGATGGAACTCGGCGGCAATGCCCCGTTCGTGGTCGCGGCGGACGCCGATCTGGACACCGCCGTGGCTGCGGCCATGACCGCGAAGTTCCGCAACGGCGGCCAAGCCTGCACCGCCGCCAACCGCTTCTACGTCCATACCGGCATCGCCGAAGACTTCCTGGCTCGGTTCGGCGAGCGCGTGGCCGCGCTCCGGGTCGGCCCCGGTGCCGACCCCGCCACCGAGGTCGGCCCGCTGATCAGCGCGAAAGCACACGAGGGCGTCACTCGCCTCGTCGAATTGGCCCTCGCCGCCGGGGCCCGCGTCAGCGCCAGCGCGGAACTCCCCGTCGACGGCAAGGGTCACTTCTTCGCGCCCCTGGTGCTCGCCGACGTGCCCGCGAACGCCGAGATCGTGCGGCAGGAGATCTTCGGGCCGGTCGCCCCGGTGGTGACCTGGGAGAACGAGACCGACCTGCTGAGGATGGTCAACGGCACCGAACTCGGCCTGGCCGCCTACGTCTGCTCGGGCGACCTCCAGTGGGCGATCCGGCTCGGCGAGGCCATCGACGCGGGCATGGTCGGCATCAATCGCGGCCTGGTCTCCGATCCGTCCGCGCCCTTCGGCGGCGTCAAACAAAGCGGCCTTGGCCGCGAGGGCGCCCGCGGCGGCCTCCATGAATACACCGAAACCCAGTATCTCTCCCTCGACTGGCCCACCCCCGCCGCCCGGTAGACAGTGGCGATCGAACCCGATTGGCAATGCAGCGAATCGTGTCGGCCTGCGCGCGGACGCCGCGTTCGGCGGACTGGTCAACGCGCGGCTCGTCGCCGCTTCCGGCGCGCTGGACGGGCTCAGGTCGGGTTCACGGTGTGCTGCGCGCCCAGCTGTGAACGCAGCGTGCTCAGGTCGCAGTACGCCCGCGGCGGCAAGCCGAAGCGGCGGCGGAACTCGTTGATGAAGTGCGACGCGCTCGGGTAACCGACGGCTCGCGACACCG
>DATAZN010000395.1:0-8819 GCA_036272035.1 Mycobacterium sp. | reverse complement strand
TGACCTAGAACAACGTCGCGAGAGCATCGCTGAGGGTCATGCCCGCCTGCGCGCCGGCCTCGGTGGCGACGAGGTTCGTCAACGCGTCGGAGATGGAATTGAAAATCGATTCGGGGAACTGGGCCAGCGCCGAGTCGACTTGCTCGAATCCGGTCTGAACGGCGTTCACGATCGTCGTCGAATCGCCGCCGACAATGGCCTCCCAAATATTCCATTCCGCGGCTTGTTCGGGCAGAACCACGTCGCGCACATCGACGAACAGGCTTGACAGCAAATCCGGATCCTGCGGGATGGCTTGGCCGTCCCAGCTGACCAGTGTCCAGCCGTCGGTGGGGTTGCCCTCGATTTGGACGACACCGGTGTTGGGCAGCAAAACGGTCGAAAGCCCGTCGGGCACGGTGTGGGCCTCGACGATGCGGTTGATGAAAAACGAGAGATCGGGGTTTTTCACGTTGTCCAGCGCCCAGACGAAGATCGACGCTTCGCTGTTGAACGCCACATCGGTTATCTGGCCGTTGGCGCTCACGACCGGGTCAGCCAGAGCGGCGTCGTACATCGAGTCGATCGCGTCGGTAAACCTCGCGTCGAACACGATCCCGTTGATGTCGGAAGAGCCTGGGGCCTGCAGCAGCGATAACCCGAAAGGCGATCCCAGCGACCAGGCGCCCGCGGTCAGAAATGCAAGTTGGCCGCCAGTGCTATCAATCGGATCGAGGGCGTAAATGCCACTGTCGATCTCGTCGAGCCCCGGCAGTACCGGCACATTGCCGGTCATGTTCTCGAGCGCGGCGAATGGTGCCGCAGTTTCCATCTCCCTGAGCCCCTGCCCCTCGAAGATTCCGGCGACGTGCGGGCCCAACTGGTCGAATAGTTTCGTCGCGAGGTCCTGCGCCTGCTGCTGACCGAGATCGCTCAGCGGAGCCCCCGGAAACGCCGGAGAGGGGGTGAGCTCGTCTTCGAATGGCGAAATCATTTGTGCGTGCCGCACGACGTCGATGACGATGTCCGGTTCGTCGCCGGCGGTGAGCAGGATGTCGGGCAGGTAGACGTGGGGCGGCGGCACCGTTGTCGGGGCGGCGACGATGACGCTGGCGCCGATGAGGGCAAGGCCTGCCGTGACGTATGGGTAATGCCGGACCCGCATGCTGCACCCACCTAAGAAAAACCTGAAAGTTTCGTTACATCACGCTTAATAGTCTGCGGTCCCGCCCGTGGGAGCAAGGGCATCTCGCACCAAAAGTAATTTGTGATGGTGCAAAGTGCACTGATGCCTATACGCTCCAGCGGTGGGCTGGGAACCGCCGTCGAAACGGGTCTGCGAGCTGATTCAACAGGGCGCCAAGATCGTCCTCGACGCTCCCGAGGAGCTTCCGCTCGATGAGCTGAACAAGGCCACGCTGACCCCGGAGTACATGCAGACCGTCGCGGGCGATCCGGTGCTCGCCGAGGCGGTGCGCCGAAGCAATCGTTCAAATCGGCTGCACTGGGCAGCCGCCAACATCAGTCACCCTGGCGAGCCGGTGGCGCCCAATCTCGGGCCCGAGTCGCTGACCATCGCTCGCTACCTGATTCGCCGCGGGCTGGACGAGTCGACGGCCGTGGATGCGTACCGGATCGGACAAAATGTGGCATGGCTTGCGTGGATGCAGATCGCGTTCGCGCTGACATCCGACCAAGACGAACTACATGAGCTACTCGACGTCTCGGCGCGTTCGATCGCATCTTTCATCGACCAGACGGTCGTCGGGATCTACCGCCAGCTACAGGTAGAACGCGAGGCGCTCACCCGCGGAACGCACGCCGAACACCGCGAGATCGTCGCGCTCATCCTCGACGGGGCGCCGATCACTCGACAACACGCCGAGAACCGACTGGGTTACCGCCTCGGGCAGGACCACACCGCTGCCGTGATCTGGGGCGACGAATCGAACACCAAGCTTTCCGATCTAGACCGTGCCGTCGAGGCGATGGCGCGCAATGCCGACGGACGCCGGCCATTGTCGGTGCTGGCCGGCGCGGCCACCCGATGGGTTTGGTTGCCCGGAGCCGACGGGCCGGACCTGTCGGGTGTCGCCGCCGCGGTGAGTCAACTGGCTGGCGTACGAATCGCCCTCGGGCCCACGGCAGCCGGAGTCGATGGCTTCCGGCGCAGCCATTTCGACGCGATCACCACTCAGCGCATGGTGGTGCGGATGGGTTCGACCCAGCGGGTCATCAGTTTCGCCGACGTCGAACTCATCGCATTGATCACCGCGGACCCTGAACGAGCGGACCGGTTCATCAAACACACACTCGGCGATTTCGAATCGGCAGACGCCGAACTCCACCAGAGCGTCCTTGCCTTCGTCCATGAGCGGTGCAACGCCTCGCGAGCGGCCGCGCGGTCGTTCACGCATCGAAACACGTTGTTGCGCAGGCTCAGTCGTGCCGACGAGCTGCTGCCACAACCATTGAAAGATTCGAGCGTGCATGTCGCGGTGGCATTGGAAGCCCTGCGCTGGCGTGGTGCCACCAGTCCGCCGACGTTGGGCGATTGAGCCCATCCGGACGCCAACCTGTGGCGTAATGCCGCGCGCCTCGTGTTGGATGGCGGTATGCAACTACCGCAACGGCTCGCCCGGTTCAACCGGCACGTGACCAACCCGATTCAGCGGATGTGGGCCGGCTGGGCCCCGTCCTTCGGCATCCTCGAGCACGCCGGCCGTCGTTCCGGCAAGCCCTACCGCACCCCATTGACGGTGTTCAACGCCGACGTCGACGGGAAGCCGGGCGTAGCGATCCTGCTGACTTACGGCCCGGACCGCGACTGGTTGAAGAACCTGAACGCCGCCGGCGGCGGGAAGATGCGCCGCCACGGCAAGACCTTCGGCGTCGCCAACCCGCAGACCGTGACCAAGGAAGAGGCGGCGACGCACGTCAGCGGCGCCGCGCACAGGGTCTTCGGAAGATTGCCGTTCCAGCAGGCCGTTCTGCTGACGAGAACCGATTAATCAGCCCGGGCCGCAACACGTTTGGTCACGAAATACAGCGCGACCACGACAGCCCAGGACAGCAGGCTGAGCCACAACTGCGTGCGGGCGGAGCTGTCGAACGCCATCTGCACGAGCACCGCGACGATCCCGGCCACCGTCAGGATCGACAGCACGGGGAAGAACCACATCTTGACTCGCAGCTTCTCCGGCGGTGTCTTGCCGCGTAACACGATCTGCGACAACGCAATCAACAGGTAGACGAACAACACGATGGCGCCCGACGAGTTGAGCAGGAACAGGAACACCGTGTTGGGCGCGACCCCGGCCATGACGACGCAGAGAAAGCCGACTACCGACGAGCTCACGATCGCGAGGTAAGGCACCCCGCGCCGGCTGACGTTGAGCATCCGGGCCGGCGCCTCGCGTTGAGCGGCGAGCGCGAACAGCACCCGGGACCCGCTGTACAACCCGGAGTTCAGACAGGACAGCACCGCGGTCAGCACGACCGCATTCATCACGTCATCGGCGCCGGGCATTCCGATCTGCTTGAATGCGGCCACGAACGGCGAGGAGCCCGGCTGCAAGGAGTTCCACGGCAACAGCACCGTGAGTAGAAAGACCGAGCCGACAAAGAAAATCGCGATCCGGGCGGCTACGGCATTGGTCGCTCGCTGGACCGCTCGCTGCGGATCGGGGGTTTCGGCGGCGGCGATGGTCGCGATCTCCGCACCGACCATCGAAAAGATCACCACCACGATCGAACCGAAGGCGCCGTGCAACCCGTTCGGGAAGAACCCGCCGTGGGCATGCAGATTGGAGAAGTCGGCATGCCGATGCGGCCACAGCCCCAACGCGTACATGGTGCCGAGAAGCAGAAACACGACGATGGTAGCGACTTTGATTCCCGCGAACCAGAATTCGAACTCGCCGTAGGAGGCCACCGAGAACAGGTTCGTCGCCGTCATCAACACCATCAAGATCAGCGACAGCAACCACAGCGGCGCCTGAAACCAGTAGGTGATGACCTTCGCCCCGGCGACCGCCTCGAAGCCGACGACGATCACCCAGTAGTACCAATACAGCCAACCGACCGAGAAACCCGCCCAGCCACCCAGGGCTTGCCGCGCGTACTCGGCGAACGAACCGGTGGAGGGGTTCGCGGTGGCCATCTCACCGAGCATCCGCATCACCAGGATGACCAGCACGCCGCACAGCGCATAGGCCAGGAATGCCGCCGGACCAGCTTTGCCGATGACGACGCCCGAGCCGACGAAGAACCCGGCGCCGATGATCCCGCCGATGGCTATCATCATCAGCTGCCGTTGCGACAACCCTTGTTGCAGTTGCGGTGTGGCGGCCATCGGACAGATCAGGCCGAGCTCAGGGCCGACTGCCCGGGCACCACGTGGATGACCGGAATCGGATACGCGGCCCGCAGCTTGTCGACCATGCCGAGCCGCAGCCACGCCGAGCGAGCCTCGGCTATCACCAACTGGTCGGGCCGGAAGCGTTGCACCGCGGCGTCGAGCGCCCGCAGCGGCCGGTAGTCACCGAGTTCGCCTGCGGCGGACAGCCCGATGCCATGCATCGCGGTCAGGATGGCGTCGAGACGTTCCTGCGCCGCCGTGACGGTGGCGTCGAGGACGAACACCGGCCCGGTGCGCTCGGCCTGGCCGGTGTCGACCGGGTTCACCGGTACGCAGATGAAGTATTCAGCGCGCTGTTGGGCGTCGACACGGCGTAGCACATCGAAAAGCTCACTGGTAGAAACGTTTTTGTTGGCCAGCACCAGAACGCGGTTCGCCCGGCCGGTCGGCTGGTGCGACGCAGCCTCGGCTTTGGCCGGTCCACGCCACCACCTGGGCACGAAGTACAACGCCAACACCACCACCCAGGACAGCAGACCCAGCCACAGCTCGATCCGGGCGTTCGGGTCGAACGCCATCAGCACCAGCACGGCGACCAGCGCGGCCGCGGTGAGCACCGACAATCCGGGAAACAGCCACATTTTCACTCGCAGCCGGGCGGGTGGGGTTCGGCGGCGCAGCACGATCTGAGAAATCGCGATCAACAGATAGACCGAAAGAACAAGGGATCCTGACGATTTCAGCAGGAAGGTGAACACCGCCCCAGGCGCCACCCACGCCGCGAGAACGCAGAGGAAGCCCACGATCGACGAAACCAGGATCGCGAGGTAGGGCACTCCGCGACGACCCACCTTGACCAAGTCCATCGGTGCTTCGCCGCGGGCGGCGAGTACGAACAGCATCCGTGACGCGGTGTACAGGCCGGAGTTCAGACACGACAGCACCGCGGTCAGCACCACCGCGTTCATGATGTGCCCGGCGGCGGGAATTCCCATCTCCCCCAGTGCCGCAACGTAGGGCGACACCCCAGGGCGCTCGGCGTCCCACGGCACGATCACCACAAGCAGGAACACCGATCCCAGGTAGAAGATGACGATCCGCACGACCACCGATTTGGTCGCCCGCGCCACTGCCCGTTCGGGATTCGCGGTTTCGGCGGCGGCGATGGTGGCCACTTCGGCGCCGACCATCGCGCCGATGACCACCGAGATGGCACCAAATACCGTGCCTACCCCGTTCGGGAAAAAGCCGCCGTGTGCGGTCAGGTTGCTGAAGTCGAGGCCGTGCCGCGGCCAGAATCCAAAGACGAACAGCGAGCCCAGGGTCAGAAACGCCACGATCGCCGCGACTTTGATTCCAGCGAACCAGAATTCGAACTCACCGAAGGCGGCGACCGAGAACAGGTTGGTCGCCGTCATCGCGACCATCAGGACCCCTGACAGCAGCCACAGCGGCGCCTTGATCCAGTAGGACAACACCGCGCCGCCGGCAATGGCCTCGAAGCCGACCACCACCACCCAGAAGTACCAATACAGCCAGCCCACCGAGAAGCCCGCCCAGCCGCCCAATGCCTGCCGCGCGTAGTCGGCGAACGAACCGGTCGACGGATTGGCGGTGGCCATCTCGCCGAGCATCCGCATCACCAGGACGACCAGCGCCCCGCAGAGCGCGTAGGTGATGAACGCCCCGGGCCCCGTCTCGCCGATGATGACGCCGGACCCGACGAACAAGCCCGCGCCGATGACACCGCCGAGCGCAATCATGTTCAACTGCCGTTGCGAGAGCCCCCCGCGCAGCGGCGCGGCGCCGCTCGTCTGGTGGGTCGGCATGACGGGACGCTAACACCTACCCTTGCGGCCGCGCTCGATTCACACCGGGACGGCGCGCAGGGCCGCAGGCAGGCTGGGCAGGAAGTGTGCGGTGGCAAAGGCCCGAATGTCCTCGGCGTCAGCAAGCGTTTCGCGGGTCGGCAACAACAACAGCATTGCCGCGTAACGCAAGATGGTGTCGGCCAGCTGATCGACTGCGTCAGCACCGATTTGCCCAGCGAAGCCGTCGGGAAAGATCACCCGCAGCGCGACCGCCATCCGCTCGACGGCGGCGTCCCAGTGCCGGCGGGCCAATTCGAGCATCAAGCCGGGCTCGTCGGCGAGCATCCGGGTCAGCACGCGGTGTTGCTGGAACCGCACGATCGACAGCGTGAACGCCTCGACGTAGTAATTGGACTGTGGCCTGCGGCTTTTCAGTTCGTCGGCGATGTTGGCGAAAAGCACCGCGTTCTCGCGGTCGATGACGGCGGCGACCAGCTCGTCGCGGCCGGCGAAGCGCCGGTAGATGGTGGTTCGGCTGACTCCGGCGCGGCGGGCTACGTCGTCGAGCGCGACCCGCCGAAAGCCATGCTGCTCGAACTCGACGACGGCGGCGTCGAGGATCGCCTGGGTGGCCGGGTCAACGAGGCTAACGGGGTTATCTGCGGGCATAGCCCGCTCTAGCAAATCCGTTGTAGCGCAGTCGCATCGGCAGATAGTCCCACAGCCAGTTCACTGGCTGTGACCGCCACACCGTGGCGAACCGCTGGTAGCTGCGTTCCTGGCGCTCACTCCAGGGCAGGCCGAGCAGGGTGCGGGCCCGCGGCGGCATGCCGCCGGTGGTCAGGAACGCCGCGACCGGGTTGAACATCGGCGCCAGAATTCGCCACGCCAGCGGCGGGACACCTTTCGGGCGGGGAAATCCTTTAGTCACATATCCCACACCGTATTTCGCGGTGGGGTGCGCGACCATGACTCGCTCCATCATGTGATCCCAGTACCGCTCGAACTCGTCGTAGTCAGCAGGCATCGGCCGCTCGCTGACGCCGTAGCGTCGGTACCAGGTTTTCGACTCGAGATAGATCTGCTGCTTCTCCTGGTCGGTCAGCCGCTTGACGAAGGTGTCGGCGAAGTAGAGCACCTGCTCGACGAAGGTGGCGTGCGCCCAGAAGTAAGTGTCGGGGTCCAGCGCGTGATACCGCTCGCCGCTGGGCATTTCGCCTTTGATCTGGTGGTGGAAGTCACGAACCTGCTGGCCGGTGTTGTCGTCGTCCGACCCGTAGACAGTTTTGAAGATCGGCGGCAGTGAGCGCTTGATCCGCGCCGAGGTGTCGCTGAAGAACACCGAGTGGTCCAGCACGGCCTGCCCGAGCTCGGCGAGCATGTTTTGCAACACTGCGGGCCGCGGCCCGATCAGGAACATCCGGTTGTCGCCGAAGTAGCGCCACACCAGCGATTGCGGCCCCAGCGGTAGTGCATCGGCGGTCTGCCCGGCAGAAGTCTCACTCAGCTCGGTCATGAGGAACAGTGTTACATATTCCGCACTTTGTACCAAGTGCAATTGTTGCGTTGGCAAAATGTGACCGCCATGTTGCCTACGAATTCGGCGTGGCTCTGTGTGCGCCGCTGCTCAGAACGGCAATATGTCGCTCGTGCCTGAGCTTTCCCGCCGTGCTGCGCTGCGCCTAGGTGCCAGTGCCGTCGCGGGAGCAGCGGGAATCTGGACGTTGGGCGCTCTGGTCGATCCCACCCAAGTACCGGCCGATCCCAGCCCATTCGATCCCGCGGCACCGGCGGGGCCGCCTGCGCCACCGGTCGCCGCTCCCGCTCCAATGCCGACCAAGGTGTCCGGCTCGTTCGTCTCGGCGGCCCGCGGCGGCATCCTGACCAACTACGTCATCGCCAGGCCACCCGGTCAGATCGGGCCGCTGCGCCCGGTAATCGCTCTGCACGGCGTGCGCGGCAGCGCCAAGCAGGTCATGAGTTTGGGCGTCGAACAGGTGCTCGCCGATCTGGTCAAGGCGGGCCGGCCGCCGTTCGCAGTGGTGGCCGTCGACGGCGGCGACAGCTACTGGCATCGGCGGGCCGGCGGCGAGGACGCGGGCTCGATGGTGCTCAACGAGCTGATCCCGATGCTGTCGACGATGAACCTGGACATCAGCCGAGTGGGTTTCATCGGCTGGTCCATGGGCGGCTACGGCGCAATGCTGCTGGGCGCCCGGCTGGGTCCGGCACGCACCGCCGGGATCTGCGCGGTCAGCCCGGCGCTGTACCAGTCCTACACCGCCAGCACGTTGGGCGCATTCGACAGCTACGACGACTGGACGCAGAACACCGTCTTCGGATCGCCTGCGCTGTCGACGATTCCGCTACGGATCGACTGCGGCAACGACGACCGCTTCGCAGCGGCCACGTATCAGTTCATCGGCCAGCTGCGCACGCCGCCCGCCGGCGGTTTCTCGCCCGGTGGACACGACGAGGCGTTCTGGTGTCAGCAGCTGCCCGCCGAGCTCGCCTGGTTGTGATCCCGAAATCGCCTGAGCCGCAAGCTGTTTGTCACCACCAGTAGCGACGAGCAGGCCATCGCCGCACCGGCGATCATCGGGTTGAGCAGACCCATCGCGGCCAGTGGGATAGCCGCGGTGTTGTAGGCGAAGGCCCAGAACAGGTTC
>DATAZN010000394.1:0-13340 GCA_036272035.1 Mycobacterium sp. | reverse complement strand
TCCGGTGGTGGCCGCGGTCAACGGGCCGGCCGTCGGGTTGGGTTGCAGCCTGGTCGCATTGAGCGACATCGTCTACATCGCCGAAGACGCTTATCTCGCCGACCCGCACGTGCAGGTGGGATTGGTGGCCGCTGATGGCGGACCGCTGACCTGGCCACTGCACATCAGCCTGTTGCTGGCCAAGGAGTACGCGCTGACCGGCGCCCGGATCTCCGCCGCGCGAGCGGTCGAACTGGGCTTGGCCAACCACGCGGTGGCCGATCCGGTCGCCGAGGCATTGAAAGCGGTGAAGAAGATCCTCGAACTTCCGCAGCAGGCCGTCGAAAGCACCAAACGCGTCCTCAACGTGCACCTCGAGCGCGCGGTGCTGGCCACCATCGACTACGCGTTGTCCGCGGAGAATCAGTCGTTCCAGACCGAGGACTTCCGCTCGATCGCAGCCAAGTTGGCGGCCGGCAAGAACTAGTCGGTCACTGGGAGGCCCGCCGAGCGTGAAGTTGGGCTCACGTTCGGCGACGACCGTGCAGCTGGCTTCACGTTCGAGTGCCTCCCGTTATTTCGGCGGGAAGCGCAGCGCACCGTCCAACCGGATGACCTCGCCGTTGAGGTAATCGTTTTCGACGATGCTCTGCACGAAGGCGCCATATTCGGGGGACCGGCCCATCCGCTTGGGGAAGGGGACCTGGGGGCCCCAGTAGGCCTCGAGTTGGTCGCCCGCCTTGCCATAGGCGGGAGTCAGGAACGTGCCGGGGGCGATGGTGACGACTCGGATCCCGAGCGGCGACAGGTCGCGGGCCGCGATCAGCGTCATGCTGACGACACCGCCCTTGGCCGCCGCGTACGGCAGCTGGCCGATCTGGCCCTCGTAGGCGGCGATCGATGCGGTGTTGATGATGACACCGCGTGCACCCTCGTCGACCGGTTCCTGGCGTGCGATGGCCGCGGCGGCCAGGCGCAGCACGTTGAACACGCCGGTCAGGTACACGTCAATCGTCGTCTTGAAGCCGTCCAGGTCCAGCGGTGAACCGTCTTTGCCGACCAGGCGCCCGCCGCTCGCCGGTCCGCCGTGCGCGTCCACCGAGATACGCAGCGGCCCAAGCATTTCCGCCTCAGCCAACGCTGCGTTCACGTCTTCAGTGTTGGTCGCGTCGGTGCGGACGTAGCGGGCATCGAGCTCATCGGCCAGCGCCTTGCCCTTCTCGTCGGCCAGATCGGCGATAACCACCCTGGCCCCTGCCGTGTGCAGTCGGCGAACCGTGGCCTCGCCCAGGCCGCCCGCGCCGCCAACGACGATGGCCGAACTCCCGCTGATCTGCATTGCTGTTTCCCTTCTTGCAACTCGTACTCTCGGACTGAGAGAATACTATTCTCGTATCGTCATAGGCGCCTCAGGGTCCCTGTTGGCCGAATTGGAGATAAGCCGTGCCGCACGCCGTGATCGTGGCCGAGCTGGCGCTCGCATCGGGTGCGGAATGGGTTCGGCTACCGTCATCGACGTACCTGCCTAGGGAGTCCCATGTCATCGCGATCAACGAGCAACGAAGTTCTGGTCATCATCGGTGTCGGCGGTATGGGAGTTTCGGTTGCCCGCCGCAGTGGAGCGGGCCGGATCATCTTGCTGGCCGACATCAATGCCGATGGCCTGAACGCCGCGGCGGGTGCCCTCACCGAAGACGGCCATCAGGTGCTGACCCGACAGGTCGACGTCACCTCGCGCAGTTCGGTGGCCGCGGTGGCCGAGACGGCCCAGGAGGTCGGCCGGGTCACGGCGGTGGTGCACACCGCGGGACTTTCCCCGCAACAGGCATCCGCTGAGGCGGTGCTTGCCGTCGACCTGCTGGGTGTCGCGCTGAGCATCGACGAATTCGGCCGAGTGATCGAGCCTGGCGGCGCCGGGGTGGTCATCGCCAGCATGGCCGGCCACCTGCAGCCCGCGCTGGATCCGGCGCTCGAGCGACAGCTCGCGAGCATGCCCGCCGAGGAACTGCTCGGCCTCGAGGCCTGCTCGAAGATCACCAGCAGTCAGATGGCGTATCCGTTCGCCAAGCGGGCCAACCAGATTCGGGTGGCTGCGGCAGCCGGAACCTGGGGCGAACGTGGCGCCCGGATCAACTCCATCAGCCCCGGTGTCATCTCGACGGCGATGGGGCGGCTGGAACTCGACAGCGAATCGGGCGCGCTGATGAGGGCGATGGTCGAGAACTCGGGCCTGCGGCGTCTTGGCACACCCGAGGACATCGCGGCCGCCACCGAGTTCCTGCTCGGGCCCTCAGCGTCGTTCGTCACCGGTACCGATCTATTGGTCGACGGCGGAGTGGTCGCCGCGATTACCACCGGCACAATCGATCTGGCCAAAGCCCTCGCCGAGCGCTGATCTCTGGTGTTGCATGAATCCATGACGCGCACTGCCAATGAGCTGGTCACCGAATTCTGCAAACTGTGGTCGTCGCCCAACCCGGAAGAGCTGGCCGGGTACTTCACCGAGGACGCCGTCTACCACAACATTCCGATGGATCCCGTGCAGGGCCGTGAGGCGATTGCGCAGTTCATCGTGGGATTCGTCGCGGCATTCGACGGCATCGACTTCAACGTGCACCGGCAGGTCAGCGACGGCACGGTCGTGATGAACGAACGCACCGACGTGATGCACCGCAAGGATGGCGGAGAGATCCCGCTACCGGTGATGGGTGTCTTCGAAATACGCGACGACCGCATCGCGGTGTGGCGCGACTACTTCGACATGGCGGCAATCACCAAGGCGTTCAGCTAGTCGACCGACTTCCCGGTCGCGGCGGCGTAGCCCGCGCGGTAGCCGAAAACCATTGCTGGACCGATGGTTCCGCCGGCACCGCCATAGGCGCGTCCCGTCACCCCACCCATCGCGTTGCCGGAGGCGAACAGGCCGGGGATGGGCTCACCGCTGACATGCAGGACCCGTCCATCGCGGTCGGTGCGCGGTCCGCCCTTGGTGCCCATCGCGCCCACCGACACCGGAACCGCGTAGAACGGCGCGGTGTCGACGGGGCCCAGCGTCTTGCCGGCCAGCGTCGTTGCGTGCTCATCACCCCAGTAGCCGTCGTAAGCACTTGAGCCACGGCCGAAGTCGGGATCAGAGCTGTCACCGACGTGGTGGTTCCAGGCGTCGATGGTGCGGGTGAGCCCGTCGAGAGCGATCCCGGTTTTGGCGGCCAACGCGGTGAGATCCGCCGATTCGCAGAACCAGTCCGGCACCGGCCCGTCGGGATCGACGCCCAGGAACCCATAACGCTTGAGGTGTTGTGCATCAAAAACCATCCAGGCCGGGTCGTTGACGTAGCCCTCACGAGGGTCGAGGTAGTGGAACGCACCGGCCATCGAGTTGTAGTCGCAGGCCTCGTTGACGAATCGCTTGCCAAGCCGGTTGACGATGATGCTGCGCGGCCGAGTCCGTTCCAGCCGCACGCTGCGACTGCGTTGGTGCCCGTCGATTGTGTCGCCCGGGATCTGCACGATAGGCACCCACCACGCCTCACCCATGTTGGCCAGGTCGGCGCCGTGCGCCATCGCCATGCGCAGTCCGTCGCCGGTGTTATTGGGCGGTGAGACAGGGCCGTGCATCGGGCCACGCAGAAAAGCGTTGACCAGCACGGGATCCCATTCGAATCCACCCGTCCCCAGGATCACTCCACGACGAGCACGGACAGCCAACTGCTCACCGCCGGAGGCGATCCGGACGCCGACGATCGCGCCGTCTTCGGCGATCAATTCTTCGGCGCGGGCATCGGTATGCGGGGTCACACCGGAATCGAGCAACCCTTTGAGCAGTCCGGCGATCAGCGCCGTGCCGGCCACGCACAGGTCGCCGTTCTCGTTGACCCCCGCATGCAGGCGGGCCCGGGTCTCGGCGTCGAATCCGACGTTGGACCAGTCCTGTGGAAACGAGGTGATCCGATCGCGCCACTCGCCCAGTTGATTCAGATCGAACGGAGCCGCGCTCAGCGAACGGCCGCCGCCGGGCTGGCCGCCGGGTAGCTCCGGCTTGTAATCCGGGAAACCCGTGGCGATCTCGAACCGCAGACTGCTGTGCGCTTCGATGAAGTCGAGCATCGCCGGACCGGTCCGTACGAACGTGTCGACGAGCGCGTCGTCCATCGACCCGAGCGATTGCGCACGCAGATAGCTGAGCGCATCGTCGACGGTGAGCTCGCCCTCGGGGGAGCGATTATGCGCAGGGATCCACACCACGCCGCCCGAAACCGCCGTGGTGCCACCGACAGTCGCAGCCTTCTCGTAGACCGCCACCGAGGCACCGCTGGCCGTGGCGGTCAGCGCGGCAGCCAGCGCGGCTCCGCCGCTGCCGAGCACGATAACGTCGACTTCATGATCCCAAGACGGCATAAAACTCTCTCCCTCCCTGCCCAGGGGTCAGCTCAAGATCGCCGATAATTCCTTGGCGGCCTTGACAACTGCGTCCTTGCCGCGCATCACCACGTCTTCGCGGTGCGAGATCAGATTGATGCAGGCCGGTGGTGACGGCGGGTCGCGATGCACGGGGACTGCCAAACCATAGGTGTTCGGCTCGATCTCACCGTGGGTGATCACCCAGCCTTGCTCGCGGGCGCTCAGGACCAGATCGCGTTCGTCCGGGCGCGGGGGCAGGCTGGCCAGCAGCGCGATACCCGCGGCGCCGCGATCGAGCGGGTAACGGCTACCTTCGTGAAAGGCCAGCTGGTAGGGGACCTGGGTGGGGACGATCACCGCGATGGCCACCTGCTGGTCTCCCTCGGCGACCAGCAGCGACACCGTGGTGCCTAGATCGTCAGCCAGCGCGCGCAGGATCGGCACGCTGAGCTGGCGGACGTTGCGGTCGAACGACGCACCGAGCAGCGCCAGCCCCGCGGCCGGTCGATAGCGGCCGTCTTCGCCTTTGGCGACGAACCTGAACTGGGCCAGCGTCGCAAGCAGGCGATACGCGATGGTCCGGTGCACGCCGACGCCGTCGGCGACCTGCTGCACGGTCATTCCCGCGGGAGCATCGGCCACCAGCTGCAGGGCAGTGAGTCCTCGGGCCAGCGTCTGCGAGCCGGGCGCCGCGGCGGTCTGAGTCATCGGGACCTCGCGCATGTCAGCGCACCGCCGCCGGGTCGGCCAACCCGAGCTGGGCCGTGCTTGACAGCGGACCGGCAGAGAGTGATGCTCTATATATAGTGCACATTGGTGTGCGATTTTAGCACACGCAGTTGACTGGAAACGAGAACCAAATTTCAGCTGGAACTAGGCAGAGAGGAACCGGTGGCGGAGCACGAGAGCGTGTGGAGTGACCTGCAGGGTGTGCCGTTCGTGCAGGGCTACCTGGACGCCGGTGGTGTCCGAACTCGCTACCTGCACGCCGGTGATTCGAGCAAGCCGCCGCTGATACTGCTGCACGGCTCCGGTGGTCACGCCGAGGCATACGTCCGCAATCTGGAGGCGCACGCGGAGCACTTCTCGACCTGGTCGTTTGACATGCTGGGCCACGGCTATACGGACAAACCCGGTCACCCGCTGGAGGTCGGCCACTACGTCGACCATTTGCTGGCCTTCCTCGATGCGATCGGCGTCGAGCGCGCCCACTTATCCGGTGAATCGCTTGGCGGCTGGGTGGTTTCCCGCGCCGCCGTCGACCACCCCGAGAAAGTCGACCGGCTGGTGCTCAACACCGCCGGTGGCTCGCAAGCCGATCCCGAGGTGATGAAGCGAATCATCACGCTTTCGATGGCAGCCGCCGACAACCCGACTTGGGAAACCGTGCAGGCGCGGATCAAATGGTTGATGGCCGACAAGTCGAAGGACTACGACGACCTCGTCGCGAGCCGCCAGCGGGTGTACCGCCAGCCGGGCTTCGTGTCCGCAATGCGTGACATCATGGCGCTGCAAGACCCCGAGATCCGCGCCCGCAACATTCTGGGCCCCAGCGACTATGGGTCGATCACAGCACCAACGTTGGTGTTGTGGACCAGTGATGACCCGACCGCTGACGTGACCGAGGGTCGCCGAATCGCCTCGATGATCCCCGGTGCCCGTTTCGAAGTGATGTCCGGTTGCGGCCACTGGCCGCAGTACGAGGACACCAAGACGTTCGATCGCCTGCATATCGACTTCCTGCTGGGGCGTTGACGGTGTCCGAAGGGCACGAGGTCCAGGAGGTGGATGTCGACGTTGTCGTCATCGGTGCGGGGCCGGTTGGTCTGACCCTGGCCAATATCCTTGGCCTGCAAGGTGTCAGCACTCTGGTAGTCGAAGAACGTGACACGCTGATCGACTATCCCCGCGGCGTCGGGCTGGACGACGAGTCGCTGCGCACCTTCCAGGCGATCGGCCTGGTCGACCACGTTCTGCCGCACACCGTGCCCAACCAGATTCTTCGATTCGTCGACGCCAAGCGCCGGATACTTGCCGAAATGGCCCCGCCCGACGCGTGTTTCGGCTGGCCCAAGCGCAACGGGTTCGTTCAGCCGTTGGTCGATGCCGAATTGCTTCGTGGTCTGGAGCGATTCGAGCACGTCGAGGTGCAGTGGGGCCGGCCCTTGACGTCGTACACCGAGACGGCCGACGCGGTCACCGTCGAACTCGACGGCGAGGGTGGGCCCAAGACCGTGCTGACCCGCTACGTGGTCGGTTGCGACGGTGGCCGGAGCGCCACTCGCGGGCTGATGGGGGTGTCGTTCGACGGCACCACTTCGCCGACCCGTTGGCTGGTCGTCGACATCGCCAACGATCCGCTCGGCCATCCCAACAGTGAGGTCGGCGCCGACCCGGCACGCCCCTACGCCTCGATCTCGATCGCGCACGGAATTCGCCGGTTCGAGTTCATGATTCACGCCGACGAGACCGATGAGCAGGCTGAAGACCCGGCCTTCCTCACCCGGATGCTGGCCTCGATGGTTCCGCATCCCGACCGCGTCGACGTGATCCGGCACCGGGTCTACACCCATCACTCGCGGATCGCCGGCGCATTCCGGCGCGGCCGCCTGCTGCTGGCCGGTGACGCCGCGCACCTGATGCCGGTGTGGCAGGGGCAGGGCTACAACAGCGGAATCCGCGACGCGGCGAATCTGGGCTGGAAGCTTGCTGCCGTGGTGAACGGCTACGCCGAGGACGCGTTGCTCGACACCTACGACGTCGAACGTCGCAAGCATGCCCGGGCGATGATCGACCTGTCGACGATGGTGGGCCGCGTCATCTCGCCGACCAACCGACGGGTCGCTGCGGCTCGGGACCTGTTGGTGCGGTCCGCGTCAATTGTGCCCTCGCTCAAGCGATATGTGCTCGAGATGCGATTCAAACCGATGCCGCGATACGAGCAAGGCGCCGTCGTGCACCCCGAACCGCGGCGGGAGGATTCGCCCGTCGGGACGCTGTTCGTCCAACCCCGGGTGGATACCCGGGAGCGGCAGGACGTCTTGTTCGACGACGTTGTCGGCGGCTGGTTCGCCGTCGTGTGCTGGAACAACAATCCGCGGGAAATTCTCGGCGCCAAGGCATTTGCGGATTGGCAGGCGCTGGGCGCCAAGCTCGTCGCTGCCCGGCCATTGACCCAGCTGCACTGGGATGGCGATGGCGATCCCGACGTGACTGTCGTCGGCGACCGGGCCGGCCAGCTCAAGGCCTGGTTCGACGGTCACCAAGAATCCGTGCTGTTCCTGCGACCCGATCGCTGTATCGCGGGCGCGTGTATTGCTCAGCTCGCCCCCGAGTTGAGTGCCTCGCTCTTCGACGTCCTCACCTTGACACCGGGAGGAAACCGTGCCGCTCGCCCTGTGCTGTATGTCCCACAGCCCTCTGCTCAATCTGCCCGGGCCGTCGCAGGACCTCCTTGATGACATCGACAGCGCCCTCACGCAGGCACGGCGATTCGTCGAAGACTTCGACCCGGAGATCGTCGTCATTTTTGCGCCTGACCACTACAACGGCTTCTTCTACAAGCTGATGCCGCCGTTCTGCATCGGTACCGAAGCTCAGGGGGTCGGCGATTACGGCACCCACAAAGGACCGCTTGACGTCCCCGAAGCAATCGCGGTCGGCTGCGCGAAAGCGGTTCTGTCCGCTGGTGTCGACATCGCCATCTCGGCCAACATGGAGGTCGACCACGGCACCGTCCAACCGCTGGAGAAGTTGTTCGGCTCCGCCACCGCGCGCCCGGTGATCCCGATTTTCATTAACTCGGTCGCCACGCCGCTGGGCCCGTTGCATCGTTGCCGGACGCTCGGGACAGCGGTTGGCAGCTATCTGGCCACCTTGGACAAGCGGGTCTTGCTGGTGGGATCCGGTGGGCTGTCGCATGATCCGCCGGTTCCGACGCTGTCGACCGCGACACCGCAAGTCGTGGAGCGGATTGTGCACGGCCGGCCGATGACCCCCGAGCAGCGATCGGCGCGGCAGACCGCCGTGATGGACGCAGCCAAGAGCTTCGCCGCCGGGGCGAGCGACCTTGCGCCCCTCAACCCGGAGTTCGATCGCCAATTCCTCGAGATCGTGGATAGTGGACATCTCGACGACCTGGACAAGTGGTCAAACTCGTTCATCGCCAACGAGGGCGGCAACTCCGCGCATGAGATCCGCAACTGGGTAGCGGCTTTCGCGGCGCTGGCGGCTGTCGGACCGTATCGGACGGGCGTGCGCTACTACAAGCCGGCTCCCGAGTTGATTGCCGGGTTCGCCGTCAGAACGGCGGTGCCGGCGGCATGACGGCAGCGGCATCTGGCAGCCCCGATACGTTCGACGACGTCGTCGACGTATTGGTCATCGGTTCTGGAGGCGGCGGCATGACGGCGGCGTTGGCCGCTCAAGCCTCCGGACTCAAGACGCTGGTCATCGAAAAGTCCAGCCACTTCGGCGGTTCCACCGCGCTGTCCGGGGGCGGCATCTGGGTGCCAGGTGCGCCGGCGCAACGCCGGGCCGGTTACACGCCGCCGCCCGACGGCGTCTTCGACTACCTGCGGCGCATCACCGCCGGCTTCGTCAGCGACGCGCGACTTCGGCAGTACGTCGACTCGGCGCCGGAGATGATGGATTTTCTCGAGAAGCTCAGCCCGTGGTTCGAGTTCGTCTGGAAGCCCGGCTATGCCGACTACTACCCCGAATTGCCCGGCGGTTCCGAACTCGGCAGCACGATAAACGTTCCCCCTATCGATCTGCGCACGCTGGCCGACGAGGAGCAACACCTGCTGGCGCCGTTGGCGCTGGCCCCACGCGGAATCTGGCTGGGGCCCAAAGAGCTTCGCTCGTTCTACCAGGTGCGCCAATCATGGGCCGGTAAGGGCGTGCTGGTGAAGCTGGTGTGGCGGATGGTCAGGGCCCGGGTCTTCGGCGACCGGATGGCGGCCATCGGGCAGTCGCTGGCTGCACGAATGCGGCTGGCCATGAAGGACCGGGGCATTCCGCTGTGGCTGGATGCACCGATGACTCAGCTGATCACTGACGACGACGGATCGGTGACCGGCGCGGTCGTCGCGAAAGATGATGTGCTGCACCGTATCTGCGCACGTCGAGGCGTGATCATGGCGACCGGTGGCTTCGACCATGACATGGCTTGGCGCAAAGAGCACCAGCCGGTTGTGGATCAGGACTGGAGCTTCGGCAACCCGGCGGCCACCGGCGACGGCATCCGGGCCGGCCAGCAGGTCGGCGCCGCCGCCGACATGCTCGATGAGGCCTGGTGGTTTCCGGCGATCCAATGGCCGGATGGCCGAATGCAATTCATGCTCAACGAGCGCATGATGCCGTCGCAGTTCATCGTCAACGGCGAGGGAAAGCGGTTCATCAACGAGGCGGCGCCCTACATGGACTTCGGTCACGCGATGATCGAGGGCCAGAAATCGGGCGTCACCCACATTCCTTGCTGGCTCGTCACCGACCACCGGTCGTTCTTGAAATACGTAGTCGCGGGACATCTGCCGATACCGAAGATCCCCCTCGCCCCCGTGCCCACCGGACGCAAGATCCCGAAAGTCTGGGTGGAGTCCGGCGTGGTCAAGGCGGCGAATACGTGGGATGAGCTCGCTGCCAAGATCGGAGTTCCGGCTGCGCAACTGCACAGCACGGCAACACGTTTCAACGAGCTTGCGCACAAGGGTCACGACGACGACTTCAACCGAGGTGACAGCGTTTACGACAATTATTACGGAGACCCCACTCTGCCCAACCCCAACTTGCATCCGCTGGACAAGCCGCCTTACTACGCGTTCCGGATGGTTCTCGGCGATCTGGGCACTTCGGGTGGTCTGCGCACCGATGAATATGCACGAGTGCTGCGCGCAGATGACACCGTCGTGCGCGGCCTGTACGCCGTAGGCAACACCACCGCAGCGGTCATGGGCCGCAGCTACGCCGGCGCCGGTGCCACCATCGGTCCTGCCATGACCTTCGGCTACGTCGCGGCCAAACACCTCGTCAGCGAAAGCTCAACTCAATCAATTGTTCCGGGAGGTACCAGTTGAAAATCTCACTGTTCTACGAATTCGCGCTACCGCGCCCGTGGGCGCCCGATGACGAGCACATCCTGCTCAAAGAATGTCTCGATGAGGTCGAGGCGGCCGATAAGGCCGGCTTCTCCACCGTCTGGCTGACCGAACACCACTTCCTGGAGGAGTACTGCCACTCCACCGCTCCGGAGATGTTCCTGGCCGCGGCCAGTCAGCGGACCAAGAACATCCGGCTGGGATTCGGCATCATGCACCTGCCACCTGCGGTCAACCATCCCGCCCGGGTCGCCGAGCGGATCGCCACCCTTGACCTGATCTCGGATGGCCGAGTGGAATTCGGCACCGGCGAATCGTCCTCGATCGGAGAGCTCGGCGGCTTCAACATCGACCCGGCCGACAAGCGGGCGCAGTGGGAGGAGGCCCTGGAGGTGTCGATCCGCTGCATGATCGAAGAGCCCTTCACCGGATTCAAGGGCGAGCACATCGAGATGCCGGCCCGCAACGTCGTCCCGAAGCCGCTGCAGAAGCCACACCCGCCGGTGTGGGTCGCCTGCACCCGGCCAGCCTCGGTCCAGATGGCTGCCCAAAAGTGCATCGGGGCATTGAGCTTCGCCTATACCGGCCCCGGTCCGCTGACCGAACGGGTGAACGGCTACTACAAGGAGCTCGAGGAGAGCGGCGTGCCGATCACCCCCGCGATCAACCCGAACATTCTCGCGATCGGTGGCGACCTGTCGATGATGGTCGCCAAGACTGACGAGCAGGCCGTGCAGCGACTCGGGATGGGCGGCGGGTTCTTCTCGTTCGGGATCATGCACTATTACATGACTGGCGTTCACACACCGGGACGTACCGGCGTGTGGAAGCGCTATCTCGAAGAATGCGAGAAGGATCCGACGCTGGCCTACGGACCGGGCCGCGGCGCGATCGGCTCGCCGGCCACCGTCCGCGAATTCCTGCGAGGTTACGAGGACAGTGGCGTCGACGAGATCATCTTGCTGCTCAACCCGCGCAGCCACGAAGGCACCATGGAGTCCATCGAGCTGATGGGCAAAGAGGTGCTGCCGGAGTTCATCGAGCGTGACCAGAAGGCGGTGGCCGAGAAGGCCAAGCGGTTGGCGCCGGTGATCGAGAAGATCGAGTCACGCCGGCCCGAGCCGACCGCGCCGAAATTCGACGAGAACTACTCGTTCGGTGGCCTGCCCACCGGCCGCGGTGGAAAGTTCACTGCGAGTGAGATTCCCGAGGCGATGGCGGAGATCAACGAGGGTCGCGTGCAGGCGGCCCAGCGTCTCAAAGACGAGCAGAAGTAGTCGTCGTTGGGACAGATCGACGAACTGTTGAGCTATGACGGTCGCCGTGCCGTGGTCACCGGGTGTGCGTCGGGCATCGGTGCGCATGTCGTGCGCCAGCTCACCGAGCTGGGTGCCCATGTCGTCGGGTTGGACAAACAGGCGCCGAGCGAAGGCATCGCGGAGTTTTACACCGTCGACCTGACCGACGCGACATCGATCGATACCGCCGTGAGTTCGATTGGTGGACAGGTCGATGCGCTGTTCAACATCGCCGGGGTCTCCTCCGGGATCGGTGATCCGTTGCTGGTGCTCACGATCAACTTCCTCGGCCTGCGGCACGCCACCGAGGCGCTGTTGGAGAAGATGCCGGCCGGATCGTCCATCGTGAGCGTGTCTTCCCTTGCGGCTAAGGAGTACCGGGAGCATCAGCAGGTGGTCGGCGGGCTGCTGAACACCGCGACGATGGCCACGGGCATCGAGTGGTGTCACCGTCATCCCGACGCGTTGGCCGACGGGGGCTACCGGTTATCCAAGGAAGCGGTCATCCTGTACACCATGAGCAAGACCACTGCACTCGGCGGTCGGGGTATTCGGATCAACTGCACCGGGCCCGGTGTCACCGAGACACCGATTCTCGAACAGCTGCGCGGCGCGTACGGTCAGGGCTTTCTCGATGACATCCCCAAACCGCTGGGCCGGGTCTCCGATCCTGAGGAGCAGGCGGCGGTCCTGGTGTTCCTGAATAGCCAAGCCGCCAGCTATATTTCGGGCCAAGTACTGTGGGTCGACGGTGGCAATCTCGGCGCGGCGACCGCGCGTGAACTCGAAGAAGGGCGAGCACTGTGGCCAGCCTGACCGACTTCCGCCGGGTCGCCGGCGAGGTCTCCAACTGGGGACGCTGGGGCGACTCCGACGAACTCGGGACGCTGAACTTCATCACCCCGGACAAGATCGCCGAAGCGGCCGCTCTGGTCAAGCACGGCAAAGTCTTTCCGCTGGGAGTGGACTTCGGATCGTCGGGTCCGCAGGGATCATTCAAATTCCGGCACAACCCGATTCACGTGATGACGGTGGACGGCGGCGACGCGCATTCGCTGCCTCGCTTCGGGCCGGACTGGGCCGCCAATCCCGGTGCGCAGGAAATGGGAAAGTACTTCCAGGACGATCTCTTTCGCTTCAACGACGACATGATCATCATGCCGCTGCAGGCCGCCACCCAGTGGGATGCGCTCTCGCATGTCTACTACGAGGAACAGCTCTACAACGGCTTTCCAGCCGACTCGGTGACCAGCTTCGGCGCGCCGCACTGCGGCATCGACAAGGTCGACGGCAAGGGCATCACCTCACGCGGAGTGCTGCTGGACGTCGTTCGTCATCGCGGTGTCGAGACCTTCCTCGAACTCGGAAAGCCGATCACCCCGGCCGAGCTTGACGATGTGGCGCGGGCGCAGGGTGTAACGGTTGGGCGCGGCGACATCGTGCTGGTCAGAACCGGCTGGTGGGCAAGGTTTTTACAGACCGGCAACGGCAGCGAACCCGGCTCGGGACTGGACTGGCAGTGTGCGTCTTGGCTGCACGACCACGACATCGCGGCGGTGGCCGC